>NZ_CP031842.1:2840000-3140000 GCF_003441615.1 Dechloromonas sp. HYN0024 | reverse complement strand
ATTCCAGTCCCCAGAAGTCGAGAATGCTCGCGCCGTAGTAGCCTAGACAGCCGAGGGCAAACAGCCTCAGCCAGTCCTCTTGCGTCAGGTTGCTGCCCGCCCTCTGTCCGGCCAGTCCGACCCAGAGAAAGACCGGCAGCGCGAAACCCATGCGCAGGGCGAGCAGGGTGATGGCATCGACACCATATGGATAAGCCAGCTTGACGAAAATCGCCTTGAGCGAAAAGCCCAGCGCGGCGATCAGCGCCAGACCTGCGCCATACGCATTCGATTTTTCCAACACGACTCCTTCACCCTTGTCCGGCCTCCATTAGAAGGGTGGATCGCCAGCTTGGCAACAAGGAGTTTCCCGCCCCGTCACCGACGAGGGGCGGTCGTTCCTACAGTGGCCGCTTGACCGTCAGAGCGCCGCGAATCTGCCCCTTGGTGTAGCCAGTCGCCTGGTCGTGCGGGTAGCTCTCGGCCAGCTTGGCTTTCAGGCCGGCTTCAAGACCATCGGCCGGGCCATGACACTTCAGGCAAACGTCGCCAACCGGAAGTGCCTTCATGTAACGGAAGACCGGCTTGCCGTCGATGTTGACGATCTCGCTCTTTTCCATCGTGTCGATCTTCTCGCCATTGGCGGCGCGGATATTGAAGTCGGCCAGCTGGCGAACCTCCCAAAGGTCGGGCGTGCCGCGCTCGGCATTGCGTGTCTTGAGGCTGACCCGGCGAATATCCCAGCCCGTCTCGGCGCGTTTTTCCTTGATAAGGGCCGGCGCCTGCTCCTTGCATACCGGAATCGCCCCGGCCACGCCCTTCTCGGCAACGGCTTCCTGCATCGCGGCGACGACCTTGGGGGCAAGCGGCAGCACCGATTTTTTCGTTTCGGCGGTGAGCGCGCCGATATCCTGGGCGACGGTGGGCAAGGCGGCCAGCATCAAGGTGATGGCAATAATTGTTTTCATGGAAGGCTCCAAGGAAAATCAGAAAACGCTTATTTTACGCTGGCTTGATGACTGACTTACGGGCTATTTGGTCTCGTGCTCGACGGCCCTTGACGGACTGTGCTGCATGCCATCAGAATCGGGGCATGACTTCAATGGTTTCGTTCCTCGTTCCGAAAACTCCCTGCCGCCGCATTCTGCGCGCTTGGCACGTTGTCGCTCGTCCGGGGCCGGGGTGAAGTAGTCGTTTTCTCCCAAGATTTCAGCAAAGGCCGCGGACTTAAAACCCCGCGGCCTTTTTGTTTGCCCTTTGTTTATCCCTCGTTGAAAGGAAGTGCCATGACCCGTATTGCCCAATCTGCCTGCCCTATGACTCTGTCTGAAGACTGGGAGCGTCTCGCCCAGACTGACTTGCATCCACCCTCGCCGCAACCGAATTGAAGAGGAGAAGTCTGTGTCCATTCCCATCGCCTATCTCGGCATCATCCTGATCTGGTCCACCACGCCGCTGGCTATCCAGTGGAGTACCCAGGGGGCCAGTTTTGCCCTCGCCGTTTTCGCCCGCATGCTGATTGGCGCCGTTGTTGCGGCCTTGATCGTTATCGTCTGGCGCATCCGCTTTCCCCTCCATGGCCGGGCGCGGCGCGCCTATCTGGTCGGTGGTCTGGGCTTGTTTGTGGCGATGGCCCTCACCTACTGGGCGGCCCGCTATGTGCATTCCGGCCTGATTTCAGTCCTCTTCGGTCTTTCGCCGCTGGCCGCCGGGCTGCTTGCCGCCTTGTTTCTCGGTGAGCGCTCCCTGACACGCCTTAAGCTCCTTGGCATGCTGCTCGGCGCTGGCGGGCTGGCCACCATATTTATTCACGGCGATAGCCTGGCGCATGAAAACGCGCTGGCTGGGCTGATTGCGCTGGTCATCGCTGTTTTCATCTATTCCGGCTGCCTGGTCTGGCTCAAGCACATCGGCGACGACAGCCCGCCCCTGGCCACCACGGTGGGGACGCTGACCGTCTCGCTGCCTTTTTTCGGCCTGATCTGGTGGTTCACCGACGGACAGTTGCCTGACATGGTGCCGCCTCGCGCCGGGGCGGCCATCGTCTATCTCGGGGTCTTCGGTTCGGTGATCGGATTCGCGCTCTATTACTACGTGATCAAGCACCTCGAAACGGCCAAAATAGCCCTGATCACGCTGATTACGCCGGTGATCGCGCTGCTTCTCGGCCACTGGCTGAACGATGAAAGTATCGGCCTGCGCCTGTGGCTGGGGACCGGGCTGATTCTGTTCGGACTCAGCGTGCATCAGTGGGAAAGTCTGGCCGGCCTGATTCAGTCATCGCGACAAGGGCGGCCTGCAGGGATGGGCGGGGAAAGTGACTGACCCTGAAAAGTTGCCGCTAGAACGCGCTGCCTGGCCTTATCATGCGTTTCCGGCAGCCTTCGCCTGCATCCGGCAGCGTGGGAGACTTTCTGCCATCGTGTTTTCACAGGAGTTTTCATGAATATCCGATCCATCGCCTTCATCGCCCTTTTGTCCAGTATCGGTCTGACGGGCGTCAACATGGCCACGGCAGCTGACAGCCCGGCGACCATTGCTTCGATCAATCAAAGCAAGGCGTCGCTCGCCGGCAAGACGGTCAAGGCCACGGGTAAGGTGGTCAAGGTCAATAACGGCATCATGGGCCGCAACTTCCTGCACATTCAGGACGGCAGCGGCGATGCGACGACCGGCGATCTGACCATCACCAGCCAGCAGACGGCGAAGGTCGGTGACCAGATCAGCATTTCCGGCGTTGCTGCCGTGAATCGCGATTTCGGCAGTGGCTACCTGTATCCGCTGTTGATCGAGGATGCCACGATTACCGCCAAGTAATTTCTGCGCCGCAAAGACAAAGGCCACCCTCTGGGTGGCCTTTGTTGTTGGTGTGCTGTTTTAGCGCCTTCCGCCCAGAATCGAGCCCAGCACGCCGCGTAAAATCTGCTTGCCGATTTCCCGGCCGACCGTACCGGCGACGCCGCGTGCGGCGCTCTTGGCGGCGCTTTCGAGTACACCTTCGCGATGGCCGCCACGGGGGCCAGTGGTGCCGCCGAGCATGTCGCCGATGGTGCCGAAAATGCCGCCTGATGTCTGTGGTGCGGCTTCGGGTTGGCGCGGCTGCGGGGCTGGTTCGCGGCGGGCGGCGGGCTGGTTGGCGCTGTTACCCCAGTCATTGTCATTGATGTTGCCGCCAGCGGGTGGGGCCGGGATGGCCCCCGGAGCGGCCGGTGCGCTGGCTGGTTTGCCGCGCAGGATTTCGTAGGCCGATTGGCGGTCCACGGTCTGGCCGTAGGTGGCGAGCATGGGCGATGCCTTGATCATGGCCTGGCGTTCGTCGGCAGTCAGCGGGCCGAGGCGGGAAGCGGGCGGGAAAATGAAGCCGCGTTCGACCATGCTTGGCCGGCCTTTTTCATCGAGGAAGGAAACCAGCGCCTCGCCGACGCCAAGTTCGGTGATCGCCGTGGCGGCATCGAATTTCGGGTTGGGTCGCATCGTTTCGGCGGCCGACTGAACGGCTTTCTGATCGCGCGGAGTGAAGGCGCGCAGAGCGTGCTGAACGCGGTTGCCGAGCTGGCCGAGGATTTTTTCCGGGACATCGAGCGGGTTCTGCGTCACGAAGTAGACGCCGACGCCTTTCGAGCGGATCAGGCGGACGACTTGCTCGACCTTGTCGGTCAGGGCTTGCGGGGCATCGGTGAACAGCAGGTGGGCTTCATCGAAGAAAAAGACGAGCTTTGGTTTGTCGAGATCGCCGGCTTCCGGCAATTGCTCGAACAGTTCGGAGAGCAGCCAGAGCAGGAAAGTTGAATAGAGCGCCGGAGCCTGAACGAGTTTTTCAGCGGCCAGCACATTGATGACGCCACGACCGTTTTCGTCGACCTTCATGAGGTCGTTGATATTGAGCATCGGCTCGCCGAAGAAAACGTCGCCACCCTGCTCTTCGAGGGTCAGCAGGCCGCGCTGGATGGCGCCGATGGAGGCCGAGGCGACATTGCCGTATTCGGTGGTGAAGCTTTTGGCGTTGTCGCCGACGTGCTGGACCATGGCCCGCAGGTCCTTGAGGTCGAGCAGGAGCAGGCCCTGGTCGTCGGCGATCTTGAAGACCAGTTGGAGGACGCCGCCCTGGGTTTCGTTGAGGTTGAGCAGGCGGGAGAGAAGTAGCGGACCCATGTCGGAAATGGTGGCACGGACCGGCACGCCACCCTGGCCAAAGACATCCCAGAAAGCGACCGGGTTGGCGTAGGGGGCGAAGCCTTCGAGGCCAAGATCCTTGAGACGGGCTTCCAGTTTCGGGGTGACCACCCCGGCCGCGCCCATCCCGGAGAGGTCGCCTTTTACGTCCGCCATGAAGACGGGAACGCCAGCGTAGGAGAGACGTTCGGCCATCGACTGCAGGGTGACGGTCTTGCCGGTGCCGGTGGCGCCAGTGACCAGGCCGTGGCGGTTCGCCATCTGCGGCAGCAGGGCGGGATAACCGTCTTCGGATTTGGCGAGGTAGAGGGGTTCGGACATGGCGACAGGCTCCAGCGGGAAATGTATCCCGGCATTCTAGCAATCCGCCGCCGCGACTTTGTGAATTCGCGTCAGCATTGGGTCGACGCCGGCCTGACGAGAAACGATCTGGCGGGTAAAATCTCGCCTTCTTCGTTATTTGCATTCAGGGAAAACAGCATGGCTGGTCATTCCAAGTGGGCCAATATCCAGCACCGTAAAGGTCGCCAGGACGAGAAGCGCGGTGCCGCCTTCTCGAAGATTGCCAAGGAAATTACCGTTGCGTCCAAGATGGGCGGCGGCGACATCAACTTCAATCCGCGCCTGCGTGTGGCGGTCGACAAGGCCAAGGGCGTCAACATGCCCAAAGACAAGATCGACACCGCCATCAAGAAGGGTACGGGCGAACTCGAGGGTGTCGAGTACATCGAGATTCGCTACGAAGGCTACGGCATCGGTGGCGCGGCGATCATGGTCGATTGCCTGACCGACAACAAGGTGCGTACGGTGGCTGAGGTTCGCCATGCCTTCTCGAAGTTCGGCGGCAACATGGGCTCCGACGGGTGCGTGGCTTTCCAGTTCAAGCACTGCGGCCAGATGATCTTTGCGCCGGGTACCGATGAAGCGGCCCTCATGGATGCCGCCATTGAAGCCGGTGCCGACGACGTGACGAGCAATGACGACGGGTCGATCGAAGTTCTTACTCCGGCCAACGATTACATGGCCGTCAAGGATGCCCTGGAGGCCGCTGGCTTCAAGCCGGAATTCGGTGAAGTGACGATGAAGCCGGAAAGCGAAAACGTCTTCGCCGGAGAGGAAGGCGTCAAGATGCAGAAATTGCTCGACGCCCTGGAAAACCTCGACGATGTGCAGGAAATCTACACCACTGCCGTGATCGAAGACTGATTCCCGGCGATGCCGCTGCCCGTCATCATCGACATCGAAGCGTCGGGGTTCGGGCGCGGCAGCTATCCGGTCGAGATCGGCTATTTTGCCCCGGATGGGGAGTCGTATTGCACCCTGATCCTTCCCGAGCCGGGCTGGACCCATTGGGACAGTTCGGCCGAGAAGGTGCATGGCATTACCCGCGAAGTTCTTGCCAGCCATGGCAAGCCCGCCGCCGAAGTCTGCCTTGCGCTGAACCGGAGCCTGCACGGCAAGAAGGTCTATTGCGATGGCTGGGCGCATGACTATGTCTGGCTGGCCGTGATGTACGACGCAGTCGGCCTGATCCCGTCCTTTCAGCTCAAGGATCTGCGGGAACTGTTGAGCGACTGCTCAAAGTCCCTGTGGCATCCGACCCGGGCGCTCATTGAAACGCGCCACGCGATGCGACGCCATCGGGCCAGCGGCGATGCCCGAATTCTGGCTGAAACCCTGCTCGAAACCACCCGCCAGTGCGGCGGTGACTTGCAGATCTGAGTGCTCGTGCAACGTTTTTATCCGCTTCTCTTTGTCTTCCTGTGGAGCACCGGCTTCATCGGCGCCAAGCTCGGCCTGCCGCATGCCGAGCCGCTCTCTTTTTTGCTTACACGCTACGGACTGGTCATTGCCCTGATGCTGGTCATTGCGCTGGCGACCCGGGCACCCTGGCCGGAGAAGGGGCGCGACTGGCTGCATATCGGCATCTCGGGCGTACTTGTGCATGCGGTTTATCTTGGCGGTGTCTTCGTTGCCATCAAGCATGGCCTGCCGGCCGGGGTGACGGCGCTGGTTGTCGGCATGCAGCCGCTGCTGACAGGATTTGGCGCGGGATGGCTGCTTGGCGAAAAAGTGAGTGCTCGCCAGTGGGGTGGTTTGGGATTGGGTTTACTCGGTGTCGGCCTGGTCGTTTCCGGCAAACTTGGTGAGGGGGCGCTTGGCCCGATGTTGATCCCGGCTGTGGTCGCCCTCCTCGGCATCACTGTCGGCACGCTGTATCAGAAACGTTTCTGTCCGAAGTTCGACCTGCGTACCGGTTCGGTCATCCAGTTCGTCCCGACGGCCATCGTCACCGCGCTGGCTGTGGCCCTGTTTGAGAATTACCGGATTGACTGGAGTGGCGAGTTTGTCTTCGCCCTCGGCTGGCTCGTGCTGGTCCTCTCACTGGGGGCCATCAGCCTGCTCAATTTGCTGATCCGCAGCGGCAGCGCGGTCAATGTTGCGGCGCTGTTCTACCTGACACCGCCAACCACGGCGCTGATTGCCTATGTCATTTTCGGTGAAAACTTGACCTTGACTGCGGCATTTGGGATGTTGGTCGCCGTCAGTGGCGTTTATCTGGTGGCGAAAGCGAAATGAGCATTCTCACTCCGCGCATTATTGGCATTGACCCCGGCCTGCGGGTGACTGGCTTTGGCATCATCGAAATGCACGGCAAACAACTGGTCTATGTTGCCAGCGGCTGCATCAAGTCGAACGATAAGGAATCGCTGCCCGATCGGATCAAGACATTGTTCGCCGGGATCAGCGAAGTGATCGCCACCTACGCGCCGAATCAGGCGGCAGTGGAAAAAGTCTTTGTCAACGTCAATCCGCAATCGACCCTCTTGCTCGGGCAGGCGCGCGGTGCCGCGATCAGCGCCCTGGTCCATGCCGGACTGCCGGTGGCTGAATATACGGCACTGCAGACCAAGCAGGCCGTGGTCGGTCATGGCAAGGCAGCCAAGGAGCAGGTGCAGGAGATGGTCGTTCGTTTATTGAACCTGACCGGGGCGCCCGCGGCCGATGCGGCCGACGCCCTGGCCTGCGCCATTTGCCACGCGCATGGCGGCCAGGGTCTGGGTGCCCTGGCGACGGCCGGTTATAGCGTTCGTGGTGGACGGCTGGTAGGATGATAGACTGTGTGAAATTACAGTACTTTCTCCAGAAAGAGATGGCCCCGAAATGATCGGAAGACTGACTGGCCTGATTGCCGAAAAGAACCCGCCGCAGATCGTGCTCGACCTCAACGGCGTTGGCTACGAGCTTGATGTGCCGATGAGCACCTTCTACAACCTGCCGGCGAATGGCGAGAAGGTCATGCTGCTGACCCACTTTGCGGTACGCGAGGATGGTCATTTTCTCTATGGCTTCCTGACCGAGGCCGAACGCTTCGCCTTCCGTCAGTTGCTCAAGGTGTCTGGCATCGGTGCCCGCACCGCGCTGTCGGTGCTCTCCGGGCTGTCGGTCAACGACCTGGCGGCTGCCGTGGCGCAGCAGGAACTCGGTCGTTTGATCAAGGTCCCGGGCATCGGCAAGAAGACGGCCGAGCGCCTGCTTCTGGAACTGAAAGGCAAGCTCGCCGACACGGTCGGCGGCGTGTCGTTGCACGCGGCCGTCGCCGATACCAAACAGGATATTTCTAATGCCCTTCTTGCCCTCGGCTACAACGAGAAGGAAGCGGCTGCCGCGATGAAGCAGCTGCCGGCCGATATCGGCACCTCGGACGGCATCCGGGCTGCACTCAAGCTGTTGTCAAAGGTCTGATGCGATGATCGAAGAAAGCGACCCCAAGCGGCTGGCGCAGATGGCGCTGGTGGTGCTGCTCATCATCGGCTGTGTCACTGTGCTGCTGCCCTTCATCGGGGCCGTCCTCTTCGCTTTCGTGGTGTGGATGTGCACCTGGCGTTTCTACGCCGAAAAGCTGCTGCCGCGACTGGGTGGGCGTGCCCTGCTGGGGGCTTCGTTGATGACCCTGGCGCTGATTCTCGTCACCTTGCTGCCAACCCTTATCCTGGCCGGGTCGCTGGCCAATGGTGCCGATAACCTGATCGAGTTCGTCAAACCCTACATCGAACAGGGCTTGCCGGCCAAGCCGCCAGGCTGGCTGAGCGGGCTACCTTTCATTGGCGTCGAAATCGAAGTTACCTGGGGGCGCATTGCCGGGAGTCGAGACGAACTCGACGCACTGGTCAGGCAGTTCGTCGTCCCGGCCCGGCAATTTGCCCTGGCGCTCGGCGGTATTGCCGCCAATGGTCTGTTGCAACTGGCGCTGGTCCTCTTCGTTACTTTTTTCCTGTATCGCGACGGCGTGGCGATCAGCAAGGCGCTTTACGTCGGTGCCCGCAAACTAGGTGGCGAGCTGGGCGAGAACATGCTCGACAAGGCTCGCGACACGGTTGTCGGCGTCATGCTCGGGATTGTCGGCACGGCGGCCGCCCAGGGTGCGGTGGCGATGCTGGGCTTTCTGATCGCCAGCGTGCCGCAAGCGATGCTGCTCGGTTTTGCGACCTTCTTCCTGTCGATGATCCCGATTGGTCCGCCGCTCATCTGGGGCAGTGCGGCCGCCTGGCTGTACAGCGAGGGGCAGACGGGCTGGGCGATTTTCATGGCGCTCTACGGTCTGTTCGTGATCAGCAGTATCGATAATTTCCTGAAACCGATCCTGATCGCCCGTGGTGCCGGCCTGTCGATCCTGCTCATCGCGCTTGGTGTGCTTGGCGGGGTGCTGGTTTTCGGTTTCATCGGCATCTTTCTTGGTCCGGTGTTGCTGGCGCTTGGCGACATGCTGCTGCAGCGCTGGCTTGGTGAGGAACCTCTCGCATGATAGAAACTGACAAGCTTGGCCCCGTCACCGACCGGATCATCGCCCCCACGGCGAAATCAGCCCAGGAAGAAGCGCTCGAGCGCGCCCTGCGCCCCAAGCGGCTGGCTGACTACACCGGTCAGGTGAAAATCCGCGAGCAACTCGAAATCTTCATCCAGGCAGCCCGTCAGCGCAGCGAATCACTCGATCACGTGCTGCTCTTCGGGCCGCCGGGTCTGGGCAAAACAACGCTGGCCCATATCGTTGCGGCCGAAATGGGCGTCAACCTGCGCCAGACATCCGGTCCGGTTCTGGAACGGGCGGGCGACCTGGCCGCCATCCTGACCAATCTGGAACCGCACGACGTGCTGTTCATCGACGAAATCCACCGTCTCAGCCCGGTTGTTGAAGAAATCCTCTATCCGGCCCTGGAAGACTTCCAGATCGACATCATGATTGGCGAGGGGCCGGCCGCCCGTTCGGTCAAGCTTGATCTGCCGCCGTTCACGCTGGTCGGGGCGACGACCCGCGCCGGTATGCTGACCAACCCGCTGCGCGACCGCTTCGGCATTGTTGCCCGTCTCGAGTTCTATACGGCTGAAGAGTTGAAGAGCATCGTTAGCCGCTCGGCTTCGCTGCTCAACGCGCCGATTGATCCGGACGGGGCTTTCGAAATTGCCAAGCGTTCGCGGGGTACGCCGCGCATCGCCAATCGCCTGCTCCGGCGCGTCCGCGACTACGCCGAAGTCAAGGCCGACGGCAATATCAGCCGGGGCGTGGCCGATGCCGCGCTGGTCATGCTCGACGTCGATTCGGCCGGGCTCGACATCATGGACCGCAAGCTGTTGTCAGCCGTTATCGACAAGTTCGGTGGCGGTCCGGTCGGCGTTGACAACCTGGCGGCGGCCATTGGCGAGGCACGCGATACCATCGAGGATGTCCTTGAACCCTACCTGATCCAGCAGGGCTACCTGCAGCGCACTTTGCGTGGCCGGATCGCCACACCAGCTGTCTATCGCCACCTCGGACTGGCCGAGCCGGCCAGCGCAGTCGTCCGCGATTTGCTCGGCGAAGCGTAAAGCGACCGACCAAGGTTGATGGATCGTCGGGGAAAAGGTGATTATCTTTCTGGAAACAGATCGTTACAAAACAATGTTGCGGCGCAAGGTAAAATGCTGCGATGAAATATGAGCCGAAACCCAATGCCTTCTCTATTCCAGTCCGCGTTTATTACGAGGACACGGATGCTGGCGGCGTCGTTTATTACGCCAATTACCTCAAATTCTTCGAGCGCTGCCGCACCGAGTGGATGCGCTTTGCCGGCCATGATCAGTCTGCCCTCGCCGCGGAGGCGGGCATTGGTTTCGTCGCTCGCAAGGCGAGTTGCGAATACCTCAAGCCGGCCCGTCTCGACGATGAACTGACGGTCGGCCTCGAAGTCGAGAAGCTGACCCGTGTCCGCGTCGTCTTCCGTCAGCATGTGCGGCGTGGTGATGTTGAACTGGTCACCGGCACTGTTGAAATTGCCTGCGTTAACATGGTCACCATGACGCCGTCGGCCATCCCCGATTTTCTGCACCAAAAACTGGAAGCGCTGAAATGAACGTCACCCAGGATCTTTCCATCCTCCACCTCATTCTCCAGGCCAGCGCGGTCGTTCAGGCCGTCATGGCCCTGCTCGCCGGGGTCTCCTTCATGTCCTGGTACTACATTTTCATGAAGCTCTTCGCCGTCAAGCAGGCGCGCGAAAAGACCGAGACCTTCGAGCGCGACTTCTGGTCTGGTGGTGATCTCAACAGCCTCTTCAACAGTGCCGTCAATGACCGCCACAATGCGGGCTCAATGGAGCGCATCTTCGAGTCGGGTTTCCGAGAATTCACCAAGCTGCGCGGCCAGAAGAATCTTGAATCGAAGGACTTTGTCGACGGCTCCCGTCGTGCCATGCGCGCCACCTATCAGCGCGAAATGGATTCCCTCGAATCGCACCTTTCCTTCCTCGCTTCGGTCGGCTCAGTCAGCCCCTACATCGGCCTGTTTGGTACGGTCTGGGGCATCATGCATGCCTTCCGTGGCTTGTCGAACGTCGGTCAGGCCACGCTTGCCACCGTTGCGCCGGGTATTGCCGAAGCGCTGGTTGCTACGGCTATCGGCCTGTTCGCGGCGATCCCGGCAGTGCTCGCCTATAACCGTTTCTCGCATGACATCGATCGTCTCGCGACGCGTTACGAATCGTTTATGGAGGAGTTCTCCAACATTCTCCAGCGGCAGACCCGTTAAGCCATGCGCCAGCGCCGTCTGAAAAGTGAAATCAACGTCGTCCCCTATATCGACGTCATGCTCGTCCTGCTCGTCATCTTCATGGTGGCGACGCCGATGATGACGACCGGTTCGGTCGATCTGCCGAGCACCGGCACGGCACCGCAGAAGCCGCCAAAATATCTCAAGGTCGAAGTGAAAAGCGACGGCGGGCTGGCTGTCTTCGACGCCAACGGCAAATCGACCAAAATTCGCAGCATCAAGGATCTGAAGAGCGAACTGGGTGCGCTGAAGACAGCTGACGAAACGATTGCCGTGCTGATCGCCGGCGACAAGGAAACCCAGTACAAGAACGTCATCGAAGTGCTTGATGAGGTCAAGCGCATGGGCTTCGACAAGGTCGGCCTGGAAACTGCCAGTAAATAAAGTGGACATCACCCTCGACAAACCTGAAGAACCGGGCAAGAAGTACGCTCTGGCGTTCACCATCCTGGTGCACGTGGCGCTGCTCGCGTTCCTCTTCTTCGGGGTGCAGTGGAAACGCAGCAAGCCGGAGGTGATGGAGGTCGAATTGTGGTCGCCACGGCCCATGCCGGCGCAGGTCGTGCATCCGCCGGCGCGCCCGCCTGAACCGGAAGTGAAGCCCGAGCCAAAGCCAAAGCCGCAGCCGAAGGTCGAGCCGAAGCCCGAGCCGGTGGTGAAAAAGCCGGAAATCGTCGTCAAGGAAGAGAAGAAGAAACCCGAGCCGCCCAAGCCCGAAGCGAAGAAGCCGGAGCCGCCAAAGTTCGATTTCAGCAAGGAACTGTCGCGCGAGACGGCCGACCTCAAGCCCCGTCCCAATACCCAGCAACTGGCCAATGCTGCCGCCGCGGAGTCCGAGCAGCGGGCCTCATCGAACAAGCGCGGGCTGGCTGACTACGCCACCAAGATTCGTGTCAAGGTGCGTGGCAACATCATGTTGCCCCCCTCCATTCAGGGCAACCCGGAAGCCGTGTTCGAGGTCAGTCAGTTGCCCAATGGTGACGTCCTGGATGTAAAGCTGAAGCGCTCCAGCAACAATCTGGCACTGGATAGCGCCATTGAGCGTGCCATCCGTAAATCATCACCCTTGCCGAAGCCGGACGACCCGTCACTTTTCCAGCGAACGCTGGAAATAAAATACAAGCCGTTTGAAGAGTAAAATCGCGCGAATCCTTTTGAAAATGAACGAAATGTCCCGAATTTCCCGCCGCCTTTTTCTGGCTTTTTCCCTGTTGGCCGCAGGTCTGGCCCAGGCCCAGCTTTCGATCGAGATCACTGGTGCCGGCGCTAACCGGATTCCTGTGACGATCGTTGATTTTCCCGGTGATCCGGTCGCTTCCCGCGTCATCACATCGACCGTGCGGGGCGATCTTGAGCGCAGCGGGCTGTTCAAGCTGATCGATCACAGCAATCTGAGCTTTGACGAAAACGCGCCGCTCAATCACGCCGACTGGAAAGCCCGGGGTGCCGATGCCCTGGCTGCCGGGAGCATCGCGCGCAGTGCCGACGGTCGCATGGAGGCCCGTTTCCGCCTCTACGACACGCAGAAGGGCGTATCGCTGGGCGGAGCTGCCTACGTCACTAACAGTACCCAGTTGCGGGCTGCCGGACACCGCATTGCCGACTATATTTATGAAAAACTGACGGGTGAAAAAGGCGTCTTCTCGACGCGCATCGCCTACGTCGTCAAGGCGCGCGGTCAGTTCCTGCTGCAGATTGCCGATTCCGATGGCCAGAATGCCGCCACCGCCCTGACTTCCACCGAGCCGATCATTTCGCCGGTGTGGTCGCCGGATGGGGGTCGTCTGGCCTACGTTTCCTTTGAGAAGAAGAAGCCGGTCATCTACGTTCACTCGCTAGCCTCCGGTCAGCGCCACATTGTGGCCAATTTCAAGGGCTCCAACTCAGCGCCGGGCTGGTCGCCGGATGGTCGCAAGCTGGCCGTCGTCCTCTCCAAGGACGGCTTCTCCCAGCTCTACTCGGTGAATGCCGATGGTAGCGGCCTGCAGCGTATTACCCAGTCGTCCGGTATTGATACCGAGCCGCGCTATTCGGCCGATGGCGGGACGATCTATTTCACCTCTGACCGTGGTGGCAGCCCGCAGATTTACCAGATTGGTGCCAACGGTGGCGATGTTCGCCGGGTCACCTTCGAGGGCAGCTACAACGTTTCGCCGCGTCCGTCGCCGGACGGCAAGAGCCTCGCCTTCATCAGCCGCCGCGAAGGCCGCTTCCAGCTTGCCATCATGGACCTGGCCAGCCGCCAGGTGCAGGTGGTGAGTGATTCCTACAAGGACGAATCGCCCAGTTTCGCCCCCAACAGCCGCATGATCCTGATCGCCACTGAAGTCGGCGGGCGCGGCGTACTATCGGCTGTCTCCAGCGATGGCAGGATCAAACAACGCCTTACGGTCGCAGCAGGCGATGTCCGCGAACCGGCCTGGGGCCCTTACTTCCAATAATCCAGACATCCACCCGGAGAACGTCATGAAAAAACTACTTATCCCCGCCCTGCTTTCGGTCCTGTTGGCCGCTTGTTCCACCACCCCGCTGCCCGATGATGCCAATGGCGCCCCGGTCGAATCGCGCAGCGGTTCGAGCAGTGGCGTTACCCCGGTGACCGCCGGTGGTCTCGACGCCAGCGGCCTGCCGCGCGAACTGACCGATCCGAAGAGCAAGCTGTCGCAGCGCAGCATCTACTTCGATCTCGACAGCTACGAAGTGAAGGGCGACTACAAGGATCTGGTTGCCGCCCACGCCAAGTATCTCGTTGCCAACAAGGGATTCAAGGTTCTGCTCCAGGGTAATACCGATGAGCGCGGTAGCCGCGAATACAACCTGTCGCTGGGCCAGAAGCGTGCCGAAGCCGTCAAGCGTTCGCTGACCCTGCTCGGCGTCAAGGATGACCAGATTGAATCGGTCAGCCTTGGTGAAGAAAAGCCGAAGAATGCCGGTCATGACGAAGCCGCCTGGTCGGAAAACCGTCGTGCCGACATTCTCTACAAGGCGGCTGACGGTCGCGGCGAGTTCTAAGCATGCGCCCGGTTCGAATCGCCCTTTTCATTGCCGCGCTGGGTGCTTTCCAGGCCCAGGCCGGCGTGTTTGATGACGACGAAGCCCGTCGCCAGATCGCCGATGCGAAAGCCAAGGCGGAGGCGCGATTCGACCAGCAGGCCAAGGCCCAGCTGGATCTGGCTGGCCAGATCCAGCAGCAGGCCGAGGAAATCTCCCGCCTGCGCGGCCAGATTGAAACGCTCGGTTACGAGCTGGAGACGGCCAGAAAGCGCCAGCAGGATTTCTATCTCGATCTCGACACGCGTTTGCGCAAGTTCGAAGCGGCAGCGACGGCGGCTGCGCCGGTCGCCCCGGACAGTGCCCCAAGCGCCAAGCCGGCCAACGATCCGGCCAAGGAAGGTAGCGAATACGAAGCGGCGCTGAATCAGTTCAAGGCCGGCAAGTACAAGGAAGCGGCTGCCGGTTTTGGTGCTTATGTGCAGAAATATCCGGACAGTTCGCTCGCCCCCAATGCCCAGTACTGGCTCGGCAATGCCTGGTACGCGCAGCGTGACTGCAAGCGGGCCATCGAAGCCCAAAGCGTGGTGACCGGCAAGTATGCCGATAGCGCCAAGGCGCCGGATGCCTGGCTGGCCATTGCTACCTGCCAGCAGGAATTGAACAATCCGACCGCTGCCAAGCGTTCTCTCGACACGGTGATTGCCAAATTTCCCGGCACCCCGGCCGCCGAAGCGGCCCGCGATCGCTTGAAGAAGAAGTAATTGCCTTTACGTCTTACCGAAATTTTTTATTCCCTGCAGGGCGAGGCATCGCGTGCCGGCCTGCCGACTGTATTTGTTCGTCTGACCGGGTGCCCGCTGCGCTGCACCTGGTGCGACACCACCTACAGTTTTACCGGGGGTGAGCCCGCCACCATTGAGTCAGTCCTGGCTGAGGTGGCGAAATACCCTGCCCGTCAGGTCTGCGTCACTGGCGGTGAGCCGCTGGCGCAGAAGGATTGCCTGGGGCTGCTGACGGCGCTTTGCGATGCCGGTTACGATGTGTCTCTCGAAACCTCGGGGGCGCTGGATGTTGCCGCGATTGATCAGCGTGTAGCGCGAATCATGGATCTCAAGGCACCCGATTCGGGTGAGTCGGCCAAGAATCTCTGGAGCAATCTGGCGGTCTTGAATCGCCGTGACGAGATCAAGATTGTTATCGCTTCGCGCAGAGACTATGAGTGGGCGCGCGAGGTCTTGCGCGACAGGCAGATTGATCGCTTGTGCCCGGTACTTCTGTCGCCGGCCGGCGGTCTGATCGAGCCGCAGTTGCTGGCCGGTTGGATTCTCGAAGACGGCCTGAACGTCCGTTTCCAGCTGCAGTTGCACAAGATACTTTGGGGTAATATGAAGGGAAAATAGAGGAGGAGACGCCCATGCAGCAAAATCGCCGCAAGTTTTCCCGCATTCCCTTCCAGGCTGAAGCCAGCCTGTTACTCCCCGATGGTGCACAGCCCGTTGATGTGATTGACCTCTCGCTCAAGGGGGCCATGGTCCGTCCGCGGGGCAGCATGTACGTGACGGTGGGCACCAACTGCCCATTGGTCATCCGGCTTGACCAGGGGGAAACCAACATCCGTATGGAAGTTACGGTCATTCGTCATCTGACCGATCGCTACGGCTTGGCCTGTCGCGATATCGATCTCGATAGCGTTACCCACCTGCGTCGGCTGGTCGCCCTCAATCTGGGCGACGAGGCTCTGGCTGATCGCGAGTTTGCGCTGCTTCAGGAAGCATTACCGACTGGCCGCTAGATGCCGAGATAGCGGTGCCAGATGCCGTGATCGGCATCCAATTCATGTGAACTGCCCTGCCATACGACCCGGCCGCGTTCGATGATGGTGTGCCGGTCGGCCAGGGTGATCAGCTTTTCGACGTATTTGTCGATAACCAGGATACTTTGGCCGGCCGCCCGAAGGCGGGCCAGGCAGGACCAGATTTCATCGCGGACCAGCGGGGCCAGTCCTTCGGTCGCTTCGTCGAGAATGAGCAAGCGCGGATTGGTTACCAGGGCCCGACCGATCGCCAGCATCTGCTGCTCACCCCCCGATAGCTGATTGCCGAGATTCTTCGCGCGTTCGTGCAGACGCGGGAAAAGTTGGTAAACGCGAGCCGGCGTCCACGCTTCGGCGAGGCTACGCCGGTTGGCGTAAAAGGCGATCAGATGCTCGTCGACCGTCAGATTCGGGAAGCACTGGCGGCCCTCGGGAACCAGCGCTATGCCGGCCCGGCCAATGCGGTCCGGTCGCCAGCCATCGATCCGTTCGCCAGCGAAGCGGATGCTCCCGCCTTTGACCGGCTCAAGCCCGCAGATGGCGCGCAGCGTTGTCGTCTTGCCCATGCCGTTGCGGCCGAGCAGGGTGGCCGCTTCGCCCTCCTGCAGGCTGAGGTCGAGGCCGAACAACACCTGGCTCGGCCCATAGGCGACCTCCAGGCCACTGATTTCAAGCAGTGCGCTCACAGATGGTCTCCGAGATAGGCACGCCGCACGTCGGGGTTGGCGCGCACGGCCTCCGGTTCGCCGGTACAGATCAGCTGACCATTGACCAGTACCGAAATGCGGTCGGCCAGCCGGAAAACGGCGGCCATGTCGTGTTCAACCAGGAGGATGGTGACATGGCGGGCAAGGTGCTCGATCAATTCGACCATGCGGGCCGATTCTTCGGGGCCGGTACCGGCCATGGGCTCGTCGAGCAGCAGCATTTTTGGCCGGGTAGCCAGGGCCATGGCCAGTTCCAGCGCCCGCTGTTCTCCATGGGCGAGATTGCCGGCGACGGTCCCGGCGCGCTGTGCCAGGCCGACTTGGGCCAGATGAAGGTGCGCTTCGTCGAACAGGGCCGATTCGTTGCGTACCGGCTGCCAGAAACGGAAACTGCTACCGGCATCGCCTCTGCCTTGAACGGCCAGTGCCACGTTGTCGAGGGCAGTGAGGCCGAGAAAGACATTGGTGATCTGGTACGAGCGGGCCATGCCGGCGGCAACCCGCTGATGCATGGAAAGTCGGGTGACATCGCGGCCGGCAAAATGGATGCTGCCGGAATCCGGCTGCAGGGCACCGGAAACATGGTGGATGAACGTTGTCTTGCCCGCCCCGTTGGGGCCGATCAGGGCGTGAACCTCGCCCGACTCGACGCTGAAATTGATGTCCTTAAGCGCCTCGACGGCGGCAAAGCGGCGCGACAACTGGCGGACCTCGAGCAGTGCCTCAGCCATGTTGCTTCCCGAACAATGCCGCCACCCCTTTCGGGGCAAACAGTACGATGGCCAGCAATAGCAGGCCGAGACCGATGTGCCAGTGCAGCGTGATGCCGGCCAGCACCTCCTCAAGGCAGAGGAAGATCAGGGCGCCGACCAGACCGCCATACAGATAGCCGACACCACCGATGATAACCATCATCAGGAGCGTGCCGGACTGAGTCCACACCAGCAGGTTGGGACTGGCCAGCCCGGTCAGATTAGCGAGTAGGGCACCGGCCAGGCCGGCCAGGGCGCCTCCGAGGATGAAACAGCTGAGGCGATAGCGGAAAACCGGGTAGCCGAGCGCCTCCATCCGTGTCTCGTTTTCGCGGATGGCCTGAATGACCCGACCGAAACGGGCATCAGCCATCCGGCCGAGAAAAAGGATGACCAGAGCCAGGCAAGCCAGCGCGGCGTAATACAGGGCGGCATCGCTGCCCAGGCTGAAGCCCCCCAGCGTCATTCGGCTGACCAGCGGCAGGCCATCGTCGCCGCCCCAGGCGCGGGCCGAAATAACCAGGTAGTAGGCCATCTGGGCAAAGGCCAGGGTGATCATGATGAAATAGACGCCGCGCGTACGCAGGCTGATGGCCCCGACCAGCAATGCGAAAAGTCCGGCTGCCAGCATGGCCAGCGGGAAGGCCAGCAGGGCATCGGAGATGCCGCTGCTCAGGCAGATGGCCGCCGTGTACGCGCCAATGCCGAAAAAGGCGGCATGGCCGAGTGAGAACATGCCGCCGAAACCAAGTACCAGATTGAGGCTGGAGGCGGCCAGGGCGAAGATCAGGATTCGGGTGGCAAAGCCGATATAGAACGCCTGGCCGAATGCCGACAGCACCGCCGGCAGGGCAAGCAGGGTCAGCAGCAAGGCCAGGGCGACGGGCTTTTGGTAAGCGGCGGGACGGTAGAAAGCCATTAGGCGCGGGCCGGGAAAAGGCCTTGCGGCCTGAAGAAGAGGATGCCGGCCATGAGCAGGTAGATGAGGATCGAGGCCAGCGCCGGGCCGAGTGTGGAGGCTGCGTCGGCTGGCAGGAGGACGCGCAACAGGGTGGGGAGCAGGGCCCGACCGAGGGTATCGACCGAGCCGACGATCAGACTGCCGACCAGGGCGCCCCGGATCGAGCCGATGCCACCGATGATGATGACGACGAAAGCGAGGATCAGCACGCTCTCCCCCATGCCGACCTGAACCGCCAGCAAGGGGCCGAGCAGGCCGCCGGCCAAGGCACAGAGCGCAGCCCCGAAGACAAAGACGGCAGTGAACAGGCCCTGAACATTGATGCCCAGGGCTTCGGTCATTTCCCGATTCGAGGCGCCGGCCCGCACCCACATGCCGAGCCGGCTTTTGGCAACGAGCAGGTAAAGCATCCCGGCGACACCAAGGCCGAAGGCAATGATGACCAGCCGGTAAGCCGGGTAGAAATACTCATCGCCAAAGAGTGAAATCACCACCGGGCCGGAAAGGGACTCCGGCGGGTTGAGCATTACTGGCTGGGCGCCCCAGATCACCCGGACCGCTTCGTTGGCGATCAGGATCAGGGCGAAGGTGGCGAGCACCTGCGACAGGTGGTCTCGCTTGTACAGCCGGCGGAACAGCGACAGTTCGAGCAGCAGACCGAGGACAGCGGCACCAGCGACCCCCGTCGCGAGGCCAATCCAGAACGAATCGGCCGCTTGCGTGGCTGCCGCGACGAAGTAAGCGCCCACCATGTAAAGCGAACCGTGCGCCAGATTGATGCAGTCCATGATGCCGAAGACGAGCGTCAGCCCGGCCGCTAGCAGGAAGAGCATGAGGCCGAATTGGAGTCCGTTGAGGGCTTGTTCAAGGAATAACTGGGTCATGGTAGGCAATGCTGCATTCCCGCAGGGCAGGAATGCAGCGAGTGAGACGGGCAATGGCGAGCGCCAAAGGGGCGCCGATAAATCACTTCATCTTGCAGGCGGCTACATAGGCGTCCGCATGGTTGGTGAAGATGGTGCCCATCGTTTTGTTGGTGACCCGGCCGCTGGCATCCTTGCCGATGGCGCGCAGGTAGTAGTTCTGTACCGGGTAGTGATTGGTGTTGAACTTGAAGTCGCCGCGTACCGATTTGAAGCGCTTGGCTTCAAGGGCTTTTTGCAGGGCCGTCTTGTCGTCGACCTTGCCTTTTACATCACGCACGGCGCCGTCCATCATCAACGCGGCATCGTAACCCTGCGAGGCGTAGAGCGAGGGCAGGCGGCCGTATTCCTTCTGGAAATCAGCCACGAAGCGCTTGTTCTCGGCGTTGTCCATGTCGTGCGCCCAATGCGACGAGTTGAACATGCCCATCATCGAACTGCCGACGGCCTTGATGACATCCTCGTCAGCCGAGAAGCCGGGCGCGAACAACTGGGTGTCGCGTGACAGGCCGGCCGAGACGAACTGTTTCACGAAGTTGATGCCCATGCCGCCGGGCAGGAAGAAGAACAGTGCGTCGGGTTTCAGATTGCGGATTTGCGCCAGTTCGGCGGCGTAATCGAGCTGGCCGAGCTTGGTGTAGACCTCTTCGGCGACCTTGCCCTTGTAATAACGCTTGAAGCCGGAAACGGCATCCTTGCCGCCGGGGTAGTTGGGCGTGACGATCACGACGTTCTTGAAGCCCTTGTCCTGGACAACCTTGCCGACGGCCTCATGGAGGTTGTCGTTTTGCCAGGCGACGTTGAAGAAGTAGGGGTTGCACTGCTCGCCAGCATATTGCGAGGGGCCGGCGTTGGCCGAAATGTAGAAGGTCTTGTTGTCGAAAACGCTCGGGCCGACGGCGAGCATGATGTTGGAGAAAACGATGCCGGTCATGAAATCGACCTTGTCCTTCTTGAGGAACTTGTCAGCCGCCTGCTTGGCGATATCGGGGCTTTGCTGGTCGTCGGCGATCAGCACGTCGGCCGGCAGTCCGCCCAGTTTGCCATTCAGATGCTTCATCGCCAGATTGAAACCGTCGCGGATATCGACGCCGAGGCCGGCCCCGGGGCCGGACAGGGTGGACACCAGACCGACCTTGATCTGGTCGGCGGCGTGAGCAGAACCAGCCAGCATCAGCGCGGTGGCAAGGACGGTCAGGCGAAGCGACATGCGAATCTCCGGCAAAAAGGTCGATAACGGCAAATTGTAGCGCAGGAACAAGCAGATACCGGATCAAAGGAAGCCGATTTTCAGGTATATTCGCGCCCCATGATGAAGCCAGCTGTCGTTCTCCTTTCCGGTGGACTCGATTCCGCCACTTGTCTCGCCATAGCCCGTAGCCAGGGTTTTGACTGTTATTGTCTGTCGTTCAACTACGGCCAGCGTCACTGTGCCGAGTTGCAGGCAGCCGATCGTGTCGTCAAGGCGCTGGGCGCGGTCGAGCATCGCGTACTCAATCTGGGACTGGCCCAGTTCGGCGGCTCGGCCTTGACCGATAGCGCCATCAACGTCCCGGTCGACGGCGTCCAGCCTGGCATCCCCGTGACCTACGTGCCGGCCCGCAACACCATCATGCTCTCGCTGGCCCTGGCTTGGGCTGAGGTGCTGGGCAGCCGCGACATTTTCGTCGGCATCAACGCGGTCGATTATTCGGGTTACCCGGACTGCCGCCCGGAATACCTCGCGGCCTTCGAAAAGATGGCCAATCTGGCGACCAGAGCCGGGGTCGAGGGGGTAAAACTGAGTATTCATGCGCCGCTGATCGACCTTTCAAAGGCCGACATCATTCGTACTGGCGCTGCTCTCGGTGTTGATTACGGCCTGACCGTCTCCTGCTACCAGGCCGATCAACTCGGTCGTGCCTGCGGGGTCTGCGATTCATGCCGCCTGCGCGCCGAAGGCTTTGCCGCCGCCGGCCTGACCGATCCAACCATTTACCAGGCCTGATCATGGAAATTGCCGCCCTTTCTTCGACCGTTCAATGGCTGGCTTTTGTCGTCGCGTTTGTCTTTGGGGCCATCGGCCAGAAAACCCATTTTTGTACCATGGGTGCCGTTTCCGACATCGTCAATATGGGTGACTGGAGTCGCATGCGCATGTGGCTGCTGGCCATTGGTGTGGCCATTCTGGGGGCGGGTGCGCTGCATGGCGCCGGGCTGATCGACCTCGGTAAATCGATCTACCGGACGCCCAATTTCACCTGGCTGTCCTACCTTGTCGGCGGGGCGACTTTCGGCATCGGCATGGTGCTCGCTTCCGGCTGTGGCTCGAAGACGCTGATCCGTATCGGTGGCGGCAATCTCAAGTCAGTGGTGGTCTTTCTCGTCCTTGGCCTTGTCGCTTACATGACGATGCGTGGCGTTTTCGGTGTTTTTCGCGTCAATGTGCTGGAAAAGGCGGTCATCGTCATGCCGGGGGGGCAGGATATTCCGGCCCTGCTCAGGGCCGTTGGCATGGAGCCGAAGACGGCCTTTCTGCTCGCCGTGCTTGCTATCGGCGGTGGGCTGACCGCCTTCTGTCTGCTCAAGCGGGATTTCTGGAGTTTCGATAATCTGCTGGGCGGTATCGGTATTGGCCTGACCGTCGTCGCGGCCTGGTATGTCAGCGGTCATGTCGGTTATCTGGTCGAGCATCCGGAGACGCTTGAAGAGGCCTTTCTGACGACCAACAGTGGGCGCATGGAGTCGCTGACATTCGTCGCTGCGCAGGCCTATACGCTGGAGTTGCTCATGCTGTGGTCCGATACCAGTCGCACCCTGAGCTTTGCCATCGCCACGGTGCTCGGCGTCATTGCCGGTTCGGGGGTGTGGGCCCTAGCCACCGGGAAATTCCGCTGGGAAGGGTTTGCCAGCGTCGAGGATACGGCCAGTCACCTGCTCGGTGCGGCGCTGATGGGTTTTGGTGGCGTCGTCGGTCTGGGTTGTACGGTCGGTCAGGGAATTAGCGGTTTTTCGACCCTGGCGCTTGGTTCAATCGTCACCTTTCTGGCCATCGTTGGCGGCGCAGCGGTAACGGTCAAGGTTCAGTACTGGCGGCTGATGCGCGAAGACTAGGCTTCTTCGCCTTCCTTCAGTTTTTCGATGACCAGCGGGAAGGCGCCGGAGCCGATCAGGGCAATGGCCGACACGATGAATGCCAGGCCGGCCATCGGGTCATCGAGAACCGGGTGCAACGCGGCACCGAAGCCTGCCAGGCTGATGGCACCAGGAATGGCGCAAAGGATGCCGAGGCTGGTCAGGGCGACAAAAGAGAACGGGTAGTGGCGCATGGTGTCAGTGTAGACGAGCGCCGCATTCGGCGCGATGATAGCGTTCTATTTTAACATTTCAGGAGATGCTCATGGACCGTCGCGATTTTCTCCGCTCCGTGGCGGCCATTTCGGCGCTCTGGGCGGTTGAGTTTGCCCCATGGCAGTCGATGAGCGCATTCGCCAGCGAGATGGATGATTTTGTCCGTGGCCCGGCCATCAAGGACTATCCACTGCGTCAGGTTTCGAAGCACGTATCAATCATCTTTACCCCGCACGGTTTTCCGACCCCCGACAACCAGGGAATGATGAGCAACATCACCTTCGTCAATACCAGCAAAGGGGTCGTTGTCATCGATACCGGGGCGTCGGTGCAGATTGGTGAAATGGCCATACGGCAACTGGAAAAGAATTTCCGGAAGCCGGTGGTCGCCATCATCAACACCCATTACCACGGTGACCACTGGCTCGGGAATCATGCCTATGTCGAGCGTTACGGTAATAGTCTGCCGATGTATGCGCATGCCGGCACCATCCAGGCCGTTAAGGGGATTCAGGGTAGCCTGTGGCTGTCGCTGATCGAGAAGGCCACCAACGAGGCTTCCCTTGGCACCCGCATCGTGCCGCCCAACATGCCGCTGGAGCATGGGGCTGAACTCAGGTTTGGCGATGTCACCTTGCGCATTCACCATTACGGTAAGGTTCATACGCCGTCCGACCTGTGTGTCGAGGTGGTTGAAGACGGCGTCACCCTGGTGGGCGATATTGCCATGAACCAGCGCATCGCCAATATGGATGATGGCTCCTATCTGGGGACTTTCAAGGCGTACGACGCACTGGAGAAGTCGACCCGGACCAAGATCTGGCTACCGGCTCACGGTGTGCCGGCCGCTAATGTACTGGCGTGGAACCGCGCGTTGTTCGAGGGAATCTACTATCCCTGCGAACAGGCCATCAAGGATGGACTGCCGCTTGAAGAGGCCAAGACGCTGGTTCTCAAGGACAAGCGTGTCGCCAGTCAGGCTAAAAACACCAAGGGTTTCGAGGCCAATATCGGCAAGTACGTGAGCATCGCCTATCTTGAAGCTGAAGCGGCCGGCTTCTGACGCGCGAACCATCCTCGGCTTTCGTGTTCTGAAGGAGATCCGGACCGGCATGCCCTTTGCTGTGTGCCGGACTCTCCCGACTTTTTGACAGAAATCCGACATCATGAATGCCGCTGAACCTTTTCTGGGCGAACTGCCCGTCTTTGCCAACAGTTTTGCCAGCCTGCCCGCGGCTTTCTACACCCGTCTTCCGCCACATCCCCTGCCCGATCCTTACGTTGTCGGTATCAGCCATGACGTCGCTGATCTGCTGGGTCTGCCCGATGGGCTGCTGAATAGTCCCCAATTCGCTGAAATCTTCGCCGGCAATCGCCTGCTACCTGGCAGCGAGCCGCTCGCTGCTGTCTACTCCGGTCATCAGTTCGGCGTTTGGGCGGGCCAGTTGGGCGATGGTCGGGCCCATTTGCTGGGTGGCCTGCACAACGAAAGCGGGCACTGGGAAATCCAGCTCAAGGGGGCGGGAAAGACACCCTATTCGCGCGGTGCCGACGGACGGGCAGTGCTCCGTTCATCGATACGTGAATTTCTTTGCTCGGAAGCAATGGCCGGCCTTGGCGTGCCGACTACCCGGGCGCTGTGCGTGATCGGCGCCGAGCAACCGGTGCGCCGCGAGGAAATCGAGACGGCTGCCGTCGTGGCGCGGGTGGCACCCGGTTTTGTCCGTTTTGGCTCTTTCGAGCATTGGGCCTCGCGTGACAGGAAGCTGGAAGTGCAGCAACTGGCTGACTACGTCATTGATACCTTTCGCCCTGGGTGTCGTATTGCCGCCAATCCCTACGATGCGCTGCTGCGCGATGTGTCGGTTCGTACCGGCGAACTGATGGCGCACTGGATGGCGGTCGGCTTCATGCACGGCGTGATGAATACCGACAACATGTCGATCCTCGGCCTGACCCTTGATTACGGGCCTTTTGGTTTCATGGAGGCCTTTGATTCGGGCCACATCTGTAACCACTCCGACACCTATGGTCGTTATACCTACCGTAACCAGCCACATGTCGGGCAGTGGAACCTCTATTGCCTGGCCGATGCCTTCCTGCCCTTGCTCAACCGTCCTGAAATTGCCCGCGCCGCGATTGATGAAACGTATGGCGATGCCTTCGAACAGACTTTTGCCCGGTTGATGCGCGCCAAGCTCGGTTTGCGGGAGGCCATGCCGGACGACGAAACCTTTATCGGCGAGACCTTTGGTTTCCTGCAGCAGCATCGGCCCGATTTCACGACATTCTTTCGCCTCCTGTCGCGGCTGCCGGGCGAAGCCGGGCGGGATAACCGGGCCGCGGCAGATGCGCCGTTGCGCGATCTGTTCATCGACCGTGCCGCTTGCGATGCCTGGCTGGATGGCTGGCGGACCCGTCTGGCGCAAACGCCGTGGGCAGATGAAGAACGGCAGGCAGCGATGCTCGCTAGCAACCCCAAGTACATTCTGCGCAACTGGCTGGCCGAGGCGGCTATTCGTCAGGCCAAGGCGAAGGACTTCTCGGGTGTGCAACGTTTGCTGACCTGTCTGCGCCGGCCCTTTGACGAGGAGCCGGAATTCGATGACTTGGCAGCCTTGCCGCCGGACTGGGCAAGCGGGCTGGAGGTCAGTTGCTCAAGTTGATGTTTGTCGTCCTGCCCTGAGCCATTTCAGAAGAATGATGAAAAGATAGTCCGGTTCGACCGGGCTTGGCGATGAAGTCGTCCATCCGGGATCAATGCAGCGTGCTATTTCCGAGTGATCTGGGATCGCCCCGCTTTTCTCGACGGCAGCCAATAAAAAAGGCTGGCCGGATTTCTCCGGCCAGCCTTGGTCAGGCCTGTCCAGGCTTACTGGACTTGTTGAATACCGGCGAGCACCCAGCCGCGGCTGTTGTCGGTCGGTTTGGTCATATGCCAGATTTCGTCGAAAGGAGCAGGAGCGGCGCCCTTTTCCTCGCTGATCAGGCCAGTGAAGCGGATGCTGACAATGTAGCGACTGGCTTCTTCAGCGACATCAAGAACTTCGCCGTTGAGCTGGGCAACGTCGGTTTCCTGTTGTGCCGCACCACGTTCGCCCATGCCCAGCTTGATCTCGGCGAACATTTCCGGCGAGGTAAATTCGCGGATGTCGTCGAGGTTGCCGGCATCATTGGCAGCCTGCAGACGGATGAAGTTAACCTTGGCGTTCCGGACAAAAGCCTCGACATCAAAGTCGGCCGGAATATTGCCCGCACCGGTTGCAGCAGCAATAGGTGCTGCGGCAGAACCGCCGGCTGGAATGAAGTCAGGTTCGTGCGGCGTATTGCTGCCGTAGTTCGGATTGGCGCCGGCGTATTGCAGGCCACCTTGCTGGGTAGCACCTGCTTTCTTGCGCATGAAGAAGCCAATCACCATGACGACCGCCATGATCAGCAGACCGATCATCATGAAATTGGCCAGACCTTCACCAAAGCCGAAGTGCGAAGCCAGTGCGGCCAGACCGATACCGGCAGCCAGGCCGGCCAACGGGCCCATCCACGAACGCTTGGGCTGGGCAGCCGGTGCCGCGGCTGGGGCTGACGGTGCCGGCGCGGGGGCTTGTCTGGCGGCCGACGGGGGGGCGCTCGGGGCGACTGACTGGCGTTGCATGCCAGAGGAACTGCCGCCGCCCAGGCGCTTGGCTTCGGCGTCGCCAATTTGCAGGGTGAGGCCGAGCACGACTGCTGCAGCCATCAGTACGAAATTCTTCATCGTTGTCTCCGTGTGGAAAAGTTACAAGCCGTAGTGTATCTGCTTCTCGTTGCCGAAAAATTAATCCAGGCCTGCGTGACTGTTCGTAAAAAACGAACAGTCACGCGTTCATGAACAGGCGGGCTGCGACAGCGGGATTCGATGGGAAGTAAAAATGCAGATAGGAGGCGGTCAGGCGATTTTTCCGGTAAACCGCTTCACCACTCCGACCATCCGCCGTTTTAGCCACGGTCAGTGGGGCAAGCGGTGTCTCGCTCCGGGAAAAATGAAACGTGTGGCCTGAGATATGGCCTTCCGGCAGATCGACAAATTGGGTACCGAGGGCAGCGAGCTGTTTTTGCATGATCGAACGGCCGGGCAGCAAATCGCCAAAGCGATGACTGATGCCGGCCTTGTCTACGACTTCAGAGAACAGGCTCATCATGCCGCCGCATTCCGCCAGCAGTGGCTTGCCGGAGGCAACATGGTCGTGCAGGGCATTCCAGAGCGAGGACTGACGGGCGAGCGTCTCGGTATGGAGTTCCGGGTAACCACCGGGAAGCCAGACGGCATCGCAGGCCGGAAGCGGATCGCCGGCGACGGGCGAGAAGAAGCAAAGTTCGGCCCCCTGCGCCTCAAGCGTATCCAGATTGGCTGGATAAATAAAACCGTAGGCGGCGTCGCGGGCGATGGCAATGCGCTGGCCGGCGAGCAGTGGGGTGCTGGTGGGCGGTCGAGCCACGGCGAAATCGATCGGTGGCGGCAGGTCGACGCTGGCACTGGCGGCCAGGGCATCAGCCAAATGGTCGAGGCGG
Organism: Dechloromonas sp. HYN0024; assembly: GCF_003441615.1. Lineage (NCBI taxonomy): Bacteria > Pseudomonadati > Pseudomonadota > Betaproteobacteria > Rhodocyclales > Azonexaceae > Dechloromonas > Dechloromonas sp. HYN0024. Next base: position 3,112,736 of record NZ_CP031842.1, on the reverse strand, counting down.
GCTTCGAGGTCAGTAATCTCGCTCGCCTGGAGCAAACCGAGGTGGCGTTCGGGTAGGCTGTCATCGCATTTGGGCAGGGCACCAAACCAGCCGGTACCGGGTGGCAGGCTGTCGCGCAGCATCCGGGCATGGCCGGCGCTGCCGACACGGTTAGCCAGTACGCCGGCAAAGGGCAGGCCGGGCCGATAGCTGGCCAGGCCATGAGCGATGGCCCCAAAGGTCTGGGCCATCGCCCCGGCGTCGATCAGGGCCATAACCGGGATGCCGAAACGGATGGCGATGTCGGCCGCGGAAGGCTCGCCGTCGAACAGACCCATGACGCCTTCGATGAGGATCAGGTCGGAATCCTCTGCCGCCCGGGCCAGTCGCCAGCGGGCATCGTCGTCCCCGCACATGCCGAGATCAAGGTTGTAGCAGGGATGACCGCTGGCCGCAGCGTGAATTTGCGGATCGAGAAAATCCGGACCGCATTTGAAAACAGTGACCCGCCGCCCCTTACGTGTATGCAGTCGGGCCAGTGCAGCCGTGACAGTGGTCTTGCCCTGGCCGGAGGCTGGCGCGGCGATGAGCAATGCGGGGCAGGCTGGCATCAGAATTCGAGGCCGGGCATGGCCTTGATGCCGCTTTGGAATGCATGTTTCTCCATGCCGATTTCGCTGACCGTGTCGGCTGCGTCGCGCAGGGCTTGCGGCGCCCCGCGGCCGGTGATGATGACGTGCTGCATGGCTGGGCGGGTGAGCAGTTGACCGATCACGGTAGCGAGGTCGAGCCAGCCGTACTTGAAGGCATAGGTCATTTCGTCGAGAACGACGAGACCGATGGCCGGATCGTTCAAATGTTGACAGGCGATTTCCCAGGCGGCCTGGGCGGCCCTGGCGTCGCGGTCCTTGTCCTGGGTTTCCCAGGTGAAGCCTTCGCCACCGACATGCCAGGCGACATTCGGCTGCTGGCGGAAGAAAGCTTCCTCGCCGGTATCCGAGCGGCCTTTGACGAACTGAACAACACCAACTTTTTGCCCGTGACCAAGGGCGCGGGCGACCACGCCGAAAGCGGCGCTCGACTTGCCCTTGCCATTGCCGGTATTGACCACCAGTACGCCACGTTCTTCCTGGGCGGCGTCAATCTTGCTGTCAATGACGGCCTTTTTCTTCTGCATGCGTTCTTCGTGGGTGATGGTCATGTTTGTTTTCAAGAGATTTTCAAATAATGGGTAGCGACCACGCAACACAGGGCCGCCCTGACGCGCGACTATTCGGGAATGAAGCAGCGGTGGCCGCGGTCTTCGATCTGACGCAGGCCGTAACCGTAAAGTTCGGAGAGTTTTTCTGCCGTCAGAATGTCACCGACCACGCCGGTCTCGGTACGGCCATCGCCATAAACCAGCAAGGCGCGATCACAGAAACGATGGGCCAGCGCCGGATCGTGCAGGACCATGACAACACCTGCGCCACAGTCACGGGCTGCCCCGGAGAACAGTTCAAGGACCGCCATCTGGTGGTTGAGATCAAGGTGCGAGAGCGGTTCGTCGAGCAGGTAAAGCGGTGCCGCCTGGGTGAGCAGCGTGGCAATCGCCAGGCGCTGGCGTTCGCCGCCGGACAGCGTGTGAATCTGGCGGCCTTCCATGCCCTCCAGTCCGACCGACTTGAGGGCGCTACGGGCCAGCTCGGCATCACGGCTTGATTCCCAATCCCAGCGACCGAGATGCGGATGGCGACCGGTCAAAGCTGTTTCCAGAACGGTCGAGCCGAAAGGGTCGGACTGAAACTGGCCGAGCCAGGCACGACGCAGCGCTGCCTCGCGGGGATGGAGCAGGGCCGCATCTTCGCCATCAAGCAGAATGGCCCCGGCGGCGGGCGGACGGAGTCCCGCCAGGGTCGATAACAGGGTCGATTTTCCGGCGCCGTTACGGCCAAGTATGGCGATCCGTTCACCACTGGCGATACTCAGATCGACGCGATCAACCACCGTCTTGCCGCCAATTTCAACGACCAGTTGTCGGATGTCGAGAAGCGGCCGGCTCATTTTGGCTGCCTCGACAGCAGGAACAGAAATACGGGTACGCCAATCAGTGCGGTCAGCACGCCGACCGGCAGTTGTTGCGGGGCAATCAGTGTCCGCGCCAGGGTGTCGGCGAGGACCAGCAGCGAGCCGCCCGCCAATACCGACGCCGGCAGGAGCAGGCGCTGGTCGTTGCCGGTAGCCAGCCGGACTAGATGGGGGACAACCAGACCGACAAAGCCGATCGAGCCGGCCGTCGTCACCGAAGCCGCCGTAGCCAGGGAGGCCAGCAGGTAGATGGCATAGCGCAGGCGGCCAACGGCAACGCCCAGAGCCTGGGCCTGCATCAGCCCGCGTGAAAGCAGGTTGAGTTCGCGGGCAAAGGGCATGGTCAGCAGCAGCGCGACCAGCAGGGCGGCGAAGGCCGGCCACCACTGGGCACTCTGCCCGAGGTCGCCCATCAGCCAGAAGAGCATGCCGCGCAGCTTATGCTCCTCGGCGATCGTCAGCATCAGCGCGACCAGTGCGCCGCAGCCGGCAGCCACGATGACGCCGGTCAGCAGCAGACGGGTCTGGGTCCAGCTGCCATCACCGTGCGCCAGCCCGAAAACCAGCAGCATCGCGGCGAAAGCGCCAGCAAAGGCCAGCCCGTCGACGCCGAGCACAGGCAGGCCGAGCAGCATGGCGAGCATCGCGCCGACGCCGGCTCCGCCGGAAATGCCGAGTGCATACGGATCGGCCAGCGGATTGCGTAACAACACCTGCATTAGGGCGCCGGCCAATGCCAGCAAGCCGCCGCAGGCAAACCCGGCCAGGGCGCGCGGCAGACGGAGTTGCAGCACGACATCGCCAGACCCGCCCTCCTGACCGAACAGGGCGGCCAGGACGTCACTGTATGAAACCTTGAAACTGCCCACCGTTAACGCCAGCCCGATGCTCGCCACGGCCAGCAGGCAGAGGCTGATGAGAATCAGGATGGCGCGACGGCGGGTGGGCATATTACTGAAGGGTGTAGCGGATGCCGGCAAAGGCGGTCAAACCCGGTGTGCCGTAAATCACGTTTTTGGATCGCGCGACTTCGTAGTTCTTGTCGAACAGGTTGTCGACGCGCGCAAAAAGACTCCAGTCCTTGGCAACTGAATATTCGCCAAAGAGATTGGCTATCGCATAGCTACCCATGCGGACCTGGTTCATGCGAGTTTGCCAATGTGGATCGTCATAACGGGTGCCGACCATTTTCCACTCGATACCGCCCTTGAAAGGGCCTGCCACGTAGGTTGCCGAGACGTTACCGAAAGCCTTGGCGCGGCGACGTAGCTGTTGATCGGTATCCATATCCTTCGGATCCTGGATGGTGGCATTTGCATTCAACAGCCAATTGCCGACAGTTGTGCCAGCTGACATCTCAATGCCCTCTATTTTGACCTCTCCAACGTTGGCAGGGGTCGAGTAGTAGGTATTCGGGTCAGTAGTCCATTCGATCAAGTTACGGATCGTGTTGTGGAAATAGGTGATTCGAGCGTGGTTGGTGCCCTGCTGGTAGCGCAGAGAAACTTCGCCGTTACGTGATTCCTCGGGTTTCAGATTGGCATTGCCGCCGCCGACACCCGGGGTGGTCGGGAAGTAAAGGTCGTTCATGGTCGGTGCCTTGAACGCGGTACCGAAGCTTGCGGCGATCCGCCAGGCTGGAGCGAAGCGGAAACCATAGCCGGCCAGCCAGGTCTGGTGTTGCCCGAACTGCGAGTTATCGTCGCTACGTGCATTCAACTGAATGGCATGAGCATTGATCGAGGCATTCCAACCGATCATGGCTGAATTAATGCTACGCGCCCTAATCGAAAAATTCTTGGTTGAATCCACTTCCTGTTCAAGTCGTTCCAAGCCAGCCAGCAATGTGCCAAGCGGCAGGGCGATATCATTCTGCCAGGTGTATTGATTCTGTGTTGTCTTGAAGAGGCTGATCGGATCGCCGATGAGGGATTCCGGGCTTTCCGTCCGGTCTACGCCCTGGGCGATTCGGATGTTCGATTTCCAGATCGCAGTCGGGGCAAACGTTGCGAAGGCGTAGGCGCCCGATGTCCGATGTTTCATTTCGTAATCGCGGTTAGCGTTCAGGCTTGCGTATGTGTTCGGATCCGTTTGATAGGCATCGTATCGGCTAACTGTCTGTGCATTGAAAATACCGGCACCGATTTCCGTTTCCGGATTGAGGCGATACCCCGCATTGAGGTTGAGGTTGTTATTGCGATAACCATCCTTGTCCGGGTTGTATCCGGGATAGTTTGTTGACTCGATGCCGTTGATCCCCTGGGTGCCATTCACGCCAGCCTTGATGCTGTAAGAGAAATTGCCAATCCGGTTGGCGTGGGCGACGCTGCTTTCATAGGTCGATGCGCTGCCGGCACCGGCCTGGACGGTGAAGCGCGGGGCTTCGCCTCCAGACCGGGTGAAAATCTGGATAACGCCGCCGATGGCATCTGAACCGTATATTGCCGATGCGGGGCCGCGCAGAATTTCGATACGCTCAATCTGTGACAGCGGAATCATCTGGATTGCCGTGCTGCCGGTTGTTGCTGAATTGACCCGGATGCCGTCAAGAAGTACGAGCGCGTGGCCGCTGTTGGTGCCGCGTATGAAGACGCTTTCATCAGCGCCGTGTCCGCCCGCCCGGCCAAATTCGATACCGGTGCTGCGCCCAAGCAATTCGGCCAGGGTGGTGGCGGGGCCAGCATTCTCGATATCGTGCCTGTCGATGATCGTGATATCGGCAATGGCCTCGTTGGCCCGCTGTGACTGGCGGGTTGCAGTGACGACGACGGGGTCTAGCAGGGCCAGTTGTTCAAGGGCGAAAGCCGAAGGCGCGAACGAGACGGCCAGCAGGGCGGCCAGTGGGTGCAAACGTGGATGCATGGTTTTCCTTTTCCCGGCGGGCGTCCCCGCATGCCGGAATGACATTGAAAAGGAAATGCGAGGGGAGAGGGCTGGCCGCAAGAACCGGCGCCACAGCCCCGTGGCACTTCCGCTTTTGTCCCAGGCCGGTATCCGGGCTCGCAAGTCTTGACGTATCGCCTTCCCAGGTTTGCACCCAGTGGCGTTGTGATACGTCCGCACTTGCTTACCGTTGCGGGGGCAGCAGCGGATTGGTCTCGTTGGAGACGCACCGCTTTCCCGTTTAACTGCGCTTGGAGAATCCGTACGCAGCACCTGACACGGGGCGCATTCTACATTCATTGTTGCGGCAACGCATCAGGCAGGACCAGGTGAATTGCTATAAACCACTTTTAGAAGAATGGCTTAGTCCTTGACCACACGGCGTTTTTCCCTCTATAGTTCGCCGCATGAACGTGGAACTCGAAACGCTTGAAGCCAAAATCGAACAGGTGGTCGCCCTGGTGCACCAGTTGCGCGCCGAGAATGAGGTTTTGCGGCACCAGATGACCGCGGCCGAGGCCGAACGCCTGCATCTGCGGCAGACGATGACGGCTGCCCGTGAGCGGCTTGAAGGCCTGATTGACAAGATTCCCGAGGATGCCTGAAATGAGCGCCGAGCCGAATTTCCTCGACGTCAAGATCATGGGGCGCGAATACCGCGTCGCCTGCACCCCGGAGGAGCGCGATGCCCTGCTCTCGGCGGTTGATCTTGTCGACAGCAAGATGCGCGATATTGCCCAGCGCACCAAGAACACCATTGCCGAACGCGTCGCCGTCATGGCCGCCCTGAACATCGCGCACGAGCACCTTTCCAGTGCCTCTGGCGGGTCCGGAAAAGAGTTTTCGGAAGCAGTTGATACTTCCGAAACGAAGCGTAGAATCGGTGGCATGGGAGCACGACTTGATGCCGTGCTTGCGCCCCAGCAGCAATTCGACCTGTAGTCGTTGCGGCTGACCCCGGCGCCGCCCGCCGAGCGTCCCCTGCGGTGTTTGTTAAGGCCATATATTCCTTGAACCAATGCTAATTGGCATCGGTTGCGGACCATCAGTCCGCTGTTGTGCGCGCTCCCAGCGAGTGTGCCTGATGCGGAAGGAATGCGACCACTCTGGACTCAGGTTCAGGATGCCGGCCTGACGACATTCGCGGGGGCCTTTTTTTGCCCTCGAAATTACCCGAACACATGCAATATTGGTTGATGAAATCAGAGCCGGACGAGGTCTCGATCAATGACCTCGAAGCGGCGCCCGATCAGCGTGTGGCGTGGTTCGGCGTACGCAACTATCAGGCGCGCAATTTCATGCGCGATGCCATGCAGATCGGTGATCTGGCCTTTTTTTATCACTCCAGTTGTGCCGAGCCGGGGATTGCCGGGATTTGCGAGGTGTGTTCCGAGCCATATCCGGACGAAACCCAGTTTTCTCGCACCAGTCCCTATTTCGACCCGAAATCCTTAACCGATAGTCCGCGCTGGTGCTTGCGTGAGGTCCGGTTTGTGGGGAAAACCCGTCTGATTTCACTGGCTGAACTGCGCCGATATCCAGAACTTGCTAATATGCGCCTCCTTGCCCGCGGCAACCGGCTGTCGATCATGCCGGTTACGACTGCCGAGTGGGTATTCATCACCAAGGAACTGATGGGGCGGTAATGACGATCTGGTGGCTGGGATATATCGCGTTGGGTACATTTGCCGGGTTTTTCGCCGGCCTGCTGGGTATTGGCGGCGGTTCCGTGATGGTCCCCCTGCTTGTCATGATGTTTGCCGCGCAGGGCTTTCCGTCGGCCGAGGTGATGCATCTGGCACTCGGCACATCAATGGCCGCGATTTTTTTTACCTCCATTTCCAGCGTCCGGACACACCATGCCCATGGGGCGGTTCTATGGCCCATCGTGGCCCGCATTACGCCGGGCATTGTGCTTGGTACGCTGCTCGGAACCCATATTGCCAGTCTGGTGCCGACCAAGGCGCTGGGGCTGATTTTCACCATTTTCATCTGCTATGTGTCGGTGCAGATGATCCTCAATATAAAGCCCAAGCCGCACCGCGAAATGCCCGGCACGCTTGCGACGTCGATGGTCGGGGCGTTTATCGGCGGACTTTCCTGTCTGGTCGCCATCGGTGGTGGCGTGTTGTCAGTGCCCTTCATGACCTGGTGTAACGTCAAGGTTCAGAATGCCATTGGTACCTCGGCCGCGATTGGCTTTCCGATCGCCCTGGGGGGGGCGATTGGCTACATCTGGAATGGCTGGTCGGTGGCCGGGCTGCCCGAGGGCAGTCTCGGATTCGTCTATCTCCCCGCCGTCATTGGCGTGGCTGTTGCCAGCATCCTGACCGCACCGATTGGTGCCCGCAAGACGCACCAGTTGCCAGTGGCGACGCTAAAGCGGGTTTTTGCCGCGATTTTGCTGGTTCTTGCCGTGAAGATGCTGTGGAGCCTGTTCAGCGCGCCTTGAAAGCAGGTTTGCGTTTTTCCAGAAAGGCGGCCAGTCCCTCGCGGTAATCCTCGGTGTCGAGGAAGGCGAAGGATGCTGCCTTTTCTTCATTGCTCAACGGCTTTCCATCGAGCAGGCGGCGTATCCACTGCTTGTGCCAGCCAGCGACGAGCGGGGCGCCGGCGCAGATGCGTTTGGCGGTCGCGTAGGCTTCGCCTTCTGTCTCGGCATCCGCCGTGACCCGGGTGACCAGGCCCTTGGCATAGGCTTCGGCAGAAGTCAGGATGCGTCCTTCGAGCAGGATTTCCTTCATGACTGCCGGGCCGGCCAGGCGCAGCAGGCCTTCCATTTCGCCCGGGTACATGGAAAATCCTAGGCGATTGATTGGGGCGCCAAAACGGGCGCTCTCGCCGCAAATCCGGAAGTCGCAGACGCCGGCAATTTCGAGTCCGCCACCGATGCAGGCCCCCTGAATCAGGGCCACTGTCGGGTGTGGGCAATTGTCGATGGCTTGCAGGGCCTGGGCGACCTGGCCGTGGTAATGGAGTGCTTGATCAAGCGTGGTGCGGGCCGTGACGAACTCTTCGAGGTCGCCGCCCGCGGCGAATGCCTCGTTGCCTGCACCGCGCAGGACGACACAGCGAATGTCCGGGTTGAGGCTGATTTCGCCCATTTTTTCGGCCAGGCGGTTCCACATGCCGAGATTGATGGCGTTCAGTTTGCCGGGGTTGTTCAGGGTCAGGGTGGCGACCTCGCCCGTGCAGGAAAAATCAATGGTACTCATGGTTTATCTCAAATGTCCCTATAAAATTTATGGGATTAAACGATGCAAATCAAAGGCAGCAAGTCTTATATAAGATAGAATATTGCGGTTGTTAAAGTGGTAATTATTAATTAAAAGTTAGGAGATCCAGCCATGAGCAGCGCTATGTATGAGCGGATGCGCGGCAATCCCAAGTTTCAGGAACTCGTCGCCAAGCGCGGTCGTTTTGCCTGGACATTGGCTTTTGTCGTATTGACCATGTTTTACGGTTTCGTGATGGTCGTTGCCTTCAATCCTGCGGCCCTCGGCCAGCCGGTGGCTGAAGGTTCGATGTTGACGGTGGGTGTGGCCGTTGAGCTATTCATGTTCATTTTCTTCTGGTCGCTGACGGCAGTTTACGTCAAACGCGCCAATTCGGAATTTGACGCCCTGACGCAGGAAATCGTCAAGGAAGCCTGGAAGGAGAACAAGTAATGCGACGTTTGACTCAACTGGGCACGGCCCTCGGTCTCTTCGCCATTGCGGCGCTGGCCTTTGCCGGCGGCCCGCTCGAAGGCATCACCGAAAAGCAGGCGACCAACTGGCACGCCATCATCATGTTCTGCCTGTTCGTCTGTATGACCATGGGCATTACCTACTGGGCCTCGAGCCGCACCAAATCGACGGCTGACTTCTACACTGCCGGCGGTGGCATCACCGGCTTCCAGAACGGCCTCGCCATTGCCGGCGACTACATGTCGGCCGCTACCCTGCTTGGTCTGACCGCCATGGTCTATACCTCGGGTTACGATGGCTACATCTACATGCTGTGCTTCTTCGCCGGCTGGCCGATCATTCTGTTCATGATGGCCGAACGCCTGCGTAATCTGGGCAAGTTCACCTTCTCCGACATCACCGCCTATCGCCTTGACCAGGGCAAAGTGCGCACCATGGCAGCGATTTCCTCGCTGACCGTGGTCTGCTTCTACCTGATCGCCCAGATGGTTGGCGCCGGTCAGCTGATCAAGCTGCTCTTTGGTCTGGAATACAACGTGGCCATCTTCGCTGTTGGCCTGTTGATGATGGTCTATGTGACCTTCGGCGGCATGGTTGCCACCACCTGGGTGCAGATCATCAAGGCCTGCATGCTGTTGGCTGGCGGCACTCTGGTCATGTTCCTGGCCTTCAGCCAGTTTGGCTTCTCCTTCCAGACACTGCTGGAAAAAGCCACGGCCGTGCATAAGCTCGGTCCCAAGCTGATGTCGCCGGGTAGTCTGCTGGCTGATCCGGTCACTGCGATTTCGCTGGGTCTTGGCCTGATGTTCGGTACGGCTGGGCTGCCGCACATCCTGATGCGCTTCTTCACCGTGACCGATGCCAAGGAAGCGCGCAAGTCGGTGCTGTACGCATCGGGCTTCGTGGCCTACTTCTTCAACGTCATCTTCATCATGGGTCTGTGCGGCATCATCATCGTCGGTCAGAACCCCGAGTTCTTCGAAGGTGGCACCATCGGTGGCAAGCTGATCGGTGGCGGCAACATGGTGGCCATGCACCTGTCCAAGGCGGTTGGTGGCGACATGCTGCTTGGTTTCCTGGCGGCAGTGGCTTTCGCGACCATTCTGGCCGTGGTGTCGGGTCTGGCTCTGGCCGGTGCATCGGCTATCTCGCATGACCTTTATGCCCGCGTGATTAAGAAGGGAACGGCCTCGGAGTCTGCTGAAATCCGTGTTTCGAAGATTGCCACCATCTGCCTCGGTTTCGTCGCCATCATCCTCGGCATTCTGTTCGAGAAGCAGAACATCGCCTTCATGGTCGGCCTGGCCTTCGGTGTGGCTGCAGCGGCGAACTTCCCGGTGCTCATCCTCTCCATGTACTGGAAGGGTCTGACCACCCGCGGCGCGTTGTTTGGCGGTTACGGTGGCCTCGTCTCTGCCGTGCTTTTCGTGCTCTTCTCGAAGTCGGTGTGGGTCGATGTGCTGCACAATGCGGCACCGCTCTTCCCCTACACGCAGCCGGCCCTGTTCGCGATGCCGATTGCCTTCCTGTTCGCCTACATATTCTCGAAGACCGATTCGAGCGTTCGCGCCGGTCAGGAAATCGAGGCGTTCGACGACCAGTATGTCCGTGCCCAGACGGGTTACGGTGCTGCTTCGGCCAGCAATCACTAAGCCCTGAGCGCTTGATGAAAGCCCTGACGGCGAAAGCTGTCAGGGCTTTTTTATTTGTAATGTTTTTGGTGTTTTTTATTTCGATGTAGTAAATTCGTTACTCAAACTTGCATACAACTATCTTCCAGTGGGGGAAGGCAGGATGAAGCGACAAATACAGGCAAGCGGCGTTGAGCGCATGATGCGCGAGAATGACTTCATCGTTTCCAAAACCGATGCCAAGGGCATCATCACCTATGGCAACCCGATATTCATCGAGTTCTCGGGGTATACCGAAGAAGAGTTGCTGGGTACCCAGCACAACATCGTTCGGCATCCGGATATGCCGCGTTCCGCCTTCAAGCTGGCATGGGATACCATTCAATCGGGTCAGGAATTTTTTGGATATGTGAAGAACATGGCCAAGGATGGCAGCCATTACTGGGTGTTCACCCATATCACCCCCGATTTCGACCAGCGGCGCAATATTGTGGGCTATACCTCGGTGCGGCGCTGCCCCAAACGCGATGCGGTGGCCAAGATCGAACCGGTATATCGCCAGATGCTGCAGGCCGAACACAGTGCCGGGGCGCGTGACGCCATCGGTGCGGGAACCAAGGTGTTAGTTGATTTGCTGAATCAGACAGGAATGAGTTATGAAGAACTCGTCTTTTCTCTCTAGGCGCTTGTTGCTCGCGCTGCTGATCGGCCTGGCTGCTGGGCTGGCCTTTGTCGCGCCCTGGGCTCCCGCTGCCGTGTTGATTCCCGCCCTGATTGTCTTGTGGTGGCCGGATGGTGCAACGCAAACGCCGCTGCTCGAAGTGGACCAGTTGCTCGATCAGGTCGGTCAGGGGCGCCTGGTCGGACGTTTGCCGCATGAGTTCGACGTCCCCAGGCTGGAGACCATTCGGGTCAATCTGAATTCGGCACTGGATCAGACGGAAACTACTTTCCGGGAAATTTTGGGCGCCCTGAGCGCCTCGTCGGACAACCGCTACTGGCGTCGTCTGCAAACGACCGGGTTGCACGGTTCGTTCAAGAATGTGCTGGAAGAAATGCAGGCACTGCTCGATAAACTCGGTGCTGCTCAGGAGTCCATCGTCCGCGAAGCGCTGCTGTCGGAAATCTTTTTGCGCTCCGAGCGTGGCCTGTCTTTGGCCATTGACCATGTCGGTAAGGCGCTGAGCGATGTCAGTCGTCATTCGACGCAGACCAGGACGCTGGCCGGTGAGTTTGCCAATTCGGCAAGCGATATGGCTGATGCCGCCAATCGCATGTCCGGCGCACTGGGGGGGGCGCAGGCATTTGCCGAGAACAGCGTGCATGCGCTGGCCGACCTGAATGTCAAAGCGAGTGCCATCCGCCAGTTGACCGGGCAAATTGATGCCATCGCCAAGCAAACCAATTTGCTCGCCCTGAACGCGGCAATCGAAGCAGCGCGAGCTGGTGAGGCCGGGCGTGGTTTTGCCGTGGTGGCCGACGAGGTACGAAAACTGGCTGATCAATCGTTGCGGGCGGCGGAGGAAATTGCCGCCGCTATTTCTGCCGTTTCCGGTTCGATGGATGGTGTGACCACCAAGATCGCTTCACTCAGTGATTCCGTTTCCGAAGCTCGGACCACAGCAGATGAGTTTGGTCACAAGCTGACGGTTTCGGCTACGTCAGCCGTGCAGGTCAGGGATTTGTCCGTGACCATCGGTGGCGGCGCCGAGGCCATGAGTGATTCCATGCGCCTGGTCGCCATGGCTCAGAAGGCTCGGGCCGACGTGACCGCCATTCTGCATGGTGATGAAGTGGATATCGATAGTGTTTCGGAAATCGAGCGGGAAGCCTTGGTTAAAGCGAAGGGCCGCCAGTGGATCAAGGGCAATGCAGATCGTGATGCACTGATCGGGATTTACGACCGCTTGTTCGCCAATATCGAAAGCCAGATGCACTAGGTGGTCTGGCGGCAGGGCGTGTTCTAGCCTGTCGCGCCGTCCCGCATTTTGGCCAGAGCCTCGCGACCAGACAGCAGGTGGTCGTGCATGAGCTTTTCCGCCTTGCCGGAATCGCCGGCCTGAAACGCCGCCATGATCAGGCGATGCTCGTCCAGTGACTGCTGGAGACGGCCTTCCAGTGACAGCGAATGAAGCCGGGAGAGCTTGAGTACCTTGCGAAGATCCTGAATGACCGAAAGCAGCCAGCGATTGCCAGCTAGTTCCTGAATCTTTTTATGGAATTCCTGGTTGCACTCGAAGAAGGCATCAATGCGGCCGTCCCGTGCCGCCGATTCAAGTTGCTCATGGATGGTCTTGAGCGCCGCAATATCGGCCGGTTTTGCCTGCTTCACCGCCTCAACGGCGCAACGTCCCTCAAGCAGGGCGATCAGCGGGAAAATATCGTCCATGTCCTGCCGCGAAATCTCGGTGACGTAGCAGCCCCGCCGTGGACGAAGATCAACCAGACCCTCCGAGGCGAGTACCTTGAGCGCTTCGCGCAGCGGCGTACGGGAAATGCCGTACTGCTCGGCCAGCTTCTGCTCGTCGATCCAGGTCCCCGGCGTCAGTTCGTGGGCGAAGATGCGTTGGCGCAGTCGTTCGGCCACTTCCTGATAGAGTGCGGTAGGTGCAATACGGGTCATGTTTTGGTGTGAGGTAGTTGGGCAGTACGATACATTGCCGTACTTGCTTCCATAATTATGGATACAGTATTATGTGGGGCTTGGTATGTCAAGCTGGGCCCAAAAGCGTAGAATTTTGAATTCTGCATCATAAGCCCAAAAAAATCGAATCGGCGAGGGGTATGTCATGTCTGAAAAGTTCTTTGATTCCAATAATCTGGATGCCTGGGAAAAGGCCGCTGCCAAGCAGTCGCCCGGTGGTGATGTCGGGAATCTGGTGTGGAATACCCCGGAAGGTCTGGCCGTCAAGGCGCTGTATACCAAGGCTGATGTTGCCGGCCTTGAGTTCGCCGACACCCTGCCTGGTTTCGCGCCCTACCTGCGCGGCCCGCAGCCGACCATGTATGCCGTCAAGCCATGGACCATCCGCCAGTACGCCGGCTTCTCCACTGCCGAAGCGTCCAATGCCTTCTACCGCAAGGCGCTCGCCGCCGGCGGTCAGGGTGTTTCCGTCGCTTTCGACCTGGCGACGCACCGTGGTTACGACTCCGATAACGCCCGCGTCACCGGCGACGTTGGCAAGGCCGGCGTGGCGATCGACTCGGTCGAGGACATGAAGATCCTCTTCGACAGCATCCCGCTCGACAAGATTTCCGTCTCGATGACCATGAACGGCGCCGTCCTGCCGATTCTCGCCGGCTACATCGTCGCCGCCGAGGAACAAGGCGTGTCGCAGGACAAGCTGTCAGGCACCATCCAGAACGACATCCTCAAAGAATTCATGGTGCGGAATACCTATATCTATCCGCCCAAGCCGTCGATGAAGATCATCGCCGACATTTTTGGCTACACGGCGCAGCACATGCCGAAGTTCAACTCGATCTCGATTTCCGGCTATCACATCCAGGAAGCCGGTGCCAACCAGGCCATCGAACTCGCCTTCACGCTGGCCGATGGCATGGAATACGTGCGTACCGGCGTTGCTTCCGGCATGGATGTCGACACCTTCGCTGGCCGCCTGTCCTTCTTCTGGGCCGTCGGCATGAATTTCTACCTGGAAATCGCCAAGATGCGCGCCGGTCGCCTGCTGTGGGACCGCATCATGACCGGTTTCAATGCCAAGAGCCCGAAGTCGAAGATGCTGCGTACGCACAGCCAGACTTCCGGCTGGTCGCTGACCGAGCAGGACCCGTACAACAACGTCGTGCGCACGACCATTGAAGCAATGGCCGCCGTCTTTGGCGGCACGCAGTCGCTGCACACCAATGCCCTCGACGAAGCGATTGCGCTGCCGACCGAGTTCTCCTCGCGCATCGCCCGCAACACCCAGCTCATCATCCAGGAAGAAACCCACATCACCAATGTCGTCGATCCGTGGGCCGGTTCCTACATGATGGAAAAGCTGACCCAGGACATGGCCGACAAGGCCTGGGGCATCATCCAGGAAATCGAGGCGATGGGCGGTATGACCAAGGCCGTCGAATCGGGCTGGGCCAAGATGCAGGTCGAAACCTGCGCCGCCGACAAGCAGGCGCGCATCGACTCGGGCAAGGATGTCATCGTCGGCGTGAACAAGTACAAGCTGGCCAAGGAAGACGCCATCGACATCCTCGATATCGACAACCACGCCGTCCGTGATTCTCAGATTGCCCGTCTCAAGCAGATCCGTGCGACCCGCGACAGCGCTGCCGTACAGGCTGCACTGGATGCCCTGACCGCCGCTGCCGAGTCAGGCAATGGCAACCTGCTTGACCTCACCGTCAAGGCCATGCGCCTGCGCGCCACGGTTGGCGAAGTGTCCGATGCGCTGGAAAAGATTTTCGGTCGTTTCCGCGCCAACAACCAGACCATTTCGGGTGTGTACGGAGGCGTTGTGGAAGGTCAGGAAAGCTGGGAAAAGATCAAGGCTGATGTCGCCAAGTTCGCTGAAGAAGAAGGCCGTCGCCCGCGTATCATGATTGCCAAGCTGGGTCAGGATGGTCATGACCGCGGCGCCAAGGTGGTGGCTACCGCCTACGCCGACCTCGGCTTCGACATCGACATGGGCCCCCTCTTCCAGACCCCGGAAGAAGCCGCCCGTCAGGCCATCGAAAACGACGTCCATGCCGTCGGCGTGTCGTCGCTGGCCGCCGGTCACAAGACCCTCCTGCCGCAACTGGTCAAGGCCCTGAAGGATCAGGGCGGCGACGACATCATCGTCTTCGCCGGTGGCGTTATTCCGGCACAGGACTACGATTATTTGTACAACGCTGGCGCCAAGGCCATTTTCGGGCCGGGTACGCGGATCGAAGATTCGGCCATCAAGGTGCTCGAAGAAGTCCGCAAGGCGCGCGGTTAAGGCTCGGATGAATCTGGGCGACGCTCCGGTGCTGGCGCATTCTCTTTCGGCGGCTGATCAGGCGCTTGTTGACGGCGTGTTGGCCGGGCAGCGGCGTGCCCTGGCCAAGGCCATCACGCTGATCGAGTCGACGCGCCCGGATCACCAGCAGCGTGCCCAGCAGGTGCTGAATGCCCTGTTGCCGAGTACCGGCAAGGCGATTCGCATCGGCATCTCCGGGGTGCCGGGAGCCGGCAAGTCGACCTTCATCGAGGCACTTGGCGTCTGGCTGATCGAGCAAGGCAAGAAACTGGCTGTGCTGGCCGTTGATCCGTCGTCCTCGGTCTCGGGCGGCTCCATCCTCGGTGACAAGACGCGCATGGAATTGCTCAGCCAGCGAGAAGAAGCCTTCATCCGGCCGAGTCCGTCGTCCGGCTCACTCGGCGGCGTCGCCGAGAAGTCGCGTGAAGCCATGCTGCTTTGCGAAGCCTCCGGCTACGATGTGATCATTATCGAGACCGTTGGCGTCGGCCAGTCGGAAACGACGGTCGCCGGCATGGTCGACATGTTCTGCCTGCTTCAGTTGCCGAATGCCGGCGACGACCTGCAGGCGATCAAGAAGGGCATTGTCGAGATTGCCGACATGGTGATCATCAACAAGGCCGATATCGACCGTCAGGCCACTGCTGTGGTTCGCGCCCAATGGCGCAATGCCCTGCACATGCTGCGTCCGGCTTCGCCTAACTGGGCGCCGCCGGTGATCACACTGTCGGCTCTGCACAAGGAAGGCATCGCTGATTTCTGGGAACAGGTCGAGAAATATCAGGCGGCGCTCAAGCCGACCGGCGAATTCGAGGCCAAGCGCCAGCATCAGGCGCTGAGCTGGATGTGGCAGCTGATCGACTCCGGCCTTCGCCAGTATTTTCGTCATCACCCGCGTGTGCAGGACAATCTGCCTGCACTCACCCGCTCCGTTGAGCAGGGCCATACGACCCCGGCGGCTGCCGCGTATGCTCTGCTCGACTATCTGAAACACTGATTTTCAAATTACCCGATCCATTTAGGGAGTTTTCTATGCACGACATCATCCGCCAGCTGGAAAAAAAGCGCGAAATGGCCTACCTCGGCGGTGGCCAGAAGCGTATCGACAGCCAGCACAAGAAGGGCAAGCTGACTGCCCGTGAACGTATCGAGCTGCTGCTCGATCCCGATTCTTTCGAGGAATGGGATCTGTTCAAGGAACACCGTTGCGTCGATTTCGGCATGGATCAGGCCGAAAAGACCCCGGGCGATGGCGTCGTGGTCGGTTACGGTACGATCAATGGCCGTCTGGTCTTCGTCTTCTCGCAGGATTTCACGGTGTTCGGTGGCTCGCTGTCCGAAACCCATGCTGAAAAGATCTGCAAGGTGATGGACCACGCCATGAAGGTCGGCGCTCCGGTGATCGGCCTCAATGACTCGGGTGGTGCCCGCATTCAGGAAGGCGTCGCCTCCCTCGGTGGCTACGCCGACGTCTTCCAGCGTAACGTCATGGCCTCCGGCGTTGTGCCGCAAATTTCCATGATCATGGGCCCCTGCGCCGGCGGTGCGGTGTATTCGCCGTCGATGACCGACTTCATCTTCATGGTCAAGGACTCCTCCTACATGTTCGTGACCGGGCCGGAAGTCGTCAAGACCGTGACCCACGAAGATGTGACCGCCGAAGAACTGGGTGGCGCGATCACCCATACCAGCAAGTCCGGTGTCGCCGATCTGGCTTTCGAGAATGATGTCGAAGCCCTGTCGATGCTGCGTCGCTTCATGAATTTCATTCCGGCCAACAACCGCGAAAAGCCGCCGGTGACGCCGACCAATGATCCGGTCGACCGTTTCGACTATTCGCTCGATACCCTTGTGCCGGACAACGCCAACAAGGCGTACGACATGAAGGAACTGATCGTCAAAGTCGTCGACGACAATGACTTCTTCGAGCTGCAGGCTGATTACGCCAAGAACATCATCATCGGCTTCGGTCGCGTCGATGGTCACCCGGTCGGTATCGTCGCCAACCAGCCGCTGGTGCTGGCCGGCTGTCTCGACATCAAGTCCTCGATCAAGGCCGCCCGCTTCGTCCGTTTCTGCGATGCCTTCAATATCCCGGTCGTCACCTTCGTCGATGTGCCGGGCTTCATGCCGGGTACGACGCAGGAATACGGCGGCATCATCAAGCACGGCGCCAAGCTGCTCTACGCCTACGCCGAATGTACCGTGCCGAAGGTCACCGTGATTACCCGCAAGGCCTACGGCGGTGCCTACGACGTGATGTCGTCCAAGCACCTGCGCGGCGACGTCAATATCGCCTGGCCGTCTGCTGAAATCGCGGTCATGGGCCCGAAGGGTGCGGTCGAAATCATTTTCCGCGAAGAAAAGAACGACCCCGCCAAGCTGGCCGAGCGCGAAGCCGAATACAAGGCCAAGTTCGCCAATCCGTTCGTGGCCGGTGCTCGTGGCTTCATCGACGACGTCATCATGCCGCACGCCACACGTAAGCGCATTGCCCGCTCGCTGGCCATGCTGCGCGACAAGAAACTCGACAACCCGTGGCGCAAGCACGGCAACATTCCTCTGTAAGCGTCAGGGAGAAAAAGGAATATGTTCACTAAGATTCTGATCGCAAACCGCGGCGAAATTGCCTGCCGCGTCATCAAAACCGCCCGCAAGATGGGCATCAAGACCGTCGCCGTCTATTCCGAAGCCGACAAGGATGCGCTGCACGTCGACCTGGCCGACGAAGCCGTCTGTATCGGCCCGGCTGCCTCGAAAGAGTCGTATCTGGTCATGGACAAGATCATCGCTGCCTGCAAGCAGACCGGTGCTCAGGCTGTCCATCCGGGTTACGGCTTCCTCTCCGAAAACGCCACGTTCTCGCGTCGTCTGGAAGAAGAAGGCATCAAGTTCATTGGCCCGAAGCACTACTCGGTAGCCAAGATGGGCGACAAGATCGAGTCCAAGAAGCTCGCCATTGCCGCCAACGTGAATACCATTCCGGGTTACAACGATGCCATCGCCGGTCCTGACGAAGCCGTCAAGATCGCTCAGGGCATCGGCTACCCGGTCATGATCAAGGCCTCGGCCGGCGGCGGCGGCAAGGGGCTGCGTGTTGCCTACAACGATGCTGAAGCGCATGAAGGTTTTTCGTCCTGCGTCAACGAAGCCCGCAACTCTTTCGGTGACGACCGCGTCTTCATCGAAAAGTACGTGCTCGAACCGCGCCATATCGAAATCCAGGTGTTGGGCGACTCACACGGCAACTACGTGTACCTGAACGAGCGTGACTGCTCGATCCAGCGTCGTCACCAGAAGGTCATCGAAGAGGCACCGAGCCCCTTCGTCGATGCGGCGATGCGCAAAGCCATGGGAGAGCAGGCTGTGGCCCTGGCCCGTGCGGTGGACTACGAGTCGGCCGGTACGGTCGAATTCGTCGTTTCCGGTGCGACCAAGGAGTTCTACTTCCTGGAAATGAACACCCGTCTGCAGGTCGAGCACCCGGTCACCGAGTTGATCACCGGTCTCGACCTCGTCGAGCAGATGATCCGTGTTGCCTACGGCGAGAAGCTGCCGCTGAGCCAGGCCGACGTCACCATCGACGGTTGGGCCATGGAGTGCCGTATCAACGCCGAAGACCCGTTCCGTGGCTTCCTGCCCTCAACCGGTCGTCTGGTCAAGTTCCAGCCGCCGAAGGAAACCAGCGATGCCAACGGTACGACCCGTGTCGATACCGGTGTCTATGACGGCGGCGAGATCTCGATGTTCTACGATTCGATGATTGCCAAGCTGATTGTGCATGGCAAGGATCGCAGCACGGCGATTTCCCGCATGCGCGATGCGCTCAATGCCTTCGTGATTCGCGGTATTTCCTCGAACATTCCGTTCCAGGCCGCGCTGATGCAGCACCCGGTGTTCCATTCCGGCATCTTCGACACCGGCTTCATCCCCAAGCACTATCCGACGGGCTTTGATGCCTCGATGGTGCCGCACGATGATCCGGCCCTGCTGGTTTCTGTTGCTGCTTACGTCTATCGTGCCTTTACTGACCGTTCTGCCTCCATTTCCGGTCAGTTGCAGGGCCACGAGCGCCTGGTCAGCAACAACTGGATGGTGGTTCGTCTCGATGCTGCTGGCAATCAGCATCATCCGGTGACGGCCCGTCTGGTCGATGGTGGCTACGACATCGAGTACAACGGCAAGCACTACGAACTGCGCTCCTCCTGGAAACTGGGTGAGTCGCTGTTTGTCGGTACCTGCAACGGTCAGGAATTCACGCTGCAAGTCGAGCGTCACAAAACCAAGTACAGCCTGTTCCACTGGGGCACCCGTGCTGATTTCATGGTGATGAGCGCCCGTGCTGCAGAACTGCTGTCGCTGATGCCCGAGAAGCAGGCTCCCGACCTCTCGAAGTTCCTGATCTCCCCGATGCCGGGCCTGTTGCGCGAAGTCGCCGTGCAGGTTGGCCAGGAAGTGAAGGCTGGCGAGAAGTTGGCGGTCATCGAAGCCATGAAGATGGAAAACATCCTCAAGGCCGATCAGGACTGCAAGGTGAAGAAGATTTCGGCCGCTTCCGGCGAGAGCCTGACGGTCGATCAGATCATCATCGAATTCGAGTAATCAGGCTAACGGCCGGCTTTGCCGGCCTGGTGCGAAAAGCCCGCCATCCGGCGGGCTTTTTCATTGCTTGGTGACGGCGTAGCGAACGAAGTCGACACCCCGTTCCAGTACTTCTGTCGGCAAAAGGTGGCTGACCGACGTGCCTTCCAGAGTGATGCCGGTATCGAGGCGGATACCGGCAATGGTCGGCACGATCAGTGAGCAGTGCTCACCATCATGGAGTAGGAAGACGGGAATTACCGGTAGTGTCTGACCAGGGGCTGCCGGGCGTGACAGGCGGCCGGGCTCGACGCGTTCTTCATACCAGTCGATCTGCGCGGCCAGCGCGTCGCCGGGAATGGAGTGCAGACCCTTGAGTACCCCCAGGCGTGGCTGGTCGAGGTGGACTGAAGCGATTATCCCGGGCGACTGGCGCCGTGCCCCCTGCTGCTCATTCTGGCGAACCG
Source organism: Dechloromonas sp. HYN0024 (assembly GCF_003441615.1). Taxonomy (NCBI): domain Bacteria; kingdom Pseudomonadati; phylum Pseudomonadota; class Betaproteobacteria; order Rhodocyclales; family Azonexaceae; genus Dechloromonas; species Dechloromonas sp. HYN0024. The sequence continues at coordinate 3,092,478 of NZ_CP031842.1, read as the reverse complement.
CGCGGCCATCGACCAGCACCCAGTTTTCACTCGGTACGTTGAGTTTCTTGACGGCGGTCGGCAGGGTCGACACGCGATCAAAACCAAACAGCGCCGTGCGCTGATGGGCCAGGGAGGCACTGCCGCTATTGATCGCGCCGCTTGGGCTGGGCATATCGCCGGTAAAGGTGGCATAGGCATAGTCCGGGCCGAAGGTCAGCTCGATTTCGCCAATTTCCGTGCTGCACCACTTGCCTTGCGATTCGATGCTCGATTTGATACCGCGTAGCAGCCGTATATTGGCAGCTGGGGACAATTCGCGGCCGAGTTTCAACGACTCTGGCGACTCTCCATCCTGCAATGCGGCGATGCGCTGGTCGATCTTGCGGGTGATCTTGCGGAGGTCGAACCAGTGCGGGATCCCTTCCGGCAAAGTGGCACCAAACAGCGGCCTGAGGTCGACCGCGTGCCCCCTTGGTTCGTTGTCCGGAGACGACTGGAACCCGGCCAGTTCGCGCCAGCGGCTGAGGGCACGGTTGGCAACGGTGAGTTGAGCCGCCGACAGGCGATAGGGGTTGATCAGCCGGAGCATGAAGGCCCAGGACAGATGGCCGGCGATAGTCGTATCGACGAGATGGGGAAAATCAGGGTCGGCCAGAGGCTGGCGCAGAATGCCACTGCTTTCCGCCTGATCGAGTATGCCGAAAATCAATTGCACGAGGATGGCTGGACATTCCTGGGCGGCCAGGAAGTGGCAATAGTCGGTCATGCGGACCGCACAGGCCGCCCGGTGCAAAAGGGTTGTCTTTTCCACCGAACCAAAATGCGGGGCCAGGCGCAGGTAGGCGGTTGCCAGGCGCAGCCACAGACGCTGGGCCGTTTCGAACGAACGCTGGTCGTCCTCAAGCATGGGCAGTGCCTTGCGCACGTAGCGGGGCTCGATGGCATCCTGGGCGGGTACGGCAGCCGTCCGCAAGATATTGAGAAGCTCGACGGCGAGCGGTGGGGGCAGGGACGATGCTTCGATCGCCTCAATCTGCAGACAAATGGCTGCCAGCATGTGCATTGGCTGGACCTGTGGCTGGCCAGCCAGCCAGGTCTTGGCCGAGGCGATATCGGAAAATGCCGGGGTGATATTCTTGCGCGGTTCGGGTAGCGTTAGCCAGTGCATGGGCACACCTTCTGGAGTATGCTGAGACGATGAGTGGATTTGAACATTATGACCGTGAATTGCAGGATCTTGATAGTGAGATCCACCGATATGCTGCCGTCTGTGGCGTAAATATCGCCAACCGTCATGAGGTTGAGGCGTGCCTGCGCAATCATCATGAGGGATGGGCCGCCGACAAGGCGCGGGAATCGCTGGAGGGTTTGCTGATTCTGCGCATCAAGCTGGAAACCGAGATGATCTCCCTGGGCTTTTCACCGCCACCCTTGGTGCCGCCATCGTCGGGGCTATGAAGCGCTAGCGAATGCTGATGGTGACGACCGGGCAGGCCGCAACGCAGGCACCGCAGCCGGTGCATTTTTCCGGATCAATGTCAGGGAGCGGGCTTCCACCCAACCGGGGGGCAAACCGGATTGCCCTGGCGTCACAGAAGTCGCTGCAGACGCGACATTCAACGCCTTGGTGCGGCAGGCAGTCTTCACCTATGGCAGCCTTGTAGGTCCAGGCGGACTGTTCCGTGTCTGGCCGAAGCAGGGCCTTGGGCTGACAGGCGCTGACGCAATCGCTGCAAAAGGTACATTCGCCAAGTTTGAAGTCAATGGTCGGATAGCCGCCATCGCCAACAATCAGGATTTTTTGTGGGCAGGCTGTCAGGCAATCGCTGCAACGCGTGCAACGGTCAATGAAGGCATCTTCCGGCAGAGCCCAAGGCGGGCGAAGTTCAACCCTGGGGCGTGGCCGGCCGCGAAAAAATCCGCGCCGGGCGAGGTCGACCATCTTTGGCTGCCTACTTCCCTGCCCTCATCTTCTCGATGCCACCACGGACCATCTGTTCGACTTCCGAGCCCGGTTCGAGTTGGGGCAGGAGGGGCTCCCAGTACGCCAGGCCCTTCTTGTTGTTGCCAGCTTCCATGGCGGCGGCGCCGGCCAGGAAAAGACTGTGCGCATGATTGGGATCGACCTTGAGCGCTTTTTCGACCAGTTGTACGGCCTTGCCGGTGATGCCGCGGCCATTGGCCATGGCGATGGTTTCGGCGTAGCTGGCGAGTTGGTCGGGTTCGTTGTTGATGGCTGACTCAGCGTTAGCGAAGGCTTGTACGGCTTCGTCGTAACGCCCCATCGACTTGTAGGAGCGGGCCAGCATCAGCCAGCCCTGGGGATTGTCGGGGTTGGCCTTGAGCTTGGCGGCTAGGGCGCTGACCATTTCGTTGATTTTTTCCGGTGTCATCTGCTGCGGCGCCGCAGTTTGCATCGGGTCGAGTGCCTTGGGATTGCCCAGCAAGCCGTAGCCGAGCAGACCGCAAACGGGCAGCAGGACCATCAGGGCGACGGCCGTCTTGCGGCTCGGGCCATGCCGGATCGGGGTGGCCCCTTCGGTGGCTGGGTCGACCTCTTCCAGCAGGCGGCGTTGCAATTCCTGTCGGGCCTGGTCGAAATCAGCTTCGGCCAGAGAGCCTTCGGCTTTTTCACGGGCCAGTTCAGCCAGCTGATCGCGGAAGATGCCAACGTTGGTTTCCTTGCGGTCGGCTTTGTCTTGGGGGTTGCGCAGTCCGAGCCAGAGGGGCGGCAGGATAAAGGCTGAGGCCACCACGATAAGCAGGGTGGCAAAGATGGCGAACTGGTTCATTTCGGATCGATTTCCTTGAGCAGCGCGTCGGCTCGGCTGGACTCGTCAGCCGACAGCGGCTGATCTTCGGCGTTGATGCGCAGGGTGCGGCGGCGCAGGTAGCGTTGCAGGGCGAACAGGCCAAGCAGCATGAGAGCGACCGGGCCACCCCAAAGGAGGAGTGTGATGCCCTTGACGGGCGGCCGGTAGAGGACGAAGTCGCCGTAACGGACGACCATGAAGTCGACAATTTCCTTGTCCGATTTGCCATCCTTGATCATAGCCCGAACTTCGCGGCGCAGATCCTGCGCCAGTTCGGCGTTGGAGTCGGCGATGGTCTGGTTCTGGCAGACCAGGCAACGCAGTTCCTCGGAAAGTTTCTGCAGGCGCTTTTCAGCCACCGGGTCGGCGGCCGTTGCCGCCTCGTTGGCCGCCGAGGCATAGCTAGCGGTCGAGGCAAAAAATGAGGAGACCAGGAAAGCTGCAATAAGGAGACGGCGCATCATTTATTCAACTCGGCCAGCAGCGGCAGGATTTTCTTGCTCAGCACATCCGGCGAGATCGGGCCGGTGTGTTTCATGCGGATGATCCCGGCCTTGTCGATGACGTAGGTTTCCGGCACGCCATAAACGCCATAATCGATGCCGACGCGGCCATCGATGTCCATCACGGTCAGCGTATAGGGGTTACCGTGCTGGGCCAGCCACATGTTGGCACGCTGGAAGGCGAGCTTCTTCTCTTCATCGGCCGGCATCTTGCTCATGTCGAAGGCGCCATCGCCGCGCACTTCCTTGTAGTTCAGGCCGACCAGCGGTACGTCGGCTTTCTTCGAAAATTCGACCAGGACCGGGTGTTCCTGGCGGCAGGAGACGCACCAGGAGGACCAGACGTTGAACAGCCATACCTTGCCCTGCATGTCCTTGGGGCCGAGCATCTTTTCGGGCGTGGCGAGGACGTTCAGATTGAAGGCCGGGGCCGGCTTGCCGATCAACGGCGATGGAACATCGCGGGGGTTGAGATTAAGCCCGATGGCGAGTAGTGCGACGAGCGCGGCGAAAGCGCCGAGTACCCAGTAATAACGGTTCATGCTTGTTGTGTTCCAGCAGGGATTTTGACGGAGGCAGCGGCACGGGATTTGGCGCGATAGCGGCGATCAAGCAGGGCGAACAGGCCACCCAGTGCCATCAGGAAGGCACCGCCCCAGATCCAGTCGACAAAGGGCTTGTAATAGACGCGGACGGCCCATTCGGCCTCGGGTCGATCGCGGTCAATGGGTTCGCCGAGCGAGACGTAAACGTCACGCATGAAGCCGGCATCGATGGCGGCTTCGGTCATCGGCATGCCGGAAGAGGCGTAGTTACGTTTCTCCGGATTCATTTTGCGCATGAACTTGCCGTCGACGGTCAGATCGAAGTCACCCTGCGCCGCTGTGTAGTTCGGCCCCTGGACGGTTTTGACGCCATTGAAGGTAAAGCTGTAGCCGGCAACCTTGGTCGTTTCGCCCGGTGCCATCTTGATGTCCTTCTCGTCCTGGAAGCTGTTGACCATGGTGACGCCAACGACAAAAACAGCAATGCCGAAATGTGCAACGCACATGCCGACAAAACTGCGTGGCTGGCTCAACGCAGCGCTCAGGAAAGGTCGGCCGGCACGCGTGTGCTGGACCCGTTCAATGTAGGTGATCAGGGTGCTGAAGGCGACCCAGGCGGCAAGCAGGATGCCGAGGGCGGTCATGGCGCTCCACTGGCCATAGACAAGTGGCAGCGCAATGGCGACGACGGCGGCCGCCACCATGGCCCAGCGCACGGTACGGGCTATTTCCGGCAGGCTGGCATCTTTCCAGCGGGCGAAAGGGGCAACCGCCATGAGGAAGAGCACCGGGGCCATGACCGGGACGAAGACCGCATTGAAGTACGGTGGTCCGACCGAAATCTTGCCAACACCCAGCGCATCGATGAGTAGCGGGTAAAGCGTGCCGAGCAGCACGGTGGCGCAGGCGACGACGAGCAGAACGTTGTTGGTGAGCAGCAGCGATTCCCGCGATACCAGCCCGAAACGACCGCCCAGCCCGACCTTGGGGGCGCGCCAGGCAAACAAAGCGAGCGAGGTGCCGATGACGGCGACCAGGAAGACCAGGATGAAAATGCCGCGCCGCGGATCGGTGGCAAAGGCATGGACCGATGTCAGCACGCCCGAGCGAACCAGGAAGGTCCCGAGCAGTGACAGCGAGAAGGCGGAAATGGCGAGCAGTACTGTCCAGTTCTTGAAACTGCCACGCTTTTCGGTGACGGCCAGCGAGTGGATCAGTGCCGTGCCAACCAGCCAGGGCATGAACGAAGCGTTTTCGACCGGATCCCAGAACCACCAGCCACCCCAGCCCAGTTCGTAATAGGCCCACCACGAGCCGAGGGCGATACCAAGGGTCAGGAAGCACCAGGCGGCCATCGTCCACGGGCGCGACCAGCGCGCCCAGGCGGCGTCAAGCTGGCCGGAAAGCAGTGCCGCGACGGCGAAGGCGTAGGCCACCGAGAAGCCGACGTAGCCCATGTAGAGCATGGGCGGGTGAATGACCAGGCCGAAGTCCTGCAGCAGGGGATTGAGGTCGCGCCCTTCGGCCGCGGCTGGCAGCAGGCGCTCGAAGGGGTTGGAGGTGATCAGGATAAAGAGCATGAAGCCGAAGGCGACCAGGCCCAGGGTGCCGAGGACGCGGGCGACCATGGTCTCGGGCAGTTGCTTCGACAGCATGGCGACGCCAAAGGCCCACCAGGTCAGGAAGAGCATCCAAAGAAGCAGGGAGCCTTCGTGGCCACCCCAGGTCGCAGCGACGCGGTATTGAATGGGCAGCAGCGAATTGGAGTGCTGGGCGACGTAGACCACCGAGAAATCGTTGGTAACGAAAGACTGCACCAGGCAGGCAAACGAGATGGTGAGCAACAGTGCCATCGCCGATGCTGCCGGTCGGGCAATGGCTACCCAGGCCATCCGGTTCTGGTGAGCGCCGAGCAGCGGCAGCGTGCCGAGAATCAGGGCAACCAGGGCAGCGAGGATCAGGGCGAAATGGCCAAGTTCGGGAATCATCTTCAGTAGCTCGCTTTCGGTTTTTCGGCACCGGCAGCTCGGGCTGCCTGTGCATCGCCTACGGCCTTGGCGGCCTCCGGTGGCATGTAGTTTTCGTCGTGCTTGGCCAATACTTCACTGGCGCCAAAAGTGCCGTCGGCGTTCATCTTGCCCTGGGCGACGACGCCTTTACCTTCCTTGAAGAGGTCAGGCAGGATGCCTTTGTAATGCACCGTCATGTCGTTGGTCGTATCGGTAACGACGAAGGCGATGGTGACGCCGTCGGCCTGCCGCTGCAGGCTACCCTCTTTGACCAGGCCGCCGATACGGAAGGCCTTGCCCTGGGGCGCCCGGCCTTCGGTGACGTCGGTCGGCGAAATATAGAGGGCAATATTGCTGTTCAGGGCGTTGAGGACCAGGGCGGCGATGATGCCGATGATGGCCAACGCGCCGCCGATCAGGGCGAGTTTCTTGTGACGGGATTTCATTCAGCAGTGTTCCTTGTTTCGGCGCGCAACTGGCGCTTGAGGCGAGCAATGGTGGTCTTTCGATTGCGTGCGACGACAATCGGTTCAATCGCCATGATCAATACGGTCGTACCGAAAGAACTCCAGACGTAAAAACCGTAGCCGCCCATGGCGATAAAGTCGGAAAAACTGTTCCAGTGGATCATTTCTCATCTCCTGCCATGTTGCCCAGCAGTTCTCCTTTGGCCCAATCGGTATGGCACTCGCGTTCAAGCATGATGGTGCGCGCCCGCATCAGCGCGACAGCAATCGAATACATCCAGAAGCACATGGCCATGAGCAGCATGCCCCAGAGCATGGTGGTGGCCATCGATGACTTGGCAAGGTTGACACTGGACCCCTGGTGCAGCGTGTTCCACCACTTCACCGAGAAATAGATGATCGGAATATTGACGACGCCGACCAGCAGCAACAGGCCGCCCGCCTTGTCGGCGCGGCGCGGGTCATCGATGGCGGCAGTCAGTGCCATGTAACCGATGTAGAGGAAGAGGAGAATCAGTTCCGAGGTCAGGCGGGCATCCCAGACCCACCAGGCACCCCACATCGGCTTGCCCCAGAGGGCGCCGGTAAGCAGCGAGAGGAAGGCCATGAGGGCGCCGGTGGGGGCCAGAGCCTGCGCCATCATGCCCGACAGCCGGGTGTTGAAGGCGAGCCCGATGGCGGCCCAACCGGCCATGACGAGGTAGATGAACATCGACATCCAGGAGGCCGGGACGTGGATGAAAATGATCCGGTAGCCCTCGCCCTGCTGGAAGTCGGTTGGCGCGACGAGCATGCCGAGCCACAGGCCGGCCAGTCCGAAGACGACCGAAACAGCGGCGAAGTAGGGAATCAGCAGGCCGGCCAGCGGGTAGAACGTAGCTGGCGAGGCAAAGCGGTAGAGATTGAAGCGATCTTTCATTCGAGGGCAATCTTCAAGGCAGCGGCCGAGGCCCAGGGGGCAAAGCCAAGTGAGGCAAAAGTAAGTGCAGCAAGCAATGACAGGTGACCTTCTCCCCCGAGTCCGGTTACCGTCGCATCAACTGCGCCAGCGCCGAATATTAACACCGGGATGTAGAGCGGCAGAACGAGTAATGACAGGAGCACGCCGCCGCCGCGCAGGCCAAGGGTCAGCGCGGCGCCGATCGCGCCGATGCCGGAGAGGGCCGGGGTGCCGATCAGGATGGCGAAGGTGAGCACGAGCAGGGCGTCGTTCGACAGGTCGAACTGGATGCCGAGTACGGGTGCAATCAGCGCCAGAGGCAGGCCGGATACCAGCCAGTGAGCGATCACTTTCCCGGTAACGACCAGTCCCAGAGGATGGGGGGCCAGCGCCAGTTGTTCCAGTGTGCCATCGCGATGATCGTCGGCAAACAGGCGGGGTAGCGACAGCATGGTGGCCAGCAGCGCGGCAACCCACAGCACGCCAGGGGCCAGCTTGCGCAGAAGGTCGGGTTCCGGTCCGACGCCGAGTGGGAAGAGGCTGACCACGATGACGAAGAAGAACAGCGCCGAGACGATGTCCGCCTGCCGCCGCATGGCCAGTTTGAGATCGCGGGCAATGACCGCCGTCATGATTTTGATCATCAGCGCATCACCCTTAGCCGATTCGCAATTCGCGCACGGTGCCGGCCGGGATGTTGACCAGCTGGTGGGTCGTCATGACGGCCAGGCCGCCGCGTTGCAGGTGGCCGGAAATGATCCCGGCCAGCCAGTCGACTGCGGCGACGTCGAGAGCGACGAAGGGTTCATCGAGAATCCACAGAGGGCGTTTTTCCTTGACCAGCCGGGCCAGCGCGACGCGGCGCTTCTGGCCTTGCGAGAGGTATTTGCAGGCGAGGTCCTCGCGGCCGGCCAGCCCAACCTGTTCGAGCGCGTCGATGGCGTCGTCTTCGGTCAGATCTTCATCGGCCAGATGGGCTGCAGCGAGGAGGTTCTCCAGTGGCGTCAGTTCTTCCTTGATGGCATTGAGGTGGCCGAGGTAACAGAGATCTGCCCGGAACTCGTCGGACTTGATCGACTGCCCATGCCAGCGAATTTCGCCGGCTTCTGGCGGCAACAGGCCGATCAGCATGCGCAGCAGGCTGGTTTTTCCGGCGCCGTTCTTGCCTTGCAGGTAAAGCAGTTCGCCTGCCTCCAGCCGAAAGCCGAGGCCTGCGAACAGGCGGCGCTCGCCGCGCACGCATTCCAGATTGTCAGCTTCAAGCATGGGGAAAAACCGAAATAAATCAGCGCTAAATTATGAACGCGCAAGTTTAACGGCAGATTAACGGGAATCAAATAAATGCCGGCAAGAAAAAGCACCTTGATGTTGAATTCCGGGTGTGAATTCAGGGATTCTTTGCCGGTCTGACAGCCGGTGGCGGCTCAATCAGGCGATACTGACGCTTGATTCAAGTGTGCCCTATGTTGTGGAGTGTCAGGATGCATGAAATGTCGCTGGCTGAAGGCGTGCTGCAACTGGTGGAAGATGCCGCCAGGCGCGAAAACGCCCGTCGGGTCAAGCTGGTCGTGCTGGAAATCGGCCGCATGTCGTCGGTAGAGCCGGAGGCCCTGAAATTCTGTTTCGAGGCGGTAACGAATGGCAGCCTGGCGCAAGGGGCGGCGCTCGAAATAATCAATGTGCCGGGTGCTGGTTGGTGCATGCTGTGTGCGGAAACCGTGCCGATGCAGGAGCTTTATGGGGCGTGCCCGAGATGTGGCAGTTATCAGGTGCAGGCAACCAGCGGCACGGAAATGCGGGTCAAGGAAATCGAAATCGAGTAATTGGCAGCTAGTTCGAAGAGGAGGCAAGGCGATGTGTACAGTTTGTGGCTGCGGTGCCGGCGAAACGAAGATCGAAGGGGGGCATGAACACACCCATGTCCACGCGGATGGCACGGTGCATACCCATAGTCATGACCATGCCGCTGACGGTCATGCGCATGACCATGATGACGCGCCGGTGCCTGCCCATTCACACCATCATCACCACGGTGATGGCAGCGCCCACAGCCACGGAGAGCATCATCACCATGAGCACGCCGTATCCGGCGATCTCGATTACGGCATCGGGCCGGCCCGTGCCCATGTGCCGGGAATGAGTCAGGCCCGCATGGTGCAGGTCGAACAGGACATCCTGTCCAAGAACAACACCTATGCCGCAGCTAATCGCCAGTACTTCGACGATCGCGGTATCTTTGCGCTCAACCTCGTTTCCAGTCCCGGTTCCGGGAAGACCGCGCTGCTCGTCAAGACCATCGAGTTGTTGAAAGGCAAGCTCGCTATTTGTGTCGTCGAGGGCGATCAGCAGACCTCGAACGACGCCGAACGCATCCGTGCCACCGGCGTGCCGGCGTTGCAGATCAATACCGGTAAGGGCTGCCATCTCGATGGCCACATGGTCGGCCATGCCATGCAACGACTACAGCCGGCCGACGAGTCGCTGTTCCTCATCGAGAACGTTGGCAATCTTGTCTGCCCGGCGGCGTTCGACCTCGGCGAGCATCACAAGGTGGCAATCCTGTCGGTCACCGAGGGCGAGGACAAGCCGCTCAAGTACCCGGACATGTTTGCCGCGGCCGATGTCATGCTGCTCAACAAGTGTGACCTGCTGCCCTATCTTGAGTTCGATGCCGACCTGGCGGAAGCCAATGCCCGCCGGGTCAATCCCGACCTGACCATCTTCCGCGTCTCGGCATCGAGTGGCGATGGCCTGAGCGCCTGGCTCGACTGGATTCAATCCGGACTTGATGCCCAGCGCGGCAAACGCTCCGAGTCGGTCGATGCCCTGAAGCGTCGTGTTGCCGAGCTGGAACGCCAGTTGGCGGCAAAGTAGTCGGCCGATGAGCGGGCGGCTGCTCCGCATTCGCGGCCTGGTTCAGGGCGTCGGCTTTCGTCCCTACGTCTGGCGTCTGGCCAGCGAACTGGACCTCCGTGGCTGGGTGCGTAACGATGGTGCAGGTGTGCTGGCTGCCGTCAGTGGCCCGAATTGGCAGGAATTCATCCGCCGCCTGCCGCTGGAGCTGCCGCGACTGGCTCGTATCGATAGCATCGAAGACGAGGTGCAGGAAGTCACTGGTGACAGTTTTGTCATCCTCGATAGCGCGGATGGCGACATCCAAACGGCCATCGGCCCGGATGCTGCCGTCTGCCCCGACTGCATCGCCGATATTTGTGATCCGGACAGCCGGCGCTGGCGTTATGCCTTCACCACCTGCACCCATTGTGGGCCGCGTTATACGGTCAGTCAGCGCATTCCCTATGATCGGGCGCAAACGAGTCTCGCGCCTTTTTCGCTTTGTCTGTCGTGTGGCAACGAGTATCGGGCGCCAGCCGACCGGCGGTTTCATGCTGAAACCACCTGTTGTCGGGATTGTGGGCCACAACTGAGCCTGCTGTCGGGAGATGGTCAGCCGCTGCCGGGAGATCCCGTCGCTGCAACGCTGGCCCTGCTGCGCCGTGGCAAGATTGTCGCCATCAAGGGGCTGGGCGGCTTCCATCTCGCCTGTGATGCGCGCAACGCTTCGGCTGTGGCAACGTTGCGCGAACGCAAGCAGCGCGAGGCCAAGCCCTTCGCGGTGATGGCCCTGAACGCTTCCTCTCTGTCCGACTATGCGCAGATTGGGGTGGAAGAACTGGCCCTGTTGTGTAGCGTTGCTGGCCCCATCGTGCTTTGCCCCAAGGGGGCGAGCGAACTCAGGGGTATTGCTCCCGGCCTCGCCTGGCTTGGGATCATGCTGCCAACGACCCCATTGCACCTGCTGCTCTGGCATGAGGCGGCGGGACGTCCAAGCGGTATCGACTGGCTGAACTTGGCAAGTGACCTTCTGCTGGTCATGACCAGTGCAAACCCGCAGGGCGAGCCGCTGGTCGTTGACAACGATGAAGCATTGACCCGCCTGTCCGGCATCGCTGATGCCTTCCTGATGCACGACCGAGATATCGTCATTCGGTGTGACGATTCGGTGGTGCGTGCCGGCCCGGCCTTCATTCGTCGGGCCCGTGGTTATGTGCCGGTCCCGATTGCGTTGGCCGATAATGGCCCGGCGGTGCTGGCGCTGGGGGGCTATCTGAAGAATACGGTATGCCTCATGAAGGGCCGTCAGGCCTTTCTGTCACAACATGTGGGCAGTCTGGACAATGTCGCGGCCGTCACCTTTCTTGAGGAAACGGTGCATCACCTGATCGGCATTCTCGATGTCCGTCCAGAACTGATCGTGCATGATTTGCACCCCGATTTTCCGTCCACCCATCTCGCTGGTCGTCTGGCCGAAAAGTTTGCCATTCCGGCTCTGGCGGTTGGTCATCATCATGCGCATATTGCTGCTATCTGTGCCGAACAGGGTGTCAATGAGCCGATAATCGGTCTGGCGCTCGATGGGGTCGGCCTTGGTCCGGATGGCGCTGCCTGGGGCGGGGAAATGCTCGGTATCGATGGCGCCAATTGCCAGCGCCTTGGTCACCTCGGCCCGCTGGCCATGCCGGGCGGGGACCGGGCGGCCAAAGAGCCGTGGCGCATGGCGGTCGCTGCCCTGCATGGCGCCGGTTTCGGGTATCGCGTCGGCGGCTGGATCAAGCAGTATTACCCCGCGCGCGACCCCGGCCCCTTGCTTACCATGCTGGCGCGCCAGTTGCGCTGTCCGCCGACGACCAGTCTGGGGCGCTGGTTCGATGCGGCGGCTGGTTTGCTCGGCGTGCGCGACCTCATGCAATACGAAGGTCAGGCCGCCATGGAGCTTGAGGGGCTGGCCGCCCGGCATGGACCGGTCGAGCCGTTGCCTGGCGGCTATGCCTTGCTGGAGGGCGGGGCAGTTCTCGATTTGTCGCCCATGTTGCCGGCCCTGATGGGGTGCAAGGACGATGCGGCCCTGGGGGCGGCGCTCTTTCATGCCACGGTTGCTGCTGGACTGTCCGAATGGGTGGCGGCGGCAGCCTGCCGGGCAGCGATGCAATCGGTCGTCGTGGGTGGCGGCTGCGCCTGCAACGCCATCCTCATGGCCGCCCTGCGTCAGCATCTGGCGGTGGCCGGAATCGGGCTGCTTGAGGCACGCCAAGCGCCGCCCAACGATGGTGGACTGGCTCTCGGCCAGGCCTGGGTGGCCCGCCGTATGGAACTTGCCGGTCATTTGGCAAGCGGCGAAAATCAGCCGGGCGTACTTTTAGAAAAGGAAGTGTCTTGAGCGAAATATCGACACCTACAGACTGGCCGAGCGACCCGGCATCGGTCCTGCTGCAGCGTGCGCCGGCCATGGCTGAAGGTTTGCCGGTCAATCCGGCGCTGGCGGTTGAACTTGCCTGGTGTTTGCGCGAGCGTGGCGACTGGCTGGCTGCCGTCATTTCGCCGGGTTTCATCCGGGTGTTTCTGCTGCCCGGTGGGGGTGAGTTATGGGGGCATATTCCCCTCGGGCAACGACGTTATCTGGCACTGGGCGATGTGGACTGGCGCTTTTCGGCGGCGCACGATGCCGTGCTGGGCGATTGTCAGTATGTCGATCTGGTCGATGCCGTTGCCACGGTGAGCGGTATGGTGGAAGCCCGTCATCTGGCCAATGACGCCCGTCGGGCTCTCGGCTTGGTGGGTCCGGCTGGTCCGTCGCCGGAGGAGGCTGCCCCGCCGGTCAGCCGGCGCGGTTTTCTGCGCGCCCTGACCGGTCGGCGTTGAACGGAATTTTGAGCAATTGAGGAGCAGTCATGTGTCTGGCAATCCCTGCGCAAGTCGTTGAACTGCGCGATGGCGACATGGCACTGGTCGATCTGGCCGGCGTCAAGAAGGAGATATCGCTGGCCCTGGTCGACGGCGTGGTGGTGGGCGATTACGTCATTGTCCATGTCGGCTATGCGCTTAACCGGCTTGATCCCGACGAGGCCGAGAAGACGCTGAAACTGTTTGCTGAAATGGGTGAACTTGGACCCGGTGAAGACCCGACTCTCCACTGATGAGGTACATCGACGAATTTCGCGACGGGGAACTTGCCAAGGGCTTGGCCGAGGCCATCCGTCGAGAGGCAAACCCGGCCCGTAACTACCATTTCATGGAGTTTTGCGGCGGCCATACCCACGCCATTTCGCGCTATGGCGTATCCGACCTGCTACCAGCCAATGTCAGGATGATCCACGGCCCCGGCTGCCCGGTCTGTGTGCTGCCGATTGGGCGAATTGATCAGGCCATCCGTCTGGCGCTCGAGGCGGGTGTGATGCTCTGTACCTACGGTGACTGCCTACGCGTGCCGGCTTCCGAGGGGTTGTCTTTACTCAAGGCGAAGGCCCGCGGCGGCGACGTGCAGATGGTGTATTCGAGCGCCGATGCGGTGGCGCTGGCACAGAAAAATCCTGATCGGCAAGTGGTGTTCTTTGCCATCGGCTTCGAAACGACGACGCCGCCAACGGCAGTCGCCATCAAGCAGGCCGTTGCGCTAGGCCTCAAGAATTTTTCGGTACTGTGTTGCCACGTGCTGACGCCGTCGGCGATTGCAAGCATCCTTGAGTCGCCGGAAGTGCGTCAGTGGGGAACCGTGACGCTCGATGCCTTTATCGGCCCGGCTCACGTGTCGACGATCATCGGCAGTCGTCCCTACGAATTCTTCGCCGAGGAGTACCGCAAGCCGGTGGTCATCGCCGGTTTTGAGCCGCTTGATGTCATGCTGGCGATCAGGATGCTGATCCGTCAGGTCAATGAAGGCCGGGCTGAAGTCGAAAACGAATTCTCGCGGGCAGTCGACCGGGATGGGAACAAGAAGGCGCAGCAATTGGTGGCTGAGGTGTTTGAAATGCGGAAACAGTTCGAATGGCGCGGTTTGCATGTTCTGCCCTACTCGGCCTTGCGCATTCGCAGTCAGTTCGCCGAATTTGACGCAGAAAGGCGCTTTTCGGTTGGCTATATCTCGGTGGCTGACCACAAGGCTTGCGAATGTGGCGCCATCCTGCGCGGCGTCAAGCGTCCGCAGGACTGCAAGATTTTCGGCTCGGTCTGTACCCCGGAAAATCCGGTCGGTTCCTGCATGGTCAGTTCCGAAGGCGCTTGCGCCGCTCACTACACTTATGGACGCTACAAGGATGTCTGACGCTCGCAAAGCCTACGTGCGGCCACTTGATATCAAGCACGGTCAGGTCGATATGGCGCATGGCGCCGGTGGCCGCGCCATGGCCCAATTGATCGAGGAATTGTTCGCCAGATACCTTGGCAATGAATACCTCGCCCAAGGTGACGATGGGGCGCTGCTGCCCCATCCTGGTGCCGGCCGCTTGGTCATGGCCACCGACTCGCACGTTGTCTCGCCATTGTTTTTTCCGGGGGGCGATATCGGTTGTCTGTCGGTGCATGGCACGATCAACGATGTGGCTGTGATGGGGGCGAAGCCACTCTATCTTTCTGCTGGCTTTATCATCGAAGAGGGTTTTAAACTCGCCGATCTTGCCCGTATCGTGCAAAGCATGGCTGAGGCGGCAAGGGCCGCCGGGGTGCCGGTTGTGACCGGGGATACCAAGGTGGTTGAGCGCGGCAAGGGTGACGGGGTATTTATCACGACGACCGGCATTGGTGTCGTGGCGCCGGGGCGCGAATTGTCGGGGCGGGGTGCCCGGCCGGGTGATGTGATCCTGGTTTCCGGGACTTTGGGTGATCATGGTATGGCCATCATGGCCGAGCGAGAGAGTCTTGGCTTCGAGTCCCCCATCGTTTCCGACACCGCTGCCTTGCATGGCCTGATCGAGGCGATGCGGCAGAGCGGGGCCGACATTCATGTCCTTCGCGATCCGACGCGGGGCGGTCTGGCCACCACCCTGAATGAAATCGCCGGCCAGTCTGCTGTCGGCATGATGCTTCATGAAAAGGCATTGCCGATTTCCCTGGCGGTCAATGCAGCCTGTGAATTTCTCGGATTGGACCCGCTTTATGTCGCCAATGAAGGGAAACTGGTGGCGATCTGCGCCGAACATGATGCGGAAAAGCTGTTGCAAGCGATGCGCGCCCATCCCCTGGGTGTGGCCGCAGCAATCATTGGTACGGTGCATGCAGACGAACATCATTTCGTTCAGATGATCACGGGCTTTGGCGGCAAACGCATTGTCGACTGGCTGAGCGGCGAACAATTGCCGCGGATTTGCTGAGCCCCGCTCAGTGGCGCTGGGCGATCACTACGGATTGCACCTTGCCGACTTCGGCCATGACCAGTTCGCGTGCGTCATCCAGATCATCGGCGTACCGGATGTAGAAAATCTCGCTTCGGCCATCGAGGTGGCGGACGGCGGCGATGTACTCGGGGCGGGGCTCGCGGCTAGCCTGATGATTCCGAGGCTTGCCACGCTTTCCTTCTCTGTGCACTGTCATTCTCCAAGTAGGTGCCCGATGCTAACTAAAGTCATATATCGTATAAAGCTTGCGAATGGCTCTGATAAACCTGGAAAGTTTCGAAATCTCATCCAAACCATTGTTCCACATCGAAAAATGGCATTGGCATAAATTGGTAAAGAAGTGTAGGTTATGAGAATTCTCCTGCTCACCCACAGCTTCAACGGCCTGACCCAGCGTCTCTATGCTGAATTGGCGTCGCGCCGCCACGACCTCAGTATCGAGTTTGATATTGCCGATTCTGTGACTGAAGAAGCGGTGGCCTTGTTTCGTCCTGATCTGATCATTGCGCCGTTTCTCAAGCGGGCCATTTCCGAGTCGATCTGGTCGCGCTATTGCTGCCTGATCGTTCATCCAGGTCCGGCGGGTGATCGCGGGCCGTCAGCGCTCGACTGGGCAGTCCAGCAAGGTGTCCGGCAATGGGGGGTCACGGTATTGCAGGCCGAGGCCGAGATGGATGCCGGGCCGGTGTGGGCTTCGGCGTTGTTCCCGATGCGGACGGGCCGGAAGTCGTCAATCTATCGTCATGAAATTACCGAAATGGCCGTCCAAGCCGTGCTTTCTGCCGTTGAGCGCAAATTGCGGGCATATTACCTCCCGAAGCGTGTGCCGGAAGAAGCCCATGGCCTGATTGGGCAGGCTGATCGCGCCATCGATTGGCAGCACGAAAGCAGTGCCGCCATTCTGGCCAAATTGCATGCGGCGGATGGCTTTCCCGGCGTCGCCGACAGGCTGTTCGGGCAGCCTTGTCACCTCTTTGACGCCTGGCCGGAAGCTACGCTGAAAGGTCCGCCGGGATGTTTGCTGGGGCGCCGTGAAACGGCTATCTGCCGGGCGACCGTTGATGGTGCCGTATGGCTTGGTCACATCAAGCCGGCCGGCGGCATCAAGCTACCGGCGACGCTGGCTATGCCTGATGCGGAAAAATTGCCCGAGTTGCCGCTAGCCGGCCTGTGGAAATCACCGACGCCGACCTGGCAGGACATCAGCTACGAAGAGGCCGATTGGAATGGAAACGCTGTCGGATTCCTCAGCTTTGAGTTCTACAACGGGGCCATGAGCACGTCACAGTGTCGGCGTCTGACCGAGGCTTTCCGCTGGGCGAGCAGCCGGCCAACACGCGTCATCGTGCTGCGTGGGGGCAGCGATTTCTGGTCGAACGGCATCCATCTCAACACCATCGAGGCGGCTGAAAGTCCACCCGACGAGTCGTGGGCCAACATCAATGCCATCGATGATCTGGCGGAGGCTATTTTGTGCTGCGAAACCCAGTTGACCGTGGCTGCAGTGGGCGGCAATGCCGGCGCAGGCGGGTGTTTCCTGGCCCGCGCTGCCGATTTTGTCTGGGTCCGCGATGGGGTGATGCTCAATCCGCACTACAAAAACATGGGCAACCTGTATGGTTCAGAGTTCTGGACTTACCTCCTGCCACCGCGCGTCGGCGAGGAAGGCGCCCGGGCCATCATGCGCCACCGCTTGCCGATGACCGCGCCGGAAGCGGTAAGGCTGGGCTTCTACGACGCCTGCCTGCCGGGTCACGGTTTTGCCATTGATGTGGCGCGCCGGGCGGCTGAACTTGCGGCAGCCAGTGATTTCACCCAACAGCTCGCGGCCAAACAGGCAAGGCGGCAAGGCGACGAGGCGGCCAAACCACTGGCCGACTACCGTGCTGAAGAGTTGAACGAAATGCGCCGCAATTTCTACGGCTTTGACCCCTCGTACCATGTCGCACGCTATCATTTCGTCTCCCGTTCGGCGCACTCGTGGACACCCCGTCACCTTGCCCGGCATCGCGACCTAGACTGGAAAGTGCCGGCATGACCAGCCATCAGATAAGACTTTCAAATACGTTCAATCGTTTTTTTGAGTCGGAAAAATCGAGCGGGATCGTCCTGATTGTCTGTACCGCTCTCTCATTGATCGTGGCCAATTCAGCGCTGGGGCCGGCGTATCTGGATTTCTGGCACAGCCGTGTTCTCGGGCTGAGTCTTGAACACTGGGCCAACGATGCGCTGATGGCGGTCTTTTTCCTGTTCGTCGGGCTTGAACTGGAGCGCGAACTGTATGTTGGCGAGTTGTCCAATTTCAGGAATGCCTTGCTCCCTATCGTTGCTGCCATCGGCGGTATTGTCGTGCCGGCAGGGATTCATTTCGCCCTGAATGCCGATACGCCGACCCAGGCCGGGGCGGGAATCCCGATGGCCACCGACATTGCCTTTGCGCTCGGCGTACTGGCTTTGCTGGGCAGTCGGGTACCTGTCTCACTCAAGGTTTTCCTGACGGCGCTGGCGGTTATGGACGATCTGGGCGCGATTGTCGTCATCGCGGTTTTCTATACCGCACAGTTCTCCCCAGGCTTCCTGATGGCAGCGCTGGCTGTTTTTGCCCTGCTCGTCGTACTCAATCGCCTGCGTGTCATGTCCTTGATCCCCTTTCTGCTGGGCGGGGCGCTGATGTGGTTCCTGATGCTGAAATCCGGCGTACACGCGACGATCGCCGGAGTCTTGCTGGCCTTTGCCATCCCGTTTTCAGGGCGAGCCGAGGATGATTCCTCGCCGTCGCATCGACTGGAGCATGGCTTGCACCGGCCGGTGGCTTTTTTCGTGTTGCCCGTTTTTGCGCTGGCCAATACCGGCATCGTCGTCGCCAGCGGCTGGGAGCAGGAACTCCTGGCCAGCAATAGTGCCGGCATTATCGGCGGGCTGCTGGTCGGCAAACCACTTGGCATCGTTCTGGCATGCCTGCTCGCTGTTAACTTGGGCCTCTGTCGTATGCCGGGCGATCTGCGCTGGTCTCACATCATCGGTGCCGGCCTGTTGGGCGGCATTGGCTTCACCATGTCGATCTTTATTGCCAACCTGGCTTTCGCCGGTAGCGCGAACCTCGTCAATGCCTCAAAAATGGCTATCCTGCTCGCCTCGCTGGCGGCCGGTGGGCTTGGCTATCTCTGGCTTAAGTATTCCGGACGGGTGCCGGAATCGTCAGATTAGCCGGGAATGCAGACTGTTCAGAACCCGATTTTCCGGCTCCGGCCCATCCGGGTTTGCTCGAAGTCACGGCCTTCCAGCCAGTTACGGCCTTCCAGTTTGGCGGTGCCAAAGGCGGCTAACAGGCGTTTGCGCATGTCGCGGGGGGGCATGGAGCCGAGGCGCTCGAGCACCGCTTCGTCGGCTTCCTGCGGGAACCCCCAGTCGTGCTGGCTGACGATGTCCCGATACAGTGCAGCAGCGATGCTGATAGCGGCATCGTGGTCGGGGCGCGGCACTTCGTAGACGTTCATGCGGTTGAGGATCGGTTCGGGAATCGATCGTTCATCGTTGGCGGTCGTTACCCACAGGATGTGTGAGGCATCGATATCGATATCGATGAACTCGTCCTTAAAGGAACGTGCCGTGTCTTTTTCAAGCAGTCCGTAGAGGGCACCCATCGGGTCGTAGCGTGCATCACCGCCGGCCTTGTCGACTTCGTCGAGCACCACAATGGGGTTGGCGTAGTCGCCATGCACCAAAGTGTGCGCCACTTTGCCCGGCTTGGCGTTGTTCCACTGTGACGAGGCGCCGGATAGCACCCAGCCGGCGGTGAGCGAACTCATCGAGATGAATTCATGGCCGGTGCCGAGGCGGGCGGCCAATTCGCGCGCGAAATGGGTTTTGCCGATACCCGGCTCGCCAAGCAACAGGATAGGCGTAAAGCTCATTGGCTCGTTGCCGGCGACCGACAGCGCGACGTATTTCTTCAGATCGTCGATGACATCGCTGAAATTGGGGCAACTGTCGTAGAGATCATCGATCATGTCGGCGCCCGTCGGGCGGATCAGGAAGCGACCGCCGCCCCGCTGCTTCATCTTGTCGTAGAGGCAGGCCAGGGCTTCGTTGCGATTGCCGTTGGCTTCTTCCATGGCGCGGTCGATGGCGGCCACGTCGTAGATGGTGCGTTCCTCCGCGACGGCGAGTCGGATGTCGGTGTGGGCCATGATGAATCCTCCTTGTGCTGCATAAGTTCTATAACGGAACCCGGGGGGCAAAGGTTGAACGATCAACTGCTCGTTTATCCAAGCATTTCCCGTTCCTGCTTTTTCGATGGGCTTTGACAGCGTTCATTTGACCTGGGCTGAAAAGAAGCAACGGCGCATTGATCAGCCGGCACCTTTGTATCAAGATGGCTGTAATTTCCGACTTGAACCCATGGAAACCCTCCCCGCCGACTGGCTCTCCTTGATGATCCTGACCTTCGTGCTTGGCATGAAGCACGGCTTTGATGCCGATCATCTGGCGACTATCGATGGATTGACACGCTACAACGCCCGGTCCCGTCCGGACATGGCGCGCTATTGCGGCACCCTGTTCTCGCTCGGTCACGGCACCGTTGTCATGGCCATTGCGCTGGGCGTTTCAGCGCTGGCCGGGCGGTGGGTGGTGCCGGAATGGTTTGGTACCTTGGGGGCGGTCATTTCGATTGCCTTTCTGATTGCCTTGGGTAGCCTCAATCTGGCTGCCGTGCTTGCCGCAAAGTCGCATGAAATGGTCCAGCCGGTCGGCCTCAAGGGGCGCCTTCTGGGTAGTCTGCGTAACGTTTCGCATCCGGCGCTGATCGCGCTGGTTGGTGCCCTGTTTGCACTTTCCTTCGATACGCTCACGCAGGCTGCCTTCTTTGCCCTTGCGGCGACACAGTTCGGTGGCTGGGGGCACGCGCTGGTGCTTGCCCTGCTCTTCATGCTAGGCATGATGCTGACTGATGGTGCGAACGGCTTGTGGATCGCTCGCCTGATTGCCCGGGCTGATCAGGTGGCGCTGATTGCGTCCCGGGTCATGGGGCTGGTCGTTGCCGGCATCAGTCTGCTGGTGGCCGCTTTTGGCGCGGCGAAAATGCTTTTGCCGGCAGTTGATGCGTGGAGCGAGGGCAGGGAGCTGATGTTTGGCGCTTTGCTGGTGTCGATTATCGCGCTCAGCTATTTCGTTGCCCTGCGCCTCAGGCGGCAGCCGGCTGCCGCCTGAGGCGTCCTTCAAAGCAGCGAAAAGTCACGGATTCTGTCCCGTAATTATGAATTACACTTCCAGCGGCGCAACGATTGGAGTAATCTAACCGGTTTTCCCCACTACCAAAATTCTCAGGAGAATCCGTGGAAAAGGATCTGCGCGAAGCCGCTCTCGAATACCATCGCTGGCCCACTCCGGGCAAAATTTCAGTTCGCCCGACCAAGGGTCTGACCAACCAGCGTGACCTTGCCCTGGCTTATTCCCCCGGTGTTGCGGCGGCCTGCGATGCGATTGTCGAAGATCCGGCAACGGCAGCCTGGTATACCTCGCGGGCCAATCTGGTTGGTGTCGTGACCAACGGCACCGCCGTCCTCGGTCTCGGCAACATCGGCCCGCTCGCCTCCAAGCCGGTCATGGAAGGCAAGGGTTGCCTGTTCAAGAAATTCGCCGGCATTGATGTATTCGATATCGAACTCGCCGAAAACGATCCGGACAAGCTGATTGACATGATCGCCGCCCTTGAGCCGACGCTTGGTGGCATCAATCTGGAAGACATCAAGGCACCGGAATGCTTCTATATCGAAGAGAAGCTCAAGGAGCGGATGAATATTCCGGTCTTCCACGATGATCAGCACGGTACCGCCATCATTTCCGGTGCCGCCATGCTCAACGGCTTGAAGGTCGTCGACAAGAAGATCGATGAGGTCAAGGTAGTCGTATCAGGAGCGGGCGCGGCAGCCATCTCGTGTGTCAATTTGTGGTGCGAACTTGGCGTCAAGCGCGAGAACATCACCATTTGTGACTCCAAGGGGGTCATCTACGTCGGTCGCCCCGGTGGCATGGATGAAACCAAGGCCCGCTACGCCCAGAATACCGAGCAGCGGACGCTGGCTGATGCCATGGTTGGTGCCGACATCTTCCTCGGTCTGTCGGCTGCCGGCGTGGTCAAGCAGGACATGGTCAAGAGCATGGCTGAAAAGCCGATGGTCTTCGCCCTGGCCAACCCGACGCCGGAAATCATGCCCGAACTGGTTCAGGAGGTTCGCCCGGATGCCATTATCGCTACCGGCCGCTCCGACTATGTGAACCAGGTCAATAACGTCCTCTGCTTCCCGTTCATCTTCCGTGGGGCGCTCGATGTGGGTGCGACGCGTATTACCGAAGAGATGAAGATGGCTTCGGTGCGCGCCATTGCCGAACTGGCCGAAGCCGAAGTCACCGATGAAGTGGCCATGGCCTATCCTGGCGCTGACCTGTCGTTCGGCCCGGAATATCTCATTCCCAAGCCTTTCGATCCGCGCCTGATCGTCAAGATTGCCCCGGCTGTTGCTCTGGCAGCGATGGAGTCCGGCGTGGCGACGCGTCCGATTACCGATTGGGATGCCTACCGGGCCAAGCTGTCCGAGTTCGTCTATCACACCGGGGTCGGCATGCGCGCCATTTTTCAGGCCGCCCGACAAGCCAAGGGCAAGCGCATCATCTTCGCCGAAGGTGAAGATGAGCGCGTACTGCGCGCCGCCCAAGTGGTCATTGAGGAAAAGTTTGCCCGTCCGCTGCTGATCGGGCGTCCGGCGGTCAT
This sequence comes from Dechloromonas sp. HYN0024, assembly GCF_003441615.1. Lineage (NCBI taxonomy): Bacteria > Pseudomonadati > Pseudomonadota > Betaproteobacteria > Rhodocyclales > Azonexaceae > Dechloromonas > Dechloromonas sp. HYN0024. Next base: position 3,070,279 of record NZ_CP031842.1, on the reverse strand, counting down.
CGAGCATCGCCTGGAAAAAGCCAAGCTGCGCATCAAGCCGGGCGTCGATTTCGAAATCATCAATCCCGAATCCGACGAGCGTTACCGCGAATGCTGGACCGCCTACCACAAGGCCATGGCACGTCAGGGCATCACCCCAGCCATCGCCAAGGAAGCCATGCGCCGCAAGCCGACGGTGATCGGTGCCATGTTGCTCAAGCTGGGCTACGCTGACGGCATGATTTGCGGCATGACCGGTCAGTACAGTCATCATCTCGGCGTGATCAGCCAGATCATCGGCAAGCGTCCCGGGGTCAGCACCCTGGCCGCCATGAACTACCTGATGCTGCCGGGACGTTCGCTCTTCATCTGCGATACGCATGTGAATGAGAACCCGAATGCTCAGGAAATTGCCGAAATGACCATGATGGCAGCCGAGCAAGTGAAGCGTTTCGGCAGCAATCCGAAAGTGGCGCTACTCTCGCACTCCAACTTTGGTTCAGGCAACTCCGAATCGGCACGCAAGATGAGTATTGCTGCCGGTCTCGTTTCGGCGATGTCGGCGGGTGAGCTTGAGGTGGATGGCGAAATGCACGGCGATTCGGCGCTGAATGAAGACCTGCGCCGCGAAGCCAACCCGGATTCCCCGCTGAAGGGCGAAGCCAATCTGCTGGTCATGCCCAACATCGACGCGGCCAACATCTCGTACAACCTGATCAAGATGACCGGTGGCGAAGGCGTCACCATCGGCCCCATCCTGCTCGGCGTGGCGCGTCCGGTGCACGTATTGACCTCGACAGCAACGGTGCGCCGTCTGGTCAACATGACCGCGCTGGCGGTTGTGGAGTCGATGGAGCGCTAAGTTTCAGCACAACAAAAAGGCGCGGGAGGGTAACCTCGCCGCGCCTTTTTTGTGCCTGGATTTCGGACCCTACTCGGTCAGTCCTGCCAATATCTTGCCGTGAATGCCACCGAAGCCGCCGTTGCTCATGACCAGGATGTGGTCGCCGGGTTGGGCTTCGATGACGATCTGGTCCACCAGTCGCTCGAGGTTGTCTTCGACGACGGCCCGTACACCCATGGGAGCCAGCGCCTCGCGGGCATCCCAGCCGAGATTGCCGGCGTAACAGAAGGCCATATCGACTTCGCTCAGGCTTTCCGGCAGTTGTGACGTCATTGTTCCCAACTTCATGGTGTTCGAGCGCGGCTCGAGCACGGCCAAGATGCGGGCCTTGCCGACCTTGCGGCGGAGGCCGGCGACGGTGGTGGCGATGGCGGTCGGGTGATGGGCGAAATCGTCGTAGACAGTCACGCCGCGCACCTCACCACGCACTTCCATGCGCCGTTTGACATTGACGAAGCGGGACAGGGCGTCCAGTCCCTGCTCAAGCGGCACGCCGACATGGCGGGCGGCAAGCAGGGCGGCGCAGGCATTGGCCCGGTTGTGGTCGCCGGATAGGCCCCAGACGGTACGCCGGACCTTGCCGTCGGGCGAGTGCAGTACCAGTTCGCCACGGGCGTCGTCGCCGGTGACGTGATAGCCAGATGGGTCATTGAAGGGCTCGACCGGCGTCCAGCAGCCACGCGCGAGGACGCGGCCGAGGCTGGCTTCGGCGGCATTGGAAACGATCAGTCCGGATTGCGGCAGGGTGCGCACGAGGTGGTGAAATTGTGTCTCGATCGCTGCCAGATCGCTGAAAATGTCGGCGTGATCAAATTCGAGATTGTTCAGGACGACGGTGCGCGGACGGTAATGGACGAACTTGGAACGTTTATCGCAGAAGGCCGTGTCGTATTCGTCGGCCTCGATGACGAAGAAGGGCGTGCCGCCGAGCCGTGCCGAGACGCCAAAGTTGAGCGGCACGCCACCGATCAGGAAGCCGGGGTCCATATTGGCGGCGTCAAGTATCCAGGCCAGCATCGAGGCGGTTGTCGTCTTGCCGTGGGTGCCGGCGACACCGAGCACCCAGCGCCCTTGCAGTACGTTCTCGGCCAGCCATTGCGGCCCGGATACATAGGGCAGGCCCTTGTCGAGAATGGCTTCAAGCAGCGGGTTGCCGCGCGAAACGGCGTTACCGATGACGAAGATATCGGGTGCCAGCGCCAACTGGTCAACAGCGAAGCCCTCGATCAGTTCGATACCAGCCTCGCGTAACTGGTCGCTCATCGGCGGGTAGACGTTGGCGTCGCAGCCCGTGACCTTGTGGCCCGAGTCGACCGCCAGTTGCGCGACGCCGCCCATGAAGGTGCCGCAGATGCCGAGAATATGAATGTGCATTTCAGATTGTGCCGTTAGAATGGGGGCGATTTTACCTTGATCGAGTCCCCCCATGACCCGTCATGAACGGCAACGTACGAGTCCCGGCAACCGGGCCAGCATCGCTAGTGCCGCCGCCCGGTTGATGGCGGAAGATGGCATTACCGATTATCACCATGCCAAAAAGAAGGCGGCCCGCCAGTTGGGCCTGCCCGAACACACGGCTTTTCCTGACAATGCCGAGGTTGAGGCCGAGTTGCGCGCCTATCGGAGCCTCTATCAGGGTGAAGAGCATGAGGAACTGATTGCCATGCTGCGCCACTCTGCGCTTGATGTGCTCGATCTGCTGGCTGGCTTTAATCCCTATCTGACGGGATCGGTCCTGGATGGAACGGCCGGCGAGCATTCGGGCATCGATATTCTCGTTTTCGCTGATAGCGCCAAGGAAGTCGAGATATTCCTGCTCAATCGGGGCATCGATGTATCGCACGTCGAGGTCCGCAATGAGCGGGTCGAGGCCGTGCTGCGCATGGAAACTGACACGGCCGATGCTGACCTCATCATCATGCCGCCGAACATGGAGCGGGTCAGCCTGAAACATCACGACGGACGTCAGAGTGATCGCATCCGGGCCGATGCCCTGCGTGCCCTACTAAAGGAATAGACTGGACAAGTTGCTGTCATTTGCGGCAAACTTGCAGCTATGACGAAGCGAAAAACTGCTTCCAAGCCGGTCGAAAAGCCCCTCATTCTCGTAATGCACGGGCCCAATCTCAACCTGCTTGGTACACGTGAACCCGAGCATTACGGCCGGGTAACCCTGTCGGACATCAACATGTCGCTGGCGCGCATGGCTGAAACCGCCGGAGTTGAGCTGGAGGCTTTCCAGAGCAACCATGAGGGGGCATTGATCGAGCGCATTCATGCCGCTCGCGATCAGGGCGTCCGCGCCATCATCATCAATCCCGCCGCCTACACGCATACCAGCGTGGCCTTGCGCGATGCGATTGCGGCCGTGGCGATTCCGTTTGTCGAAGTGCATCTTTCCAACGTGCATGCGCGGGAACCGTTCCGCCATCACTCGTATTTTTCGGACCTTGCCATCGGAGTCATCTGCGGGCTGGGTCATGAGGGCTACCTGCTGGCCCTCGAATATCTGCTTAACAAGCTTAATATTGAATAGTCCGGTTTTGGCCGGACCTTTGTGCCCGACGGGTACAACATTGAAGGGAGTCTCCATGGATCTGCGTAAACTCAAGAAACTTATCGACCTCGTTCAGGAATCCGGTATTTCGGAACTGGAAGTGACGGAGGGCGAAGAAAAGGTTCGCATCGCCAAACATTACGGCGCTGTCGCAGCTGCTCCGCAGCAATACTATGCACCGCCCCCGCCGGTCGCTTCGGGTGCGCCGGCTGTTTCGGCGGTCAATCTCGATGACGAGGATGAGTTGCCGGAAGGCCATATCGTCAAGTCGCCGATGGTTGGTACCTTCTACCGCTCGCCGTCGCCGGGTGCCGACGCTTTTGTGCAGATCGGCCAGACCGTCAAGCAGGGCGAAACCCTGTGCATCATCGAGGCCATGAAGTTGCTCAACGAAATCGAGTCCGATGCCTCGGGCGTGGTCAAGGCTATCCTGGTCGAGAATGGCGAGCCGGTTGAATTCGGCGAGCCGCTTTATGTGATTGGCTGATATGGCCATGTTTGAAAAAATCCTGATCGCCAATCGCGGCGAAATCGCCTTGCGCATCCAGCGCGCCTGTCGCGAACTGGGCGTCAAGACCGTGGTCGTGCATTCCGAGGCGGATCGCGACGCAAAATACGTCAAGCTGGCCGATGAGTCGGTTTGTATCGGCCCGGCGTCTTCTTCCCTTAGCTATCTCAACGTTCCGGCCATTATTTCGGCGGCCGAAGTGACCGATGCCCAGGCTATTCACCCGGGTTACGGCTTCCTTTCGGAAAACGCCGATTTTGCCGAGCGTGTTGAAACTTCCGGGTTCGTCTTTATCGGGCCGCGCGCCGAGACCATTCGCCTGATGGGTGACAAGGTTTCCGCCAAGAACGCCATGAAGGAAGCCATGGTGCCTTGCGTGCCGGGTTCCGAGGGCGAACTGCCGGATGATCCGAAGGAGATCGTCAAGATTGCCCGCGCTGTAGGTTATCCGGTGATCATCAAGGCGGCCGGTGGCGGCGGTGGTCGCGGCATGCGCGTCGTGCATACCGAGGCAGCGCTGGTCAATGCCGTGGCGATGACCAAGCAGGAGGCAGGCAGCTTCTTCAACAATCCTGCGGTGTACATGGAAAAGTATCTGGAAAATCCGCGTCACGTGGAAATCCAGGTGTTGGCTGATGAATACAAGAACGCCATCTATCTCGGCGAGCGCGATTGCTCGATGCAGCGCCGTCACCAGAAGGTGATCGAGGAAGCGCCGGCGCCGCATATCCCGGCCCGCCTGATTTCACGGATTGGCGAACGTTGTGCCGAGGCTTGCCGCAAGATTGGTTATCGCGGCGCGGGCACCTTCGAGTTTCTCTACGAGAACGGCGAGTTCTATTTCATTGAAATGAATACCCGCGTCCAGGTCGAGCACCCGGTCAGCGAAATGATTACCGGCGTCGATATCGTGCAGGAACAGATTCGGGTCGCGGCCGGCGAGAAGTTGCGTTACAAACAGAAGGATATCGTGTTTCGTGGTCATTCGATTGAATGCCGCATTAACGCCGAAGATCCCTTCACGTTCGTGCCCTGTCCTGGCAAGATCGAGTTTTATCACCCGCCCGGCGGCCCCGGTATCCGGGTTGATACCCACATTTATCAGGGCTATACCGTACCGCCCCATTACGACTCGATGGTCGCCAAGGTCATCGCCTACGGCGATACCCGCGATCAAGCCATCCGTCGCATGCGCATCGCCTTGTCCGAGATGAGTATTCAGGGCATCAAGACGAATATCCCGCTGCATCAGGAACTGATGCAGGACGCCCGTTTCGTCGAAGGTGGCACGAGCATTCACTATCTTGAACAGAAACTCGCCGACAAGGGCGAAGTGAAGCACTAGGCATGGGCTGGCAAAGTGTCAGTTTCCTGACCGATGCATCGCAGGCCGAGCCGGTTTGCGATGCCCTGCTCGAAGCGGGAGCCCTGTCGGCCAGCATCGAGGATGCCGACGCCGGTACACCGGACGAGCAACCGCTGTTCGGTGAGCCGGGGTCGCTGCCCAGTACGGGCTGGCGGCATTCGCGCATCGTCGCCTTGCTTGAGGCCGATGCTGATGTCGAAACCTTGCTGGCCATTGCTGTTTCGGCCATTGGCCTGGGCGACGTGCCACCCTATTCGGTGGAAGCTGTGGCCGAACAGAACTGGGTGCAGCTGACTCAGTCGCAATTCGACCCGATTCGCGTCTCCGAGCGGTTGTGGATTGTCCCCTCCTGGCATGAAACGCCGGATCCGGCCGCGGTCAATCTTATTCTCGATCCGGGCATGGCCTTTGGCACCGGTTCGCATCCGACCACCCGGCTTTGTCTGGAGTGGCTCGAACGCAATGTTTCCGCTGATTGCAGCGTGCTTGATTATGGTTGTGGTTCGGGCATTCTGGCCATTGCTGCGGCCCGTCTCGGGGCTGGCCGGGTGGCCGGGGTCGATATCGACCCGCTGGCGGTTGACGCGGCGTGCGCCAATGCCGAGCGTAACGGGGTGACCGCCTTGTTTGCCGACTCGGCCATGCCGGTGGCTGGCGAATACGACGTGGTGGTGGCCAATATTCTTTCCAATCCGCTACGGGTTCTGGCCCCGGCTATTTGTGCCCATGTCCGTTCCGGTGGCCGTCTGGCCCTGTCCGGCATTCTGCGTGAACAGGCCGAGGAAATCATCGCCATCTACGCCCAATGGCTGCCCATGCAGGTGGCCGATACGCGTGAAGACTGGGTATGCCTGGCTGGGATAAAGCCCTGATGCGGACACGCTGCCCGGCCTGTACCACGGTTTTCCGTGTGACATCCGAGCAGTTGCGCCTGAGGGCAGGCAAGGTTCGTTGCGGGCACTGTCAGGCGGTGTTCAACGCCTTCGACGAACTGGTCAGCGAGGACAATCAACCACTGATTGCTACCCCGCAGGTCGACGAATCTGCAGGCTTCGAAGCGGCACTGCCGGCGGAGCCGGAAATGGCGGACAAGGCTCAGGAGATCGAACCGCCGGCTCCGGAAGCAGACTTTGCCGAAGCGTTGCCGGCTGATCATGATACCCAAGCCTTGGTCGAGTCAGCATCTGGCGAGCTGACGGCGGAAATGGAGCCGTCTGATGGGCTAGAGGCGCCAGTCGATGAGGCTCCGGATACGGTGCTGCCGGTCGCTGCTGATCCAGCCGAACTGCCGATTGATACGGATACGGTTCTGATTCAGGCGCCGCTCGACGAGCCGCTCGTCGAGTCTCCCGAGGAGTCGACGCAGGCGGCGCGCCAGGCCGGGCTGGTGGCCGCGCGTGAGCTCAGCGATACCTCCTCGTTCAACCGCTGGTCAGCGGGGACGCTGGCCAGTGACGGTCTGGGCGGTTTTGCCGCTGATTCAACGCGGCGGCCAGTCTGGCCCTTCGTGCTTGTCGCGGCGTTGTTGTTGACCGGGCTGCTCGGTCAGCTGATGTATTACTTCCGCACCGACATCGTCCTGCGTATCCCCGCAACTGCCGGGCTTTACGAACTGGCGATGGTCGACATTCCATTGCCGCGCAATGCGACCCTGGTGTCGATTGAAACCTCCGATCTGCAATCTGAAAACGCGCGCGGCCTTTTCGTCCTGCAAGCCACGCTAAAGAACCGCGCAGCCTATTCCCAGGCCTGGCCCGCACTCGAATTGAGCCTGACTGATACCAACGACAGTGTGGTTTCGCGGCGTGTCATGTTTGCTGCCGACTACCTGCCGCCGGGCACCACCGCCGATGCCTTTCAGGCCAACGGTGAACTTGCCGTCAAATTGTCGATCGAGGCCAAGAACATCGGTGCCTCCGGCTACCGCCTTTATCTCTTTTATCCCTGATTTCCGATGACAACACTGATCTGTGGTTCGCTGGCCTTTGACAACATCATGGTCTTTCCGGACCGTTTCAAGAATCACATCCTGCCCGAGCAGATTCACATTCTGAATGTTGCCTTTCTGGTTCCCGAGATGCGCCGGGAGTTCGGTGGCTGTGCCGGAAACATTGCCTACAACCTGATGCTGCTGGGCGGTCAGCCGATGATCATGGCTGCGGTAGGGGACGATGCCGCCCCCTACCTTGAGCGCCTTGATCGTCTGGGCCTGGTGCGCACACATGTCCGTCAGGTCAGCGGCAGTTTCACGGCCCAGGCTTTCATCACGACCGATCTTGACGACAACCAGATCACAGCTTTTCATCCGGGGGCGATGAGCTTTTCGCATCTGAACAAGGTCGAGTCGGCCAACGCCTCCCTCGGCATCGTGGCTCCCGATGGCCGTGAGGGCATGATGCAGCACGCCCGTGACTTTGCCAGCGCCAACGTTCCCTTCATCTTCGATCCGGGTCAGGGTCTGCCCATGTTCAATGGCGACGAACTGCTTGATTTCATTGAACTGGCTGATTATGCCTGTTTCAATGATTATGAAGCCAAGCTGCTGTGTGATCGCACCGGGCGCAGCCTTGAACAACTGGCCGGCAGCCTGAAGGCGCTGATCGTCACGCGCGGTGGCGAGGGGTCGGAAATCTACGCCGATGGTGTTCGCCATGACATTCCCTGTGTTCAGGCCGATCAAATTCTCGATCCGACCGGTTGCGGTGACGCCTACCGCTCGGGCCTCCTCTACGGTATCGCCAACGGTTTTGACTGGCTGACCACCGGCCGCCTCGCGGCGGTGATGGGGGCTATCAAGATCGCCCATCGCGGTGGCCAGAATCACCAGCCGAGCCGCGAGCAGATTGCTGAACGTTACCGTTCGGCTTTCGGGAGTATGCCCTGGTAAGTCACGGCATTTGAAACATCGCTGTCATCTTCGGGCAAAGTGCATGTAACAAGGCTCATTCAGACTTCTTCTCCACGAATACAAGGAGAACGAAGATGGAAAATGTCCATAAGGCGGTTGGTCGCAGCCGCCCCGAAAAGAAGAGCCTGGCGGTCGGCTTTGCCCGCAGCCAGAGCGATATCCTCGATGCCCAGCGCCTGCGTTACCGTGTCTTCGCCGGTGAAATGGGGGCCAATCTGCCGAGCCGCACGCCGGGTGTCGATCACGATGTCTATGACCCGTACTGTCAGCATCTGGTGGTGCGTGATACCCAGACCACCGAAATCGTCGGTACCTACCGCATCCTGACCCCGGACAATGCACGTCAGGTCGGCTACTACTCGGATAACGAATTCGACCTGACCCGTCTCCAGCACCTGCGTTCGCGTCTGGTCGAGATTGGCCGCTCCTGTGTGCATCCGGAATACCGGACCGGGGCAACGATCACCTTGCTGTGGTCCGGTCTGGCCCAGTTCATGATCGAGAACAGCTACGACTACCTGATGGGTTGCGCCTCGATCAGCATGGCCGATGGCGGCCACGCTGCCGCCAGCTTGTATAATCGCCTGGCTGCCGATCACCTCGGGCCGCAGGAATACCGCGTTTTTCCGCGTTGTCCGCTGCCTCTGGCTGCCCTGCAGCAGGACAGACCGGCCGAAACGCCGCCGCTGATCAAAGGCTACCTGCGGGCCGGTGCCTGGATCTGTGGTGAACCGGCCTGGGATCCTGATTTCAATACCGCCGACCTGCCTATCCTGATGCCGATGGCCAAGGTTTCCGGGCGTTATGCCAAGCATTATCTGGGACAAGAAGACTGAATCAAACTAACGCCGCTGTTCGCGCCTACCGGATTTTTCGCATCGCCCTGCTGGTCGGCAGCGCGGTGCTGCTTGCTCTCTGCTTGTTCCCCTGGTGCGGCGATCGTCGGCGCATGGCCCTCAAGGCCAGCTGGGCGGCGGCGCTGCTCGATGCACTGGGCGTTGAGGTCGAGGCCGATCTGACGCATGCCGTTCCTGGTGCCCTGCTCGTCGCCAATCACATTTCCTGGATCGACATCTACGTCATCAACGCCGTGCTGCCGGCTGCCTTTGTTTCGAAGGAGGAAGTCCGGCACTGGCCACTGATCGGTTGGCTGGCGGCGAAGAACGACACGGTATTCCTGCGCCGGGGTAGCCGTGGTCACGCCAAAGTGATCAATCAGCAGGTCGCGGCGCTTCTCGACAAAGGCAAGCACGTCGCCGTATTTCCTGAAGGGACGACGACCGATGGTCGTAGCCTGCTGCATTTTCACGCCGCCTTGATCCAGCCGGCGCTGGCGGCCGGGCGGCCGGTGTTGCCGGTGGCGTTATCCTATTGGGAGACTGATGGTCAGCGCAGTCTGGCACCGCGCTACGACGGTGATATCAGTATGGGTCAATGCACTGCCGCCATCCTTGGCCGTAAACGCCTGGTCGCCCGGCTGGTGACGACGCCCGTGCTTGGATTGACTGGTGAAGACCGTAAGCAGGTCGCGGCTGAGGCACGCGAAGCTATCGCTTGGGCGGCTGGGCTTCCGTTGGTGAGCAATTCACCTGAAATACCTGCCGGTCCTCCAGGCGCACAGCGGTCAGATGGCCCCCCCACAGACAGCCCGAGTCGAGCGCCAGCAGGTTTGGCGTAATCTTCAGGCCGAGGGCTGACCAATGGCCGGTCACCAGCACCGAGTCGGCACTTTTCCGGTTGGGTAGATCGAACCAGGGGACGTGACCGGCCGGGGCGTTTGCCAACTTGCCCTTGACCTTGAACTCCATGATCCCATCCAGCGTGCAGAAGCGCATCCGGGTCATGGCATTGACGATGACGCGCAAGCGCGGCCAACTGCTCAGATGATCCGACCAGCCGGCCGGTTCGCTGCCCCACAGGTTGAGGACAAACTCCCGGAAGTCGGGGCCTTGCAGGGTAATTTCCACCTCGCGGGCGAGTTCACGGGCGCGGGCAGCGGTCCACTGCGGCAACAGGCCGGCATGAACCAGACAGTACTCGCCCTCGGTATGGCAAAGCGGCTGCTGACGTAACCAGTGGAGCAGCTCATCGCAGTCCGGGGCATCAAGAATCTCCTGCAAGGTGTCGTCCTTGCCGCGAAATTTCGCGCCGCCTTCGGCGACCATGAGGAGGTAGAGATCGTGGTTGCCGAGCACGGTAATGGCTGCCGGCCCGAGCGACTTGATGAAGCGCAGGGTGTTCAGCGATTGTGGGCCGCGATTGACCAGATCACCGACCAGCCACAGCCGGTCGCTGGCCGGATCGAAGGCGCAACGCTCAAGCAGTCGCTGCAGCGAGTCGTAACAGCCCTGGATGTCGCCGATGGCGTAAGTGGACATGGCTTTTCTCGACGCCTACCGACTGAGCCTGCGCTGCAAGCAGCGAATCGGGGCGGGGATCAACATGGTCATTCCACCGTCACCGACTTGGCCAGATTGCGCGGCTTGTCCACATCCGTGCCCTTGACCAGGGCGGCATGGTAGGACAGCAGTTGCAGCGGAATGACGTGGAGGATGGGCGATAACTCGCCGTAGTGTTCGGGCAGGCGCAGGATATGGACGCCATCCGATGCCGGAATTTCCGAGTCGGCATCGGCAAAGACATAGAGTTCGCCGCCGCGCGCCTGGACTTCCTTGAGGTTTGACTTGAGCTTGTCGAGCAACTGGTCGTTGGGGGCAACCGAGATGACCGGCATGTTGGCGTCGACCAGGGCCAACGGGCCATGTTTCAACTCGCCGGCGGGATAGGCTTCGGCGTGGATGTAGGAGATTTCCTTGAGTTTGAGCGCGCCTTCCATGGCAATCGGATAGTGGCGGCCACGGCCGAGGAAGAGGGCATGGTGCTTGTCGGCAAAACGCTGGGCCCAGACCTTGATCTCCCCTTCGAGCTCAAGCACCTTGTTCACGGCAACCGGCAGGTGGCGCAGTTGGTGGATGTAGGTGGCTTCCTGGTCGGGCGTCAGGCGATTCCTGACCTTGGCGGTAACGAGTGTGAGCAGGAAGAGCGCAGCGAGCTGGGTGGTGAAGGCCTTGGTCGAGGCGACGCCGATTTCCGGCCCGGCGCGGGTGATGAAGCGCAGGGTGCATTCGCGGACAATGGCCGACTCGGGTACGTTGCAGATGGCCAGCGTCTTGGTCTGGCCGAGAGCCTTGGCATGGCGCAAGGCGGCCAGCGTGTCGGCCGTCTCGCCGGACTGCGAGATGGCGACGATCAACTGGCGCGGATTGGGCACCGAAGTACGGTAGCGGTATTCGCTGGCGATCTCGACATTGCACGGCATGCCGGCGATGGCTTCGAGCCAGTAGCGGGCGGTATAGCCGGAGTGGCTGCTGGTGCCGCAGGCGAGGATGAGGATCGAGTCGACATCCGACAGCAAATTGCCGGCTTCTGCGCCGAAAATGCCAGGCTGGATGGTTTTGCTGCCGCCGACGATCTCCAGGGTGTTGGCCAGGGCTTCCGGCTGCTCGAAGATTTCTTTCTGCATGTAGTGCTGGTAGTTGCCCAGTTCGACAGCGGCAGCGGAAAGCTGGGAGACATGCACCGGACGGTCGACCGGTGTGCCATCGAGGCGGGTGATGCGAACCTTGGCGGCGGTCAGTTCGGCAATGTCGCCGTTTTCCAGGTAGACCATGTTGCGGGTGACTTGGAGCAGGGCCGAGGCGTCGGAGGCCGCGTAGCTGCCAGTATCGGAGACACCGAGCAGGAGCGGCGAACCCTCGCGGGCAACGATGACCTTCCCCGGCTGGTTCTGGTCAATGACGGCGATGGCGTAGGCACCGACCAAGCGGCGGCAGGCAATTTGCACGGCGGTGAACAGGTCGGGCTCGCTTTTTAGCGTGGCCTGGATCAGGTGAGCGATGCTTTCGGTATCGGTGTCCGACGTGAAGACGTAGCCCTGTGCCGTCAATTCGCGGCGAAGGCTTTCGTAATTCTCGATGATGCCGTTGTGTACGACGGCGATATTGCCCGATACGTGGGGGTGGGCGTTGCGCTCGCTGGGCACGCCGTGCGTTGCCCAGCGGGTGTGGGCGATGCCGGTGACGGCACTGGTTCCGGCTGCGGCTGCTTCCAGTTCGGCGACGCGGCCGGTCGAGCGCACGCGCTCGATGGCGTTGCTGCCAATGACGGCTAGGCCGGCTGAATCATAGCCACGGTATTCGAGTTTCTTCAGACCCTCGATTAGTACCTGGACGATATTGTTGCCGGCTGCTGCTGCGACGATTCCACACATATTAGTCGTTAGTTCTTAGTGGTTGGCGGTTAGAGGAGAAAGCTAGCAACGCATGACTAGCGACTAAATACTATAGTACTCGCGATACCAGGCGACGAAGCGATTGACGCCTTCCTGGATGGGCGTGGACGGGGCGAAGCCGACCCAGTCGTTGAGCAGCGAGGTGTCTGCGAAGGTCGCCGGAACGTCGCCATCCTGCATGGGGAGCAGGCGCTTTTCGGCTTTCTTGCCGATGGCCGATTCGATGGCGCCGATAAAATCAAGCAACTGAACTGGATTGTTGTTGCCGATATTGAAGACGCGATAAGGCGCGGTGCTGGTGGCCGGATCGGCCTCATCCGGAAGATAGTCCGGATTGCGCTCGGCGTTGTGGTCGAGGCTGCGGATGACGCCTTCGACGATATCGTCGATATAGGTGAAATCGCGCTGCATGTTGCCGTGGTTGAAGACGTCGATCGGGCGATCGTTGAGGATGGCGCCGGCGAACAGGAAGGGCGACATGTCCGGCCGGCCCCACGGGCCATAGACTGTGAAGAAACGCAGGCCGGTGGTAGGCAGGCCGTAGAGATGGCTGTAGGTGTGCGCCATCAGCTCGTTGGCCTTCTTGGTGGCGGCATACAGGCTGACCGGGTGATCGACGCTGTCGTGCTCGGAGAAAGGCATCTTGGTATTGCCGCCGTAGACGCTCGAACTGGATGCGTAAACCAGATGCTGGACCTTGTGGTGGCGGCAGCCTTCAAGCACGTTCACGAAACCGACCAGATTGCTATCGACGTAGGCGTGCGGGTTCTGGATCGAATAACGGACGCCGGCCTGGGCCGCCAGGTGGACCACCTTGTCGAATTTTTCCTTGGAGAAAAGCTGGTCCATGCCGGCACGGTCGGCCACGTCGAGCTTGATGAAGCGAAAGCCCGGCTGCGCGGTCAGCCGCTGGAGGCGGCTTTCCTTGAGCGAAACCTCGTAGTAGTCGTTCATGTTGTCGAGGCCGACCACCTCGTCGCCACGCGCCAGGAGGCGCAGCGCAGTAGTCATGCCGATGAACCCGGCGGCACCGGTAACGAGAATTTTCACGAAATCAATCCTGCATGGAGATACGTGATTTTACCGTAGCCCAGCGTCGGCATGCGGCCGTTCGCGCATCAGGGAAAATTTGGGCATGGCCGCGAGGGGGCTGGGTGGCGCGGCAGTGCCGGCAAATTGCGGTGATTTGTCGGAGCGAACGTGGCTGACGGGCGGGCGACGGCGCTTCGCACGATATAATTACCGGCTAGCGAATTTTCAAGGGCCTGTCGCCGATGCTCAAAGTCCTGCTGATCAAAATGTCATCGATGGGCGACCTCGTGCATAATCTGCCGCTGGTTAGCGACATTCGTGCCCATTTTCCTGATGCCCGCATCGACTGGGTGGCCGAAGAAGCCTACAGCCCGATACCTGCATTGCACCCGGGCATTAACCGGGTCATTCCGGTGGCCTGGCGGCGCTGGCGACGCCAGCTCGGGCAAGCCAGCACCTGGCAGGAAATGAAGGCTTTCGTGGCGACGCTGCGGGAAGTTGAATACGACCTGATCCTGGATACCCAGGGACTCTACAAGAGCGCTGTCATTGCCCGGCTGGCGCGCGGTTGCATCGTTGGCGGCGATCGTCACAGCATCAAGGAGGGTGGCGCCGCATTGTTCTACAACAAGCGTTTGGCGATTGCCCGCTCTCGTCACGTGATTGATCGTTGTCGGGCGGTGGGGGCCGGTGCGTTGGGTTATGCGGCCGATTCGCTACGGGTTTTTGGCATTGAGGCCGAGCCACTGCGGGCGGACTGGCTGCCGAAAGGCCCCTACTGTGTCCTCATGCATGCGGCGAGCCGACCTGAAAAGCTGTGGTCCGAGGAATACTGGGTGGCGCTCGGGCGTTATCTCCACGAGCGCGGCATGTTCACCGCTCTGCCCTGGGGCAGCGGTGAGGAACGTGCCCGCAGCGAACGTCTGGCGGCACAGATTCCCGGCGCTGTCGTGCCACCTCGGATGGGGCTCGATGTGGCGGCGCACTTTCTCGCCGGGGCCAGGGTCGTCGTCGGGCTGGATACCGGCTTTACCCACTTCGCCGCCGCTTTGTCGCGGCCAACCATCGGTATTTTCTGCGACTCTGATGGTGAGCAGGCCGCCGTGCAGGGCGGGGCCTATTGCGAGAGTTTCGGCAAGAAAGGGCAGCCACCGGCCTACGCGACTATCCTGCAGGCGGTCGATGCGGCTCTGGTTAGTATTGCTTAGCGCCAGCGCACACCATGCGCCTGATCTATTCCCTGCTTCTCTACCTCATCACGCCGCTGATCTGGCTGCGTCTCCTCTGGCGTGGCCGAAAGCAACCCGAGTATCTGCAGCATCTTGCTGAGCGCTACGGTTTCTACGATCAAAGTGCTCCCGAAAAGCTGATCTGGGTACATGCCGTATCGGTTGGCGAAACCCGCGCCGCCCAGCCACTGATCGAAGGATTGCTGGCTGGCTGGCCGGGGCATCGCATTCTGCTTACCGGAATGACGCCGACCGGACGGGAGGCTGGTCGGCAGGTCTATGGTGATAGGGTGATCCAGGTCTATCTGCCTTACGACTATCCGGGGGCGGTTGACCGGTTTTTCCGCCATTTTTCGCCGGCCTTCGGCGTCTTGATGGAAACCGAGATCTGGCCCAACCTGCTGGCTGCGGGCAAGCGTCGCAGCGTCCCGATCTTTCTCGCCAATGCCCGACTTTCGGCCCGCTCTGCGCGTGGCTACCGGCGTTTTGCCGCACTGGCCAGTCCCGCCTTTGCGGCGCTGACCGGGGTTGCTGCGCAGACTGCGGGAGACGCCGAGCGCATCATCGGGCTGGGCGCGAGTGTCGTCGAGGTTTGCGGCAACCTGAAATTTGACGTCACACCACCCGCCGACAAGCTGGCTCTGGGTGAAGAATGGCGACGGGCAATCGGTGGGCGGCCAATCTGGCTAGCCGCCAGCACGCGTGAGGGCGAGGAAATACTGGTGCTCGAGGCCTGGCGCCGGGTGGCGGTGCCCGATGCCTTGCTGGTGCTGGTGCCGCGCCATCCGCAGCGCTTTGCTGAAGTTGCCGGCTTGCTGCAACAGCGGGGGCTGTCAGTCGTTCGCCGCAGTGCCGGCCTGCCTGTGGCCGAGACACAAATCTGGTTGGGTGACAGCATGGGCGAGATGGCAGCCTATTTTTTGCTGGCTGACCTTGCCTTCATTGGCGGCAGCCTTCTGCCGCTGGGCGGGCAGAACCTGATCGAGGCGGCGGCCTGCGACTGCCCGGTCGTTGTCGGGCCGCATACGTTCAACTTCAAGCAGGCGACCGAGGATGCCATCGACGCCAGTGCGGCCTTGCGCGTTGATGATCCGGAGATGCTTGGGCTGACCGTTGACCGGCTGCTCGGACAAAAATCAGAACTGGCCGAAATGCGCCTGGCGGCTGCGACGTTTGCCCGCGCCCATCGAGGCGCAGCGGCTCGGATGGTGGCGCTTATTGCGCGCTGGACGGGTCCAGCAGGGCATTGATCTGGGCGACGTCGTCTTCGCCGAGGGCGCCGGTCGATGCCTTCAGGCGCAATTGCGACATTAGCGTGTCGAGCGTGGCCTTGGCCAGATCACGACGGGTGACATAGACCTGGTTTTCGGCATTCAAGACATCGATGTTGATGCGCACGCCGACCTCATAGCCGAGCTTGTTTGATTCAAGGGCCGACTGCGACGAGACCAGCGCGGCCTTCAGTGCTTTGACCTGAGCCAGCCCATTGGCGACCCCCAGGTAGTACTGGCGGGCTGACAGCGCGGCACCGCGGCGAGCCGTTTCAAGCCCCGAAAGGGCTGCCGTTCGGTTGGCGGCCGCCTCGCGCTGACGCGACACGGTGAGACCGCCCTGGAACAGCGGAATGTTCAGTTGAATGCCGATATTTCGGTATTCTGTATCGGCCAGCCCAAGGGTCGAAGCGTAGCTTTTCGAATGCCCTTGATTGGCCACCAGGTCGACGGTCGGGTAGTGGCCGGCGCGCTGCTTGTCCACTTCACGTGCCGCGATGTCGGCGGCCGCTTGCTGAATCTGTACGGTGATGCTGTCTTTTTCGGCAGCGGCGACCCACTGACTCATGTCGCTCGGCTGGGGCATCGACAACTCAGCACTCTTGCGCGTCGTGGCGAGTTGGCCGGGCGTTTTGCCGATAATGGCCTGGAGGGCATGCTGCCTGACTTCAAGGTCGCTTTCAGCGGCAATTTCCTGCGCCATGGCCAGATCGTAACGGGCCTGCGCTTCATGCGTGTCGGTGATGGTCGAGGTGCCAACCTCGAAGTTTTTCTTGGCTGATTCGAGTTGCTGGGCGATGGCTGCTTTGTTGGCGCGGACGGCCTTGAGGTTTTCGACCGCGTAAATGGCGTCGAAATAGGCTTGCGATACACGCAGGATCAGATCCTGACGGGCCTGGACAAAATTGGCCTCGGCCTGCGCCACCTGCATCTTCGACTGGTCGTAGGAGACCCAGTTTTGCCAGCGGAAAAGCGGCTGTGACAGGCTTACCTGATAACCGTTGGAGTTGTATTGCGGCTTTGACAGTGTCGGGCCGTTGTGGGTCGAGATCTCTGTATCGTTCCATACCGTATTACCTGACAGCGTCAGGCTCGGCAGCAGGCCGGCACGGGCCTGCGGTGCCTTTTCTCGGCCGGCATCCAGCGTCGCACGTGCTGCGGCGTAGGTCGGGTCATTGTCCTGTGCCTCACGATAGACCTGCATGAGGTCTGCCGCGAACAGCGGAGAAGCGAGCAAGGGGGAGATCAACAGCCAGGCGAGTTTTTTCATGCCACTCTCAATAACGACGCATGTTGGAATCGACTTCGCCAGCCCAAGCCTCGACGCCGCCCATCAGGTTATAGACCGTCCCGAAGCCTTTGCGTTCGAGGAACATGGCGACCTGCATGCTGCGGCCACCATGATGGCAAATGACGACAATTTCCTGTCCGGGGTCGATTTCATCGCAGTGCGTCGGCACCAGGTGCATTGGCATGTTCCGCGACCCCGCCAGCTGGCAAAGCTCGACTTCCCACGGTTCGCGCACATCCAGCAGGATAGGGCTGGGCCGACCTTCGTCAGCCAGCCATTCAGCTAATTGTCGTGCGCGAATCTGTTGCATCAGAACGAGAAACTAGTCTTGGTGGCGACGCCGTCGAGAGCCGGAATGACCGTCTCGAACAGGTTGACCGTGTTGTAGATGCCGTCTGCCGTGCAGGTGATCAACTGGGCTTCCATGACCGGCGCTTCACCGACGATGACCGCCAGGCGACCACCAACGCGGAGTTGCTTGAGCAGCGAATCAGGGACAGCCGGGAGGGCGCCGGAAACGACAATGGCGTCGTAGGGGCCGCGCTGGGACCAGCCATTAGCACCATCGCCGAGTTCGATGGTGGCGTTGGTGACGCCGGCGCGTTCGAGATTCTGCCTGGCCATCTCAACCAGTTCCGGGCGGCACTCGACGCTGACTACGTGCTCGGCGCGGGCGGCCAGCAGGGCGGCCATGTAACCGCTGCCGGTGCCGATTTCAAGGACCTTGTCGGTCTTCTTGATGCCGAGCTCCTGAAGCATCTTGGCTTCGATCTTGGGGGCAAGCATCATTTGGCCGCTGCCCAGCGGGATTTCCATGTCGGCAAAAGCCAGGTTGCGATAGGCAGCCGGCGCGAAGTCTTCGCGCTTGACGACAAAAAGAAGGTCGAGAACCTGCGGATCCAGAACATCCCAGGGACGGATCTGCTGTTCGATCATGTTGAAGCGTGCTTGCTCGATGTTCATTGGGGTCTCCGCAGACTAAATATTAGCACGGGCTAATATATTGATTCCGACAAATTAAAATTATACCTGAGTCTCTTTTTCCGGCTTGCGCAAACCCTGCTTCAGAAGGTCCATGTGGATCTGCAAATATCGCTGCGGATCATTCTCGCTGTTCTGGCAGCAATTCATTGAATAACGCCAGATTAGCAGCATAAGAATTGGCGCGATGACGACATCAACCGTCGTTTCGACATCCATCTCACGGAATTCGCCGCTCGCCATGCCGCCTCGCAAGGCACTGCCAACCAGCGCGCGGCCTCGGCTGATGACATTTTCGTAATAGTAGGCGGCCAGCTCAGGGAAGTTGCGTGCTTCAGCCACCATTAGTTTGATCAGGCCGGCATAAGCGGTCAGTCCGATCTTTGTCCACCAGTTGCGGAGGAGAATTTCCAGCAACTCGAAACTGCAGCCGATGTGTTTGGCTGCAAGTGCTTCGTTTTCTGCGAGGACAGGGACAATCCCTTCCTGAATCACGGCCTTGAACAGGGCATCCTTGTTATCGAAATAAAGGTAGAGGGTTCCTTTTGAAACGCCGGCCCGAGCTGCAACGTCTTCCAGCCGCGTGGCGGCGAAGCCTTTTTCCACAAAGAGGCCGAGCGCGGCTTCAAGAAGCTCGGCTGGGCGAGCTTCCTTGCGGCGTTTGCGAGGGATGGGTGGCGTCGGCATGGTAACTTAATGACTTATTGGTCATTAAGTTACCATCGTCTCCGTCAGGCGGTCAACGACCTTCCTTGATCAGGCGACCGCTGGCTGGCTGGATCGGCCGGGCGTTGTTCCTGTAAAGCCGGCTGAAGATGTTGATCTGATCCTGGGAAACCTGCACCGGCTGCTTCATGACCAGCCACAGAACGCCTTCCGAGCAAGGCGGCGTGGTCAGTGAGCCAACGTAGGTGTAGTAATTGCGGGAAGCCGGCAGCAGGGTGTTGATGTCGATCGTGGTGCTGGGCGGCGCCACTGGCTGGTTCTTTTCCAGGGGCATGTTGTTCCACAGTGTCTGGATGAACGCGTTTTCGGTGCCGCGTTCGAGCAACACGGCAACCACCGCAAGTTGCCCGTCGTCGGCCTTGTGTACAAGATGGGCGACCATGTCGAAACGCTGGCCATTGACCTTCTCTTCCGACGGGCGATGGAAATGGAACTGGATCAGTTCGTAGGTCTTGCCGGTCAGCGAAATTGAGCTGTCGCCGACTTCGGCCTGAATGGTGTGGCCGTTGTCCACGATACGGAAGGTCGACGGGCGGTAATTGAACTTGATCGCCTCAAGATCGACCTTGATACCATCCTTGATATCGATCGGCGACTGGCGTTGGCCGATGGCGCAAGCCTTGTTCTTCTCATCGAGTTTGGCCCAGTTTTCCGGTCCGCCGGCACCTTCGTAATCCCAATGAATGTGCGCATGCTGCATGGCAGGTTCGGCGTGAGCCACCTCAAGCATGTAGCCTTCCGGGCGGGGCGCCTTTTTCGGTTTCGGGCTGGGGGCGTGCGAGTTGGTATGGACGACAACAGTCGACGACTTGACCGGGGCCGCTTCCTTGGCCGGTGGGGCGGGCGGCGGTGCGCTTTCCTTGGCGCTTTCCATGGCCGCCTTGAGGTTCGGCCGGATCGACGGGATGCTGCCGTGTTCGGCCTCTTTGGCGGGGGCTTCGGCTTTGCCATGGCCAGCATCGGCAGCCTTGAGCATTTCCGGTTTTTCTGGCTTGGCCATTTCTTTCTTGAGCATCGCCTCGTTGGCCGCCTTCAGCTGGGCCGCCGCTTCGTTGGCTTTCTGTGCGACTTCGGTGACGCCTTCCTTGGGCGGCCGGCAGACTTCCCTCAGCACCTTGTCGTCGAGCGTGCCAGTCCTGACAGGGAGATCGCTGCCTTTGATGTCTTCTTCGCGGATGACATCGGTTTCATTCTTTTTGAAAATTCGCTTGATCGTGTTGGCGCTGCGGGTGGTGCAGTCATACCGGGTGATCGCCTCAATGACGCGATAGCCGGAACCGGACTTCCCGTCGATCAATTCGCGCTCGAGCACGACCCGCCCCTGGGCCTGAACGCTGGCACCGTCGCGCTTCAGGCTGGTGCGGTCAAGTTCGATGCGTTTTCCCGGCTCGGATGAAATGGTTTGCCAGGTGGGGGCGGCGGCAGCCGTCCAAGGCAGGGCAGCCAGCAGGCTGGCGATCATCAGTAGGCGCATCTTGCTTCCCTCTTTTCTTTTTGAATTCCGACGCTTGTCGACGATATTTCGGCCAATTTCTAGAAATCTTGAGCGCGTTTTGTCATTCCTTGCATTTTGCCTGTATTTCCAGTAACTTGCAGCCTCTCGTTAGGGGTGCCCGGCTATGTTCGGGCTGAGAAAAACCCTTCGAACCTGACCGGGTCATGCCGTCGTAGGGAAACGAATTCCACTGTTGTGGAACCACATCGCTCCTTGCCCGTCATACCCGCTGCACCCACGCAAGGAAGAACCATGAACGCCACCGAACAGTTTCTCGCCGCCAATGCCCACGTCGACGAGGCCGCAGTCAAGCCGCTGCCGAATTCCCGCAAGATTTATATAGAGGGTTCGCGACCCGATATTCGCGTGCCGATGCGGGAAATCTCGCAGGCCGATACGCCGACTGCCTTTGGTGGCGAAAAGAACCCCCCGATCTTTGTCTATGACTGTTCTGGCCCCTACTCCGATCCGGCCGCCAAAATTGATATCCGTTCCGGCCTGCCTGCCCTGCGTGCCCAATGGATCGCCGAGCGTGGTGACGTTGAGGAGCTTTCCGGCCTGACTTCGAAATTCGGCCAGAAGCGCGCCGATGACAAAGCCCTCGACGAGCTGCGTTTCCCCGGCCTGCAGCGCAAACCGCTACGTGCCAAGGCTGGCCACAACGTCTCGCAGATGCACTATGCCCGGCGCGGCATCATCACGCCGGAGATGGAATATGTTGCCATCCGCGAAAACAACAATCGCCGCGCCTATATCGAATCCCTGCGCGCCACCGGCAAGATGGGCGAGAAGATGGCTGCCCTGCTTGGTCGCCAGCACAAGGGGGAAAACTTTGGTGCCAGCATTCCCGACGAAATTACTCCCGAATTCGTGCGCAGCGAAATCGCCCGCGGCCGCGCCATCATTCCCAACAACATCAACCACCCGGAAAGCGAGCCGATGATCATCGGCCGCAACTTCCTGACCAAGATCAACGCCAATATCGGCAACTCGGCGCTCGGCTCCTCGATCCAGGAAGAAGTCGAAAAAATGACCTGGTCGATCCGCTGGGGTGGCGACACCGTGATGGACCTGTCCACCGGCAAGAACATCCACGAAACGCGTGAATGGATCATCCGCAACAGCCCGGTCGCCATCGGCACCGTGCCCATCTATCAGGCACTGGAAAAGGTTAACGGCAAGGCCGAAGACCTGACCTGGGAAATCTTCCGCGACACCCTGATCGAACAGGCCGAACAAGGCGTCGACTACTTCACCATCCACGCCGGCGTGCTGCTCCGCTATGTGCCGCTCACCGCCAACCGGATGACCGGCATCGTCAGCCGCGGTGGCTCGATCATGGCGAAATGGTGTCTGGCCCACCACAAGGAAAGTTTCCTCTACACCCACTTCGAGGAAATCTGCGAAATCATGAAGGCCTACGACGTCGCCTTCAGCCTCGGCGACGGCCTGCGTCCCGGCTCCATCTACGATGCCAATGACGAAGCCCAGCTCGGCGAACTCAAGACCCTGGGCGAACTGACCCAGGTCGCCTGGAAGCACGACGTCCAAGTCATGATCGAAGGCCCCGGTCACGTGCCCATGCACATGATCAAAGAGAACATGGACCTGCAGCTCGAATACTGCGCTGAAGCCCCGTTCTACACCCTTGGCCCGCTGACTACCGACATCGCCCCAGGCTACGACCATATCACCAGCGGCATCGGCGCCGCGATGATTGGCTGGTACGGCACGGCCATGCTCTGCTACGTCACGCCCAAGGAGCACCTCGGCCTGCCCGACAAGGACGACGTCAAGGAAGGCATCATCACCTACAAGCTCGCCGCCCACGCCGCCGACCTCGCCAAGGGCCACCCCGGCGCGCAGATTCGCGACAATGCGCTGTCCAAGGCCCGTTTCGAATTCCGCTGGGACGACCAGTTCAA
Organism: Dechloromonas sp. HYN0024; assembly: GCF_003441615.1. Taxonomy (NCBI): domain Bacteria; kingdom Pseudomonadati; phylum Pseudomonadota; class Betaproteobacteria; order Rhodocyclales; family Azonexaceae; genus Dechloromonas; species Dechloromonas sp. HYN0024. The sequence goes on along the minus strand of NZ_CP031842.1, from coordinate 3,047,816 downwards.
CCTCGGCCTCGATCCCGACAAGGCAAAGTCCTTCCACGACGAAACCCTGCCCAAGGAATCGGCCAAGGTCGCCCATTTCTGCTCTATGTGCGGGCCGCATTTCTGCTCGATGAAGATCACCCAGGAAGTGCGCGAATTCGCCGCACAACAGGGCGTCGATGAGGCGGCCGCCTTGGCCAAGGGGATGGAGGTCAAGTCGGTGGAGTTCGTGAAGGCGGGCGCTGAGGTGTACAGCAAAGTCTGAGTACGGCCGATTGGTTTTCGACCAAGGAAGGCGGCTTAATCAGCCGCCTTTTTTCATGTTGGTGCGACAATGACGCATGTCTGAATACCAGCTCACCGCACCGATGGCATGCCGCTCCGGCTGTGGTTCCTGTTGTATCGCGCCCTCGATCAGTTCGCTCAACAAGCCGGCCGGTGAGCCGTGTCGGCATCTCGATGCGGCACTGCGCTGCCGGATTTTCGGTCAGCCGGAACGGCCGTCCTGCTGTAGCGGCCTGCAGGCTTCGGTGGAAATGTGCGGCGAAACTCGGGAGCATGCGCTGCATTGGCTGGCCGAACTCGAAGTGCTGACACATCCGGGATAGTAGAATGCGGCCTCTCCCACTTGCTCAATGCACAGGCCGCACCCCATGGACCCGATTCTTCTCCTCAAGGCACTCATCCTCGGTATCGTCGAGGGGCTGACTGAATTCCTGCCGATCTCGTCGACGGGGCATTTGATTTTGGCTGGCGATCTCCTGGATTTCAACGATGATCGCGGCAAGTTGTTTGAAATTGTCATCCAGTCTGGGGCTATTCTGGCCGTTGTCTGGGAATATCGCCAACGCCTGTTGGTGGTGGCGCGTGGTGCGTTCAGCGACAGGGCGGCGCAGAAATTCATACTCAACCTGTTCGTCGCATTTCTGCCTTTGGCCATTCTTGGTTTGGCGTTCGGTAAGGCGATCAAGGCCCATCTGTTCAACCCCTATGCCGTGGCAACCACCTTCATCCTCGGCGCTTTTGTCATCCTGTGGGCGGAAAAGCGCGAGCACAAGATTCGTATCGAGACGGTCGAGGAAATGAGCCTCGTCGATTCCCTCAAGATGGGTATTGCCCAGGCTTTTGCCCTGATTCCCGGTACTTCGCGTTCGGGTGCGACGATCATTGGCGGCCTGCTCTTTGGTCTGTCGCGCAAGGCGGCGACAGAGTTTTCGTTCTTCCTCGCCATTCCGACCCTGAGCGTGGCGACGGTGTATCAGTTGTACAAGGAACGTGCCCTGCTCAATGCCGACGATATCGGCATGTGGGTGGTCGGCTTCCTCTCGGCTTTTGTCTCCGCCTTCCTTTGTGTGCGCTGGCTGTTGCGTTTCATTTCCAGCCATGATTTCACGCCCTTTGCGTGGTATCGCATCGTTTTCGGCATCGTCGTTCTGCTGACGGCCCAATTTGGCTGGGTGCAATGGACTGCCAGCTAAACAAACCGCTGGTCATTTATCTGCACGGCTTCTGTTCCTCGCCGGCAGCGTGGAAGTCGCAATTGTTGGCCGAAGAAATGGCCCTGCGTGGCATGGCGGCGCAGTTTATCTGCCCGCCGTTGTCGCCGGTGCCTGATGAGGCTGTGGCCAGCATCAGCCGCCTGATCGAACAGGCCAGCGGGCCGGTCACCCTGATCGGCTCGTCCTTGGGGGGGCACTACGCCAACCATCTGACCGAGAAGTACGGCGTGAAGGCGGTGCTGATCAATCCGGCGACAGTGGCTCACCTCGATCTGGCAAGGTTCGTCGGCGACCATGCCAATTTTCATAGTGGCGAACGTTTTACCTTTACCGAAGCCCATGCCGCACAATTGCGGGCACAGGTGCGCCAGCCGACGCCGGCGCTTTACTGGCTGTTGGCCGAAACGGGTGACGAGGTGCTGGATTACCGGCACGCCGTCGATTTTTACGCCGGCTGTCGGCAAACAGTCGTGGCGGGCGGCGATCACGGGTTCACGCAATTTCCCGGCTTCATCCCGCAAATCATTGAATTCGCTGGGCTATAATCCGTCGATGAACGTATTGTTTGAAGAAGATGGCGGCTTCAAGGCCGGCAGCATCATGGCTGACAACGATAGCTCGTTGCAGGTCGAAATGCCGAGCGGCAAGCGCAGCAAGATCAAGGCCGCAACGGTGTTGCTGCGCTTTGAAAAACCTTCCGCCTCGGCGCTGCTTGAGCAGGCGACGCCGCTGGCCGAAGAAATCGAACCGGATTTCCTGTGGGAGTGCGTGAACGATGGCGAATTTTCGTTTCTGGATTTTGCCCGTGATTACTACGGACACGAGCCGGCCCCGGTTGAAGCGGCGGCGGTGCTGCTTGCCGTGCACGCCGCGCCCGTCTATTTCCACCGCAAAGGCAAGGGCCGCTTCCGCAAGGCGCCTCCCGACATTCTCGCAGCTGCTCTGGCCAGTCTTGAAAAAAAGCGTCAGCAAGCGCTCGCGATGGAAGGCTGGATTGGCGAGCTGAAGGAATTTCGTCTGCCGCCGGAAATCGGCGCGCTGACCGACGCCCTGCTCTACGCGCCGGACCGCAACAAACCGGAAACCAAGGCTTTCGAAACGGCCTGCGCCGAAACCGGCCTGACGGCAGCGCAGTTGCTGTTCAAGTGTGGCGCCATCAAGTCGCCCTACTTCCTGCATTACCGCCGTTTCCTGCACGAGCAGTTTCCCAAGGGCACGGGCTTCCCTGCCCTGGATGCTCCGACCCTGCCGCGTGACCTGCCGCGCGCCGATGTCCGTGCCTTCTCGATTGACGATGCCAACACCACTGAGATTGATGATGCTCTGTCGGTCGTCAGGCTGCCCGGCATCGGTTCGCGCATCGGCATCCACATCGCCGCACCGGGACTGGCCATCGAACATGGTTCGCCGCTCGACGGCATTGCCCGCGCCCGCTTGTCCACCGTCTACATGCCCGGCAACAAGATCACCATGTTGCCGGATGCCGTGGTCCAGAACTACACGCTGGCCGGTGGTACGGACTGCCCGGCGGTGTCACTCTACCTGACGGTCAATGACTCGCTGGAGATTCTCAGCCATGAGTCGCGGCTGGAGATGGTGCATATCGCCGCCAACCTGCGCCACCATGAAATCGAGCCATGGTTCAACGCCGAAACAATCAATGGTCCCTTGCCTGACCAGCCGTTCAAGGACGAACTGGTCCACCTCTGGCATTTCGCCAATGCCTGCGAAGGCCGACGCGGCAAGCCATCAGCCATGCAGGGCATCAACGACTACAACTTCGAGATCGCCGGTGATCTGGCCGATCCGGACAGTTGCACCGTCGGTATTTCCGAGCGCAAGCGGGGTAGCCCGCTCGACAAGCTGGTGGCCGAACTGATGATCGTCGCCAACTCGACCTGGGGTGGCCTGCTCGCCGAAAACAACATCGCCTGTCTGTACCGGGCGCAGACGCAGGGCAAGGTCCGCATGACGACCTCGCCACTGCCGCATGAAGGCCTCGGTGTGCCGCAGTACGCGTGGATGACCTCGCCGTTGCGTCGCTACTGCGACATGGTCAATCAGTGGCAGCTGATCGCCTGTCTGAAGGGTGAAACGCCGGCTTTTGCGCAGAAGTCGGCGGAACTGTTCGGTGCCATGCGCGACTTTGAGCTGACTTATGCCGCTTACGCCGATTTCCAGCGCCAGATGGAGCGTTACTGGTGCCTGCGCTGGATACAGCAACGAGGGCTGAGTGAAATCGACGCGACCGTGCGCCGTGAGCAGAGTGTCAAACTCGATCACCTGCCCTTGCTCTTGCGTGTGCCATCGCTGCCGGCCGATCTGGTTGCCGGGCAGCGCGTCAGCCTGACGGTCGAAAGCCTCGACCTGCTGGCGCCGGAAGTGAGCTGTCGATTCCTCTGCCTGCTGGGAGAAAATATCCCGGTTGTGGTGGTGGAGGAGGATGAGCAGTGAGCAAGCGGACTGACCCGCGCCTGTCGCAAGCGGCGAAGCAGGATCGCCGCCTGTGGTTGGCCTTGGGCCTTTCCGTGTTTGTTCACGGGGTGGTTCTGGGTCTGAATTTCAAGTTCCCCGACGCGTCGAAGGCTTTTCGCGAAAAGGCCATGGACATCATCCTGGTTAATGCCAAATCGGCACATAAGCCAAGTGAGGCCCAGGCATTGGCTCAGGCCAACCTCGATGGCGGCGGCAATACGGATGAAAACCGGCGGGCCAAGACACCGCTTCCGCCGACACCGCAAAAAAATGATGGCGATGCCGTTCAGCAGATGCAGCGCCGGGTGCAGGAAATGGAAACGGCCCAGCAGCGTCTGCTCACCCAGGCCAAAAGTTTGCGTACCGTGGCTGCCGCCAATACAGCAGCAGAGCAGCCCGTGCCGGCGGTGACTGCCATCAGCGGCCTTGACCTTGCCGAGTCGGCGCGGGCGATGGCCCGTCTGGAGGGCGAGATCAGCAAGACGGCCGACGAATACAACAAACGCCCACGCAAGAAATTTGTCGGGGCACGCACCGAGGAATACGGGCTGGCCGCCTACCTCGATGCCTGGAAGCAGAAAATCGAGCGGATCGGTACGCTCAACTATCCGCCCGAGGCGCGTGGCAAGCTCTATGGCGCGGTCGTCATCTTTGTTGAACTGCGCGCCGAGGATGGCAGCCTGTACAGTGCCGAAATCTCGAAGTCATCGGGGCACAAGGTGCTTGATCAGGCGGCACTGCGCATCCTGAGGATGTCGGCACCCTTTGGGGCAATCCCACAGCAGGCATTGGGTGGGGCAACCGTGCTTTCCTTTGCCCGCACCTGGTACTTCACTCAGGGTGACGCCCTGAATACGGCGAACAAATGAGCGATCTGTATTGTGTCTTTGGCAATCCGATTGCCCATTCGAAATCACCGGCCATTCATGCCGCCTTTTCTACAGGTAGTGGTCAGGACATGCGCTATGAAGCTCGCCTGGCGCCGGTCGATGGCTTTCGGCAAGCGGTCGCCGATTTTGTTGCAGACGGTGGCAAGGGGGCGAATGTCACCGTGCCCTTCAAAGAAGAGGCCTTTCGCCTGGCGACCCGGTTGTCCGAGCGGGCAGCCAGGGCTGGCGCAGTCAATACGCTAGCCTTCAGAGGCGGTGAAATCTTCGGTGACAATACCGATGGTGCCGGCATGGTGCGTGACATCACCCACAACCTTGGCTATTCGCTGTCCGGCAAGCGCATCCTGTTGCTCGGTGCTGGCGGTGCCTCGCGGGGCGTTATCGCGCCCTTGCTGGCGGAAAATCCGGCGTCGTTGTTTATCGCCAACCGCAGTGCCGGTAAAGCGGTGGGGCTGGCAGAGGCGTTTGCCGATGTGGCGCCCGTTGATGCAGGTAACTTCGCCGATATTGCTGGCAAGAGTTTCGATGTGGTGATTAATGCTACGTCGGCCAGTCTTTCCGGCGAAAGTCTGAACTTGCCGCAAGGGATCTTTGCGCCAGGCAGTCTCGCCTACGACATGATGTATGGCAAAGGGGAAACCGCCTTTCTGGCCGTAGCGAGGGAGCAGGGTGCAGCGCAGCGCGCTGACGGTCTCGGGATGCTGGTCGAGCAGGCGGCCGAAGCCTTTCTCGTCTGGCGTGGCGTTCGTCCGGAGGCTGCCCCGGTGCTGGCTGACCTGAGAACCAAACTCGGGCAATGAGGACGGTTGGTCGCTGGCTCAAGTGGGGGTTGCTCGGCCTGGTCGGTCTGTTTCTGCTCTGGCAGTTATGGTTGCTTGGTTGGGTGTTGCTCTGGGGGTGGGTGAATCCCGGTGAAACCCGTTTCATGCAGATTCGGCTGGCCGAATTGCGTCAGAAGGTACCTGATGCCCAACTCAAGCAGCAATGGGTGCCCTACGAGCGGATTTCGGTTCACTTGAAACGCGCCATCATCGCGGCTGAGGATGCCAAGTTCGTCGATCATGAAGGCTTTGACTGGGAAGGAATCCAGAAAGCCATGGAAAAGAACCAGAAAAAAGGCCGCTATGCGGCCGGTGGCTCGACCATCAGCCAGCAACTGGCGAAGAATCTTTTCCTGACGCCGAGCAAGTCGTATTTCCGCAAGGCCGAAGAGGCGATCATTACCCTGATGCTCGAAAACCTGTGGAGCAAGCGGCGGATTTTCGAGGTGTACCTCAATGTCATCGAGTGGGGTAATGGCGTTTTCGGGGCTGAAGCAGCGGCACGCCACTATTACAGCATCAGTGCTGCCCAGATCGGCCCGGAGCAGGCCGCACGGCTGGCCGGCATGGTGCCCAATCCACGGCTATATGACCGGAACCGGAATGCGCCGGGTTTGGCGAGAAAGACGGCCATCATCATCGGTCGAATGTCGAGTGCGGAGATTCCCTGATTGAGGATGGGCCTGCCCGATTGCGGTGCTAGAATGTCGCACCTATTGCGCACTGCACCATGATGCATCATGAGCGAACAACCCAACCTGACCGAAGCTGACACCGTCAAGGATGACCTGGCCGAGGTGCAGAACCTCCTGGCCAAGCACAAGCTGGTCGAAGAAGTTTCCCGACGCCAGGATTCGGGTCGCCACGATGTTGTAGAAAGTCTCGTGCAGCGGCAGCATATCGTTGAGTTGCGCCATCTGTTTGCGCGTTTGCCGACGGTTACCGTGGCGCTCATCCTCAGCGCCCTGCCGGAAGAAGACCGGCTCGTTGCCTGGAAGGAAATTGCCGAGGAGCGGATCGATTCCATCATGGAATTGCTCTCCGAGGAAATCTGCGAAGACCTCCTTGGTGACGCCCATCACACCAGCACCAAGGTGATGGTCAATGCCTTCGAATTGCACAATGGCCGCTTGCGCCAGATCACTGTCGAACGCCCGGCGCAACTGGCTAACATCACTCCGATCTGGGTCGACCTGGTGGCCCCGACGCCGCGTGTTCGTGAATGGGTGGGCAAGTATTTCGATCTGGAAATTCCCGATCCGGAAGACCTCACCGACCTTGAGGCCAGTGCCCGCTTCTATATTGAAGATAACGGCGAAGTTCATCTGCACTCCGACTTCCTGCTCGATCTCGAAGATGAATCGCGCAACGTGGCGGTGGCCTTCATCCTGCACAAGGACATCCTCTTCTCGGTGCGTACCGAAGAGTTGCCGGTTTTCCGCCTGCAGCGTTTGCGCGCCCGCACCAAGCCCGGTTACGTCAATGACGGCACCGACGTGCTGCTCGACCTTTACGCCGCCGATGCGGAATATTCGGCGGATCGTCTCGAAGACGTCTATGCCGAACTGGAATCGGTCGGCAAGAAGGTGTTGAACACCAAGGTGACCGACGATGAGGCGGGTAACATCCTGGCCGACATTGCCTGGCAGGAAGACTTGAACGGACGCATTCGGCGCAACGTGCTGGACACCCGGCGCGCTGTCTCCTTCCTGATGCGCGGCAAGTTCCTGTCGCCAGCACAGCTCGAGGATTCACGGCAGATCATGCGCGACATCGAGTCGCTCGATGGTCATACCTCTTTCCTGTTCGGCAAGATCAACTTCCTGATGGATGCCGTCGTCGGCTTCATCAACATCAACCAGAACCAGCGCGTGTCGAAACTGACCAAGCTGTCGATCATCTTCATGCCGATCAACATCGTCGCCGGCATCGGTGGCATGTCGGAATTTTCGATGATGACCTCGGGTATTCCGTGGCCCCTTGCCTACGGCGGGTTTACCGTTGGTATGGGCGTTGTCGGCTGGCTGACGTATCTGGCCTTGCGTCAGGCCGAGCAACGCGAAGCCAGGAAAAAGCTGGAAGAGGCGCGCGCCCTGACGGTGTCGGCGTCATCCGCCAAATAGGCGCGACTCGGCTCTACCCCTGCCTTAGGCGGGTAACCAGCCCTTAATATTCCTGCAGCATCGCATTTTCGTTATCGGCGTGACGCAGGCGGAGGGCTAGCGAACGGGCCAGTGCCTTGAGCAGGGTCAGCGCCAGCCGCTTATGCTCCTCGGAAATGTTATTGAACTCTTCCAGTGACAGGATGAAGAACTCGGTGTCGCTGCCGGCAACCGCATCGTTGCCACGCGGCAGGCCATCGAGAAAGGCCAGTCCGCCGAAAAAGTCGCCCCGGCCGAAGGTGGCGACATGGCGAGAGCGGCCCCCGCCCAGTGGCGCAAAGATTTTTACTGTGCCCCGCCGGATCAGGTAGATCTCATCACCCGGTTCGCCGTGCGAGTAGACCACGTCGCCGGCGGCGTAGCTGCGTTTGACCAGTCGCGCCTCAAGATCAGCCAGGGTTTCGTCCTTGCGATTGGTAAACAACTCCATTTCGTGAAGCTCAAGGGGGGGCGCGACAGCATCGTCCAGCGCAATGGCGTCGGTTTCCTTCTCACCGAGCAGGCGATCCTCCACCCATTCGATGGCACTATCGAGTTCGCTGAACAGCCGCACGGTTTCCTGGTTTTCAGTCACGCCGGTCTGGGCAAGAAATTCGCGCAAATTCCGGTTGTTGGGCAGATTTTCTCGGACATTGGAGAGCAGAAGCATGGCGCCGCGTTCGGCCAGCGAGTCGCAGACCTGGGTCAGCAGGTGCGCCGCGGTGACATCAACGGACTGAACCCGCTTCATGTCGAGGATGACGAAATTTCGGCTTTTCAGCTCGGGCTCGAGTTCGCCGTACAGTTGCTGGGTCGTGCCGAAGAAGAGACTTCCCTGCAGTTCAAAAATGACCGCCTGATCCCCCTTCTTTTCGAGGATGCGCGTTTCGGCCTCGGGGCGGTGCCAGTTTGACGACATCTGGTTGACGTAAAACTTGTGGCGGACGACTGAGCCACCGATCTGCTCGCGCAGGAAAAGAATGATGGCCAGCGCTACGCCAGCCGCCGAGGCGGCGATCAGGCCGACGGTCAGGGCGACCACGACGACGCTGACGACAACGCCAAAATCGAAGACAGTGTCGGCTGACTGGACGAAGCGCAAGGGGCCGCGGTCGATCATCCGAATGCCGACGACGATCAGGATACCGGCCAGTGCGGCGACGGGAATCCAGGCGATGAAGCTGCTCAGCAACAGGGCGAAGACGAGCGCCGACATACCCTCGATAAGGCCAGAGGCACGGGTCATGGCGCCGCTCGACAGGTTGACCAGCGTGGCGCCCATCGTCCCGGCTCCAGGAATGCCACCGACGGCTGAAGAGGTCATGTTGGCAATGCCCTGGGCGACCAGTTCGCGGTTGGGGTTGTGTTGGGAGCGGGTCAGCTGATCGAGGACGACGCAGGTTTTCAGGGTGTCGATCGAGAGCAGTACGGCCAGGGTCAGGGCATTGCCGAGCAGGGCGGCAACCTGGGCCAGACGGAGGTCGCCGATTTCGTGCCAGCGCGAGGTGATCGAGCGAATGTAGCCACTACCATCAGCACCGAGTGGGCCGATCAGTAGATTGTTGGCGGTTAACTGGAGCAGGCTCTCATCCTGGCTGGCCAGGGCAAAATAGCAGGCGATGCCGGCGGTGATGCCAAGTATGGTGCCGGGCAGGCGGCGGGTCAGGCTGGGTCCGGCCCACATGACGGCCATCGTCGCCAGGCCGACGGAGACGGCCCGCCAGTTCCACAGCGCAGGGGTCACGAGTGCTTCATACCAGCGCGTATCGGTTGGCGTGCCGAGCAGTTTGCCGAGCTGGCTGCCGATGATGATCAAGCCGACACCGGTCAGGTAACCGCTGACCACCGGGTAAGGAATGTATTTGATCAGGCGGCCGATGCCGACGAAGCCAAAGAGAATCTGGAACATACCGGCCAGAACGCCAAGGAGCAGCAGCATCAGGATGATGACCTCACCCGGTACGCCCTGCCCGACCAGTTCGATGGCAAAGGCTGAGAGCAGTGCAGCGGCGGGGGCACAGGGTGCGCTGATCAGGCGGTCGGTACCGCCCAGCATCGAAGCAAGGAGGCCAATGACGGTAGCGCCGATGATGCCGGCCAGGGCGCCGAGTGCGGCATGGGTGGGCGAAATGGCCGAATAGACGGTGACGCCGAAGGCAATGGCGGCCGGCAGGGCCACCAGCATGGCGGCCAGACCGCCCCAGAAATCGCCGCTCTGGTACAGCTTCTTGAAGACATCCTGCATGGCCTACCCCCGTCTTTTAGGGGAATATTACCGTGATATGCCGATCGGCGGCTTTAATCGATGTCAGGCGTGACCAGCTTGAGGCCGACGATGCCGGCGACGATCAGGGCGATGCAGGCCAGGCGGAGTGCATCGCTGGGCTCATCAAACAGGTAGATGCCGAGAATTGCCGTGCCGACGGCGCCGATGCCGGTCCACACGGCATAGGCGGTGCCCAGCGGCAGCGTCTTCAGCGACCAGCCAAGCAGGATCACGCTGGCAGCCATGCCGAGCACCGTCCACAGGCTTGGCCAGAGTCGGCTGAAGCCGTCGGTATATTTCATGCCGACCGCCCAGCCGACCTCGCAGAGGCCCGCGATGAAAAGGATCAGCCAGGCCGAGCCAGAGTTCACTTCAGGGTGGCGAAGTAGGCGTCGGCAGCCGCGACGGTCGCCGCGATGTCAGCATCGCTGTGTGCTGCCGAGACGAAACCAGCCTCGAAGGCGGACGGGGCAAAGTAATGGCCAGCCTCGAGCATGGCGTGGAAAAAGCGGTTGAAGGCTTCCTTGTCGCAGGCCAATACGTCGTCGTAGGTGCCGGGGCACTTCTCGGCAAAGTAGAGCCCGAACATGCCGCCGATATTCTGGGCGGCAAAGGCCACGCCGTGTTTTTTTGCTGCGGCAACGAGGCCGTCACACAGCGCCTTGGTCTTGGCCGTCAGGGCCTCGTAGAAACTGGGGGCTTGCACGAGCTTGAGGGTAGCCAGGCCGGCGGCCGTGGCGATCGGATTGCCGGACAGGGTGCCGGCCTGATAGACCGGGCCGAGCGGGGCGATTCGTTCCATGATTTCGCGCTTGCCGCCAAAGGCGCCCAGCGGCATGCCACCACCGACCACCTTGCCGAAGGTGGACAGGTCGGGGGTGATGCCGAACAGGCCTTGGGCGCTCTTCAGGCCGACGCGGAAGCCTGTCATCACCTCGTCAAAAATCAGCACGGCGCCGTATTGCGTGCACAGGTCGCGCATGGCCTTGAGGAATTCGGGCGTCGGGGCAATCAGGTTCATATTGCCAACAACCGGTTCGACGATTACTGCCGCGATCTTGTCTCCATGTTTGGCGAAGGCTTCAGCCAGTTCCTGCGGATCGTTGTAGGTCAGGACCATGGTGTTCTCGGCCACGCCCGCCGGCACGCCGCTGGAGGAGGGGTTGCCAAAAGTGAGCAGGCCGGAGCCGGCCTTGACCAGCAGGCCGTCTGAATGGCCGTGATAGCAGCCTTCAAACTTGATCAGGAGGTCGCGCCCGGTGTGGCCGCGAGCCAGACGGATGGCGCTCATGGTTGCTTCGGTGCCCGAGGAAACAAGGCGGACCATGTCCATCGACGGTACCAGTTCGCACAGCAGGTCGGCGATATCGACTTCCTTCTCGGTCGGCGCACCAAACGACAGGCCATCAACAACGGCGGCCTGAACCGCGGCAATGACCTCGGGATGGGCGTGGCCGAGAATCATCGGACCCCACGAGCCGACATAGTCGGTGTACCACTTGCCGTCCGCATCCTGCACTTTCGGGCCGACGCCCTTCTGGAAGAAACATGGGGTGCCACCAACCGAGCGGAAGGCACGGACGGGCGAATTGACGCCGCCGGGAATGTGGCGCTGGGCGCGCTCGAACAATTGTTGGTTGCGAGAGGTCATGGCTGGTTTTCCTGGAAAAGACGTTGATAGGCGGCAGCGCGTGCCGTGATGTCGGGGGCGCTGAATAAATCGGTGATGACGGCAAGCAGGTCGCAGCCTGCGGCGATAAGTGGTGGTGCGTTGTCGAGGGTGATGCCGCCGATGGCGCAACTGCAGGCATTCAATGTGGCTGCGCGGGAAAACAGGTCTGGCGTCGCCAGCGGGGCGTGCGGTTTGGTCGAGGAAGGGTAGACCGCGCCGAAGGCGACGTAATCGACCCCGGCGGCATCGGCCGCCTGGGCAGCGGCGAAATCGGCGTAGCAGGAGGCGCCGAGGAGGCGCGTCGGACCGAGCAGGGCGCGGGCAGCCATGAGATTGCCGTCGTCCCGGCCGAGGTGAACGCCGTCGGCGTCGACCAGAACGGCCATGGCCAGATCGTCGTTGATCAGCAGCTTGGCGCCGTAGCGGCGGGTCAGATCACGCAGGGCACGGGCGCGGGCTACACACTCAGGCATGGTGCTGACCTTGTCGCGATATTGGACAATGCGACAGCCTCCAGCCAGGGCCGCCTCAACGCCGGCCAGCAGGCGTGCGCCATCGGCCATGTCCGGCGTGATGGCATAAAGTCCGCGCAATTCAGGACGCATCGACGCTGATGCCTTCTTTTCCCGGTTGCTCGTCATCGCCGCGCGCCCAGAAAAAGCGGTCGGGTATGAACTGTCCCATGCCGGCCCGGAAGCCATTGGACAAGGCCTGCCAGGTGTAGTCCTGAGCATCGCGCACGGCATCCTCGACGCTGGCGCCGCCAGCGATGCAGCCGGCAATGGCCGAGGCCAGGGTGCAGCCGGAGCCATGATAACTACCCGGCAACCGTTCCCATTGATCGCGGCGAATGACCCCGTCGGCCCCGTACAGGGTGTTGATGACCTGGGGCGTGTTTTCATGTGTGCCGGTAATCAGCACATATTGTGCGCCCATCTCGATCAGTCGCTGGGCGCACACGTCTATCGACGGTTCGCCTTCATCTTCGTCGCTTTCGGCGAGGCGACGTGCCTCGGGCGCGTTGGGCGTGAGCAGGGTGGTCTGCGGCAGCAGCATTTCGCGGATGGCAGAAATGACTTCCTCGCTCGACAACTCGTCACCGCGCCCTGAAGCCAGCACCGGGTCGAAGATGAGCGGGATTTCCGGATAGTCGGAAACGATTTCTGCCACGGCCAGGACGTTCTCGACGCTGCCCAGCATGCCGATCTTGAAAGCCAACACCGGCATATCCTCGAGCACCGTTCGCGCCTGTTGTTCAAGGACTTCGGCGCTGACCGGGTGCACGCTCTGGACGCCGACCGTGTCCTGCACGGTCAGTGCCGTCAGTGCGCTGAGGGGGTGGCAGCCAAGACTGACCAGAGTCAGTATGTCGGCCTGCATGCCAGCGCCGGACGAGGGGTCGCTGGCAGAAAATACCAGCACCATCGGCGGGCAGGGTGGGGGCGGGGCAGCGGCGGTGGTCGTCATGGTGTTTCGCACCCTCTGAGGGGAGCGAACGGAGTTGGCTAGGATGGCTGAGATTTTATCCGAATCCCGTGGCTACCGAAGCGCTGATCAGGAAGCTGTAACACTGTTATTGGCATTGCATTGAAGTAATACTTCCGTAGTATGATGCGCCGATACCGATAGCGCCTCCGCCAGAGGCACAAGGGATAGGGGACAAGGAAAGTGGCTGATTTATCCAGACTGCGCGGCGTCAGGGTCATGGTCATCGACGATAGCAACACGATACGGCGCAGCGCCGAGATTTTTCTCGTCCAGGCCGGGTGTCAGGTTGTTCTTGCCGAAGATGGATTCGATGCGCTGGCCAAGATTGCCGACCATCATCCCAGCGTGATCTTTTGCGACATCATGATGCCGCGCCTCGACGGCTACCAGACCTGTTCGCTGATCAAGAAGAATCCGCGCTTCAAGGCCACGCCGGTCATCATGCTTTCGTCCAAGGACGGGCTGTTCGATCGGGCGCGCGGTCGCATGGTCGGCTCCGACCAGTACCTGACCAAGCCATTTACCAAGGATAGCCTGCTCCAGACGGTGGCGACGTTTGCCCTGCCGGCCGAGTCAGAGCCCAATTCGTAGTTGAGGGAGAGTACATGCCTATAAAAAATATTCTGGTTGTTGACGACTCGCCGACCGAGCGTTTTTTTACCGTTGATGTGCTGACCAAGGCCGGCTATCAGGTGACGACCGCAGAAAACGGCGAAGAGGGCATTGCCAAGGCCAAGGCCACCAAGCCTGACCTCATCCTGATGGATGTCGTGATGCCCGGCTTGAACGGCTATCAGGCGACGCGGACCTTGAGTCGGGACGAAGAAACCAAAAAAATCCCGATCATCGTCTGCACCTCGAAGGGGCAGGAAACGGACAAGATCTGGGGCTTGCGTCAGGGCGCAGTTGACTATCTCGTCAAGCCGCTGAATCCCGAAGAACTGCTGCAACGCGTGGCGGCCCTGCCCTAACCCCTATGGCACGGAAAACAAGCCTTCGCGACTTCCAGGAATATCTGGCCACGCGACTCACCAATGCAGCCAAGGGGCAGGGATCGTCGTCCTGGCTTGGCGTCGAGGCAGGGGGCGAGTCCTGGCTGGTCGACCTTTCGGATGGCGGCGAGATCGTTCAGGCCTCACAACTGGCGCCGGTCCCCATGACCCGCCCGTGGTTTGCCGGGATCGCCAATATCCGCGGCAACCTGCATGCCGTCAGCGACTTTTCGCTCTTTCGTGGTGGTCCACCGATTGTCCAGAATGCCAACGCCCGGCTACTTCTGGTCGGGGCACGCCACGGGGTCAATGCCGCGCTGCTCGTTTCGCGCATGCTCGGTCTGAAGAATCCGGAAGACTTTACCGTCGAACCGGAAGACGCAGCGATGCCGGCCTGGGGGCGGCAGCGTTTTGCCGATACGCAGGGAAAAGTCTGGCACAAGCTTTCGGTGCGCGAATTGCTCGCCGATCAGGATTTTATGAATATCGGGGTTTGACAGAGGGTTTTCGCCCCAGCCCCTAGTGGAGGATTTCCATGGCTTTCAGCTTCAAGCTTCCGAAGATTTCTGGTTTGGGCATCGGTGGGTCATCTGACCAGATGACCGTTTCGTCCGCGATGCCAGCCGCCAAGATGCCCTTGCCGGCTTTCCTTGCCGAGCAGCCTGTCGAACAGCAAATGAAGACCCTGGGCGGCATTTTTGTCGCCGTGCTGTTGCTGATTGCCGGTCTGGTTTATCACGACAATCGTGAGTCGACGCATAACACGGCATACATTGCCGCCTCGGGTGAAATGCGCATGCTCTCGCAGCGTCTGGCCAAAGCGTCGTCGCTTGCCCTGCAGGGTAACGTCGTCGCCTTTGCCCAGTTGAAAGAGTCGCGTGAAACCTTCGGCAAGCTGTTTGACCGTCTGGTCAATGGTGGCGAAATCGGAAACGTCAATGTGCCGGCCTCCTCCTCCGATGTTCGTCCGCAGCTCGAGGCGCTCGCCCAGCGTTGGGCAACGACCGACAAAGACGCTGAAACGGTGATTGCCCAGGAAGCCAATCTGGTGGCGCTGGGCAAGAACGTGGCGACCATCGACAACAAGAACTCGACCATGCTTGAGTTGACCGAGCAACTGGCTGCCCTCAAGCTGCAAGGTGGCGCCGGTTCGCGCGATATCGCGTCGTCCAGCCAGCTGGTCATGCTGACCCAGCGGATTGCCAAGAATGCATCGGCGCTGCTGGTCGGTGACGAAATCAATCCTGAAGTTGCCTTCCTGCTCGGCAAGGACACCAACGCCTTCCGCGACATCCTGAGCGCCCTCGGCAAGAGCAGTAACGATGCCGACAGCCGTGGCCGTCTGGAAAGCCTCGATGTGGCGTTCAAGGAGTACCAGAGCGCGATTGCCAGCATTCTCGGCAACATGCAGCCCCTGGTTCTTTCCAAGCAGGCTGGTTCGCGAATTTTCCGCGAGAGTGAGGACCTGCTGAAAGCCACCGACGATCTGGCCAACGGTTATCAGCAGGGCTTGAGCGAGCGCGGTGTTTATATCATTCTGCTGCTTTCGCTGAGCCTGGTTGCCTTGGCCGCCTTGACCCTGCTGGCCAAGATTTACCTGGCTGATACGGGCAGCCGCGCCGAAGAAGCGGAAACCCAACGGCAGGCATCTGAACAGACCAACCGCGAAAACCAGGACGCCATTCTGCGTCTGATGAACGAACTGGGCGACCTCGCCGACGGTGACCTGACGGTTACCGCAACCGTGAGCGAAAACATCACGGGGGCCATCGCCGACTCGATCAACTACACCATTGAAGAACTCCGCGTGCTGGTCGGTCGTATCAACGACGCGGCAAACCGGGTGACGGCAGCGACCGAAATCGCCCGCCAGACTTCAGCCGAACTGCTGGATGCTGCCGAGCGGCAATCTTCCGAAATTCAGGAAGCCGGTCAGTCGGCCCGCGAAATGGCCCGTTCGATGTCCGAGGTATCCGGCAACGCGACGCAGTCGGCACAGGTTGCCCGGCAATCGCTGCAGGCCGCTGAAAAGGGTACGCTGGCCGTACAGGATTCGATCAAGGGTATGAACGAAATTCGTAACCAGATCCAGGAAACCTCGAAGCGAATCAAGCGCCTTGGCGAAAGCTCGCAGGAGATCGGTGAAATCGTGGAACTGATTTCCGACATTACCGAACAGACCAACGTGCTGGCTCTGAACGCTGCCATTCAGGCCGCTTCGGCCGGTGACGCAGGCCGCGGCTTTACCGTGGTTGCGGAAGAAGTGCAGCGACTCGCTGAACGTTCCGGTGAGGCCACCAAGCAGATTGCGGCGATTGTGAAAACCATTCAGACGGATACGCAGGATGCCGTGTCCGCCATGGAACAATCAACCCGTGGGGTGGTTGAGGGAGCCAAGCTCTCCGACGCCGCCGGTCAGGCCCTGTCCGAGATTGGCGACGTGTCGCGCAATCTGGCTGACCTTATTCAGAGCATTTCCACCTCGACCCAGAACCAGGCCGATTCGGCGACCCAGGTGGCGCGCCTGATGCAGGACATCCTGCACGTCACGGAACAGACGACAGCCGGTACGCAACGCACGGCGCAGGCGGTTGACGAACTGACCGCACTGGCTTCCGAACTGAAGGGTTCGGTCGCCGGCTTCAAGGTTGACTGACGAACATCGCGAGAGAACATGAACGCGGCAACGGAATTTGATTTGGGCCCACTGACCTGGGTCAAGGGCGAAATTGACCTGGCCTTGCAGCGCGCCGAGCAGGCACTCGACGAGTATGTGGCGAGTGCTGACCGCACGCAGCTCAAATTCTGTCGCACCCATGTCCACCAGGTGCATGGTGCACTGGCCATGGTCGGTCTGGATGGCGTCTCGCTGCTCACTGAGGCAACCGAGGCGCTGCTCGCCGGCATGGAAGAAGAGCGCCTGCCGTCCGGCGATGCGGCGGTTGCCGTTCTGCGTCAGACGATGAGTGCCCTGCACCAGTATCTTGACGACCTGATGGCCGGCGAGCCCAACCGTCCGCTCGTGTTGCTCCCCGTCTATCAGGCGCTGGAGCAGGCGCGTGGCCTGTCCGGTGGGCATCCCTGCGATCTGTTCTTCCCCGATCTATCACGTCGACCGCCAAAACGGTCGGCTGAAGTTCCGGTGCTTGATGCCGACGCTTTGCTGCGCAACCTCCGCGTCAAGCGCATGCAATTCCAGAAAGGCCTGCTCCTCTGGCTGAAAGACCCGGCCAAGGCAGAGGCCGGCCGACGCATGATGCGCGAGGCCATTGCCGAGATTGAAGCGGTTCAGCCGACACCTGCGGCGCGTTCCTTCTGGTGGATTTCCCTGGCTGTGCTCGAGGCGCTGGCCGATCAGGCCTGCGGTGCCGACCCCTCGTCGCGCCAGCTTTGCTCCCGCATCGATGCCCAGATCCGGCGTCTGGTTGGCGGATCGAACAATGTCGCCGAGCGTATCCTGCGCGAAGCGCTGTATTTCATTGCCCAGGCCCCGGCCGGGCTGAACCCCGAAATCGCGGCCGTGCAATCGACCTTCGGCCTGGCTGAATTGCTGCCGAATGTTGCCGCTTCGGTGGCCCCGCTGCCGCATCAGGCCGAGTTGCGCAAGCTGCGCGAGGCGCTGGCGCTGGCCGAGGATTTCTGGAACCGTTTCTGTACCGGTAATAGCGGCAGTCTGAGTGGCTTTTCGGACAATGCCCGGGTTTGTGCGCAGCTGACCGGCGAGGTTGGCCAGACCGACCTCAAGCGCCTTGGCCAGGGTCTTGGCGCAATCGCCAACTGGCTGTCTGAGGAACCGTCGCGGTTCAATGATGCGGTGGCCATGGAAGTCGCCACCACGGTTCTGCTCCTGGAGAATGCCCTGGATAATTTCCAGCGACTGGGCACTGACTTCGCGCAGCAGGTCGATCTTATGGTGGCCCGTCTTTATGGCTGCATCGCCGGTCGCCCGGCCCCTGACGATGCCGGTATACCCTTGCTCGACGAAATGACCCGGCGGGCGCAGGAGAAGCTGCTGATCGGTCAGGTCGCGCGGGAAATCCAGAACAATCTGGCGCAGGTCGAGCAGGCGCTCGACGGGTTCTTCCGTGATCCGGCCAAAGCCCATGACTTGCTGCAGCTGGAAAATCCGATTAAGCAGATCAGCGGTGCGCTGGCCATGCTTGGTCATTTCCCCGCGGTTAACAGCCTCAAGGAATGCGCGGTCACTATCGAGCAATTCGCCCAGCCGGACTATCAGCCAGCCAGCGGCGAATTCGAAGCGGTAGCAGACCATCTGTCGATGCTGGGTTTCTTTGTCGACTCCCTGCAAAACGGAGAGACGGATTTCGACGCCTTCGTCAAGCGCATGAACGGCGAAACGTCCGACGAGCATGAGCCGGAGCCGGAGGCGCCCGCCGCCCCGACGGTTGAAGTGCTCCTCGCGCAGCAGGCCCGGGACACCCATGTGCTTTTCGAGGCACTCAAGGAAGCGCCCGAAGACGAGCGTCTGCAGGACGAACTGAAGCAGAACCTGCAGGATATCCAGAAGGATGCCGACCTGGTCGCCAACCGCGAGTTGGGCGAGTCGGCCAAGGCTGTCCTCGATGCCCTGCAGTCCGGCACCGAACTCGATGCCGCCCTGTCCGGACTCAAGCCCCTCGGCCACGAGGCCCCGGCGGCTCCGTCGGCCGAAACACTGCAACTGGCCGAGTCGACGCATGAGGCGATTGACGCCGAACTGCTGTCGATCTTCCTTGAGGAAGCCAACGAAGTCCTCGCCACCATCGGCGAGCAGAAGGCGGTGCTGGTCGCCGCCCCCGATAATGTTGAGGCGTTGACCACGGTCCGCCGTTCCATGCATACCCTCAAGGGCAGCGGCCGGATGGTTGGTCTCACCGACCTCGGCGAAGTGGCCTGGGAACTCGAGCAGACACTCAATTTGTGGTTGCGCCAGGATACGGCGGTAACGCCCGAACTGCAGTCAATGATCGAGGACGGCCATGCCCTCTTTGCCGACTGGGTTGTCCATCTCGAATCCGCGCAAGGCCGGGCTCCCGATGCCAGCGCTCTGGTCGCGCTGGCCTGCCGCCTGCGTGGCGTCGAAGCGCCTGCCGTTCCGACTGTGGTCGAAGCCCCGGCGGCAGTTGAAGCGTCCCTGCCTGAAGCAGAACAACCTGTTCCCGATTTTGGCGAGGCATTCGAAGTACAGTCCTTGTCTGAGGCAATACCCGAACTGGAAGCCCAGCCGCCGGTAGTCGAGATCGCTTTCGACGCTGTGGCGCTACCGGGCGAGATTGCCGAAGAAATCGAAGTGATGGCGATGCCGGTTGATTCGGTTGAGCAGGTTGATTCGGTTGAGCAGGTTGAGCAGGTTGAGCAGGTTGAGCAGGTTGAGCAAGCCGAGCAAGCCGAGCCAGAGCCAGAGCCAGAGCCAGAGCCAGAGGTCCAAGCGGAAGCGCCGCAGGAAATTGAGGCGCCTCTGGAGCAGTCCTTGCCGGTCAGCGAGCCGCCGACGCTTTACGACATCTTCCGTGAAGAAGCGCGCGGCCACCTCCAGACGCTCGTTGACAGCTACGCGATTATTGATGCCATGCCGTCGGCCCCGACCACCTTCGACATGACGCGTGCGGCGCATACCCTGGGCGGCATTGCCGGCACGGTTGGTCTGATGCCCCTGCACCGGCTGGCCATCGCCCTCGAGCATGCCTTGTTGCGACGTGACAGTTCGGGTCAGGGCGAAAGTATCGAAGGGCTGGAAACGGTCCGCCAGGCCATCATTACGCTTCAAGATATGTTTGCCGGGCTGGCTGCGCAGCAATTGCCGGCGGATCAGGTACAACTGATCGCCGCCCTCGAAGATATTTTCCATCCGGTTGCAGCGGTGGTCGAAGCTGCCCCAGTGGCAGACTCCGAAGCCATCGCGTCGCTTGATACGGATGCTGAAGTACCCGAACCGGTTGTCGAATCGATCCAGATTGCGCCGGCTCCCGTCCTTCCGCAGCTCAACGACGAACTTGACGAACAACTGCTGCCGATCTTCCTTGAGGAAGCGGTCGATCTGACCCGCGATCTGACCGCCCAGGTTCGTGCCTGGCGTGACGATCTGGCAGGTGACACTGCCCCCCGGGCGATTGCCCGCCTGTTGCACACCTTCAAGGGAAGCGCCCGGATGGCCGGGGCGATGAATCTTGGTGAGGCGACCCACCACTTGGAAACACGCGTTGAAGAAGCCCTGCATCAGGGGCGTGCAACGCCGGCCTTTGTCGATGAAATCGAAGCCGGGTGCGACGCACTTGATCAGGCGGTCGAGCGTCTACGCGCCGGGCCGCAAGAGCCGGCTGCTCCGGAAATGCCCGAGGCTACGGCGGAAACAGCAACGCAGGCTCCGGTTGTCCGCCTGACGCCGGCAGTTGAAGCCGATAGCGAGGGTGAGGCAAGTGGCCAGCGTGCCACGCTGCGCGTCCGTGCCGATCTGATTGATCGTCTGGTCGGCGAGGCGGGTGAGCTGTCGATTGCCCGCGCCCGGATTGAAGGCGAAATGCGCAGCCTGAAGGGGTCGATGCTCGAATTGACGGAAAACGTCATTCGTCTGCGTCGCCAGCTGCGCGAAATCGAAATCCAGGCCGAAACGCAGATTCAGGCACGGGTCGCCCACACACCCGAAAACGAAGTCGATTTCGATCCGCTCGAACTCGATCGCTTCACCCGCTTCCAGGAACTGACCCGCTTCATGGCCGAGTCGGTGAATGACGTGGCGACCGTTCAGCAGAGCTTGCTCAAGAACCTCGACGACGCCAACGCGGCGATTCTCGCCCAGTCACGCCTCAACCGCAGCTTGCAACAGGAGCTGATGGGTGTGCGCATGGTGCCGTTCGCCAGCCAGACCGAGCGTCTCTACCGGATCGTCCGGCAGAGTGCCAAGGAAGTCGGCAAGCGGGCCAGCCTCGACATCGTCGGGGGGCAGGTTGATATTGACCGCTCGGTGCTCGACAAGATGCTGGCGCCGATTGAGCACATGCTGCGTAATGCCGTCACCCACGGTATCGAAAGCCGCGATGAGCGTCTTGCTGCCGGCAAGTCCGAGGCGGGTGAAATCGTTGTCAAGCTGGCCCAGGAAGGGAATGAAATCATTCTCTCGATGAGCGATGACGGCAAAGGCCTCGATCTCGAGCGTATCCGCGCCCGTGCCGAGACGATGGGCCTGCTCCAGCCGGGGCAGGTAGCCGATGAAACGACGCTGTTCGAATTCATCTTCATGCCCGGCTTCTCGACAGCAACCGAAGTGACCCAGTTGTCCGGCCGCGGCGTCGGCATGGACGTCGTCAAGTCGGAAGTCGGCGACATCGGCGGCCGTATCGAAATCCTCTCGCAGCCTGGGCAGGGCACCACTTTCCGTCTCTACCTGCCGCTGACCCTGGCGGTTACCCAGACGCTGCTCATCCGGGTCGGCCATCATCTCTACGCGGTTCCGTCGACGATGATCGAGCAGGTCAAGGAAATGAAGGAAAAAGGACTCGCCGCTGTACGTGAGCGTGGCGAGGTTGAATGGCAGGGGAACCACTACCCCTTCCATTTCCTGCCGCATCTGCTGGGCGACATGGATGCCGTGCCGGAAGCCCACCGCCAGTACTGGATATTGCTGCTGCGCTCGGGTACGCAACGGGTGGCCGTGCTCGTCGATGAACTCAAGGGCAACCAGGAAGTCGTCGTCAAAAACATCGGCGCCCAGCTCGCCCGCGTCGTCGGCATTGCCGGCGCCACCGTGCTCGGTGACGGCAAGGTCGTGCTGATTCTCAATCCGGTGGCCCTGGCCAGCCGGGTGACGGGTTCGCATGCGCATGCCGCCGTGCCGTCGATGATGCAGCCCTTGCTGACCGAAGTTGCCAGTCTGCCGACGGTCATGGTGGTCGACGACTCACTGACCGTGCGCAAGATTACCAGTCGTCTGCTGATGCGCGAAGGCTATCAGGTCATTCTCGCCAAGGATGGCGTCGATGCGCTCGAGCAACTGGTCGATGCAGCACCCGATGTCATCCTTTCCGACATCGAAATGCCACGCATGGACGGCTTCGACCTGGTCCGCAACATCCGTGCTGATAGCCGCCTGCGTTCGCTGCCGGTGATCATGATTACCTCGCGGACAGCGGACAAGCATCGCAACTACGCGCTGGAAATCGGGGCCAACCACTATCTCGGCAAGCCCTACGACGAGGTTGAGCTGCTCAACATCATTGCTGGCTACATGAAGGGCAAGGCTGCCAATTAAGCCGTTGGCTTGACGACGGCGTAGCGGTCCAGGGTTTTTTTCCTGGCCGCTGCGTGGTCCACAATCGGTGCCGGGTAGTCCCGCCCGATGATGATGCCGATGGCTTCCTGCTCGACACGTCCCATCAGCCACGGGGCGTGGATGTACTTGTCAGGAACCTTGGCCAGTTCCGGCACATAGCGGCGGATGAATTTTCCCGCAGGATCAAAGCGTTCCGACTGAGTGACCGGGTTGAATATCCGGAAATAGGGCTGTGCATCGCAGCCGGTTGAGGCAGCCCATTGCCAGCCGCCGTTGTTGGCCGAAAGGTCGAAATCGTTGAGCTTTGCGGCGAAATATTGCTCGCCCAGACGCCAGTCGATACCGAGATCCTTGCTCAGGAATGACGCCACAAGCATGCGCAGGCGATTGTGCATCCAGCCGCTATGGTTTAGCTGGCGCATCGCCGCATCGACCAGCGGGTAGCCGGTCCGCCCGGCCTGCCAGGCGGCAAGCCCGGTCGGCCAGTTGTCCCATGCAATGGCGTCGTAGGCCGGCTTGAAAGCGCTGCCGACAACCTGCGGGGAGTGGTCAAGGATCATGAAATAGAAGTCTCGCCAGATCAGTTCGCTCAGCCACGTGGGGTCTTTTGCCTGCAGCGCAGCGCGCACCAGTTCACGAATGCTGATGGTCCCGAAGCGTAGATGCACCGACAGGTAGGAGACACCCTTTACGGCAGGAAAATCGCGTCGTTCACCGTAGTGCTCGAGGCGTTCCTGGCGGAAGTCATCCCACAGGGCACGGGCCCCGCTCATGCCGGGACGGATGCCCAGTTGCATCAGGTCAGTGGCTGCGAAGCCGATCTCGGACAGAGTCGGGACACCGGCCAAGTCTGCCCCGGTGAATTCTCCGCGACAAGGCCATTCGGCACAATCGGCGGCGGTCAGGCGCTTCAACCAGGCATTCTTGTACGGGGTAAAGACCGAGAATGGATGGCCGGCCTGAGTCCGTACTTCATCGCCCGCAAAAAACGCCTGATCCTTGAAGGTGTGGAAATCGATGCTATCGGTGAGCAAGGCTTGGCCAACCGCCGCATCGCGTTGTTTGGCCGAAGGCTCATAATCGCGGTTGGCATAGACGGCCGATACACCCAGCTGCCGTGCCAGGGAAGGAATCTCCTCGGTCGCCCGGCCATGCCGGACGATCAGCCCGCCGCCCCTGGCGCGCAGGGCAGCATCAAGTTCAACCAGCGATTCGCGGATGAAATGAACACGGCGGTCATGGCGGTCGGGCAAAGCGTCAAGAATTTCCCAATCGAAAACGAACGCGCAATAGACCGCCTCTGCGCCGGCCAGTGCAGCACTCAGGGCGGCATGGTCATGGTCGCGCAGGTCACGGCGAAACCAGACGAGGGCTTTTTCTTTTTTCATGGTTGGTTTGTACCTCCCCGGCGATTAAAATTCCAGCTATGGACAACGTCAACCTGACCGACAACTTCCTGATCGCCATGCCGGCGCTGGAAGACCCGTATTTCGCCAATTCCCTGATCTACATTTGCGAGCACAATGAGAACGGGGCGCTAGGCATTATCGTCAATCGGCCGATTGACATGAATCTGGCTGGCCTGTTCGACAAGATCGACATCAAGCTGACAGCTGAAAATCTGGCTGACCTGCCGGTTTATTTCGGTGGCCCGGTCCAGCTGGATCGGGGCTTTGTCCTGCACCGTCCGGTCGGCAAGTGGCAATCAACCCTGGCCGTCAATGGCGAGGTCGGCCTGACCAGTTCCCGCGATGTACTCAACTCGGTGGCCAGCGGCGGGTTGCCGGGAGAGATCATCGTTACCCTTGGTTATGCCGGCTGGGACGCCGGGCAGCTTGAAGATGAACTGGCCCAGAACTCCTGGCTGACGGTCCCGGCCAAGGCTGACATCCTCTTCGATCTGCCACCTGAAGAGCGCCTGCCGGCCGCCATGCAGAAGCTCGGTATCAGCTTTACGCAACTCTCGGATGTGGCCGGTCACGCATGAACGAATCGGCTTGCTAATGGGCACGGTCCTCGCGTTTGACTTCGGCGAAAAGCGCATTGGTGTCGCCACCGGCGAGACGATGCTCGGTACCGCACATCCATTGACCACCATTCACGCCGAGTCAAATGACGACCGCTTTGCCGCTATCGGCAAGCTGGTCGCCGAATGGCAGCCGGTGCAGCTGGTCGTTGGACTGCCCACCCACGTTGATGGGACCCCACACGAAATGACCCGGCTGGCGACCAAGTTCGCCGAACGACTCAAGCGTCGTTATAACCTGCCAGTCGGCTTTGCCGACGAGCGCCTGACCTCGGTTGATGCCGAAGCACGCCTGCGCGAAACCGGGCGTAACAGTAAAACTGCCAAGCCGCTGCTCGATGCGGTCGCGGCCCAACTCATCCTTCAAACCTGGTTCGAAAGCCCGCACCATGTCACCCCTGCCTGATTCCCTGCCCGATGCCGAGGCGCAATGTCGCCAGCTGGCCGACCTGATTCGCCCGCAACTTGCCAACCAGCCCGCTCTGGTCGGCATCTACAGCGGTGGCGCATGGATCGCCGAGCGCTTGCGCGAACTGCTCAATCTGCCGGAAGAGATCGGCCTGATCGACGTTTCCTTCTATCGCGACGACTTCGCCGAAAAAGGCCTGCACCCACAGTGCAAGCCGACCGTGATCCCCTTCGACGTCGAAGGTCGTCACCTGATTCTGGTCGATGATGTCCTCTACACCGGGCGGACGACGCGGGCGGCAATCAACGAACTGTTCGACTATGGTCGTCCGGCCTCCGTCGAGCTGGCCGTGCTGGCCGACCGGGGTGGCCGCGAGCTGCCGGTGGCGGCAACCTATGGTGTGTGGGATGTTGAACTGAGCGATGGTCAGAACCTTGTGCTCGGCAAACAGGACAATGGCCAACTCGCCTGGAGACTTGAACATGCATAACCCGCAGTTGAACAAGGACGGCGAACTGACCCACCTGCTGTCGATTGAAGGCCTGCCGCAGCGCATCCTGACGCAGATACTCGATACCGCCGCGTCCTTCATGGAGGTCTCGGCCCGCGATGTGAAGAAAGTGCCCCTGCTGCGTGGCAAGAGCGTCTTCAACCTGTTTTTCGAGAACTCGACGCGTACCCGCACCACCTTTGAAATCGCCGCCAAGCGTTTGAGCGCCGACGTCATCAACCTCGACATCAACAAGTCATCGACGGCCAAGGGTGAAACCCTGCTCGACACCATCGACAACCTGGTCGCCATGCACGCCAACCTCTTTGTCGTGCGCCACGCCTCAAGCGGTGCCCCCTACCTGATCGCCGAGCACCTCCAGCGCATCGGCCGCGACGATGTCCATGTCGTCAATGCCGGCGACGGACGGCACGCCCACCCGACCCAGGGCCTGCTCGATATGTACACCATCCGGCACTACAAGAAGGACTTCACGCAGCTGCGCGTCGCCATCGTCGGCGACATCCTGCATTCGCGCGTTGCCCGTTCCGATATCCATGCCCTGACCACGCTGGGTGTCCCGGAAGTCCGCGCCATTGGGCCGGAAACCCTGTTGCCCAAGCATCTCGACAAGCTCGGTGTGCATGTCTTCCACGACATGAACGAAGGCCTCAAGGATGTCGATGTGGTCATCATGCTGCGCCTTCAGAACGAGCGCATGACCGGGGCGCTGCTGCCTTCGGCCGGCGAGTACTTTCGCCATTACGGCCTGACGCCGCAAAAACTGGCGCTGGCCAAGCCGGACGCCATCGTGATGCATCCGGGGCCGATGAATCGCGGCGTTGAAATCCATTCGGCCGTCGCCGACGGACCACAGGCCGTGATCCTGCCCCAGGTTACCTTCGGCATCGCGGTGCGCATGGCCGTCATGAGCATTGTTGCGGGGAATTGAAATGAACATTGAAATCAAGAACGGCCGCCTGATTGACCCGAAAAATGGCGTAGACCGTAACGCCTCGCTCTACATCGCCCATGGCAAGGTAGCCGGTTTGGGCGAAGCGCCGGCCGGCTTCGTCGCCGAACAGACGATAGACGCCACTGACTGTGTCGTCTGTCCCGGCCTGATTGACCTCGGTGCCCGTCTCAACTCCATCGAGGCCGAACTCGCTGCCGCCGTTGCTGGCGGGGTCACCTCGGTGGTCGTTCCGCCCGACGCCGATCCTCCGCTCGACGAGCCGGAACTGGCCGACCGTTTGGTCCATCGCGGCGCTGAAATCGGCAAGGCCCGTGTTCTGCCACTCGGTGCGTTGACCCTTGGTTTGCAGGGCGAACGACTGGCTGAACTGGCTGGCTTGAAGAAAGCCGGCTGCGTGGCTTTCTCGCAGGCCAACCGGACCGTTGTCGATACTGAAGCCCTGCTCCGCGCCATGGAGTACGCCACTACCTTCGGCTTCGCCATCTGGCTGCAGCCGCAGGATTACTGGCTGTCGCGCAATGGCATCGCGCATGAAGGTGAAGTCTCCAGCCGCCTCGGCCTCGCCGGCATCCCGGTCGCCGCCGAAACCATCGCCATCGGCACTGTCGTTCAACTGGTGCGCGATACCGGCTGTCGCGTCCATCTCACCCGACTCTCCTCGGCGGCCGGCGTGGCGCTCGTCCAGCGGGCGCAGGCGGAAGGCCTGCCGGTCACTTTCGACATCGGCGTTCATCACCTGCTGCTGACCGAAAACGACATCGGCTACTTCAATCCACATGCCCGTTTCAGCCCACCGCTCCGCGCCCAAAGTGACCGTCAGGCGCTCTCCAACGCCGCCGCAGCGGGGCTCGCCGCCATTTGCTCTGACCACACCCCGGTCGGTGCCGACGACAAGCTCTTGCCTTTCGGCGAAGCCAAGCCGGGATCAACCGGCCTTGAAGTCCTCCTGCCGCTCACCCTGAAATGGGCCGAGGCCGCCGGCGTCAGCCTGCCCGACGCCCTGGCCCGCATCACCTCGGCACCGGCCGAAGTGCTTGGTCTGCCCAGTGGCCAGTTGGCAATCGGTGCCGTCGCTGACCTTTGCATCTTCGATCCGGCAGCCATCTGGCAATTGACACCGGAAGCCTTGAAAAGCCGTGGCAAGAATTCGCCGTGGCTTGGCTACCTGCTGACTGGCCAGGTGAAGACCACGCTGGTCGGTGGACGGGTCGTCTATCAGGCTTAAGCCCTTTTTCCTGGTCGCAGGTTTCTACTAAAAGCGGTGGGTTATCCCACCGCTTTCTTTTGGGGATTACGGCGGCGAATCATCACTGACGGGCAGGAGTCGCAATTCGTCCTTGCCGAATTTTGGCTACTCCGCGCGCGCCGCGAAGCCGTCATGGCTTGAATGAGTCGTTAGCGCTCGAATATTGGGCGGAAGAAGCTGCGTTCATAGCTGATGATGCAGCGAGTGTCCTCCGCATACTTGAAGGCAGCTTGACACTCTGGGTCTTGGAGTGACTTGGTACGGTACTCCTCATAGAGCGCCATGCTGGGAAACGTAAACATTGCCAGCGCGACATTATTTGCGCCCTCGGATGGCAAAAAGTACCCGTGATGTTTGCCGCCAAATTTTTCGACGAGGGGAATCCAGAGCCTGCCGTAATGCTCAAATTCTTTGAGCTTGAACGGGTCGATGATGTATCGCAGGTGGCAGGTAAACATTCTGTCTCTATTCAGTGGGGTCGAGAGGGTGGCAATATCGTACTGACCTGTGCAGTTTGGACCGACGGGATCTTGCTTATCGATTGTGGGACCGGTAGTACCCCAAGGGCGTTCGCTGACAGATTGATGACGGTATGTTGCAGATGCATTGTTGGAGATGTCTTGTAGTATTGATCAGTATCCAGCCAACGACTGAACGCTCAAGATCCAATTCAAATTTAGACCATAAAATCAATTACATTCGGAGATTAGCATGAAAGATATTTCACTCAGCGGCAAACGGGTTCTCATTACACAAGCAGACGATTTCATGGGGCCGGCCTTGTGTAAAACCTTCAAGGCTTTTGGTGCAGAGGTGTTGGCGGACCGAACGCCATTAATTTTCCCCGGGAATCCCTCCCGTGTCGTGGCCGATAACGGACATATTGATGCAATGGTCCTCAATCTTGCCATTCCCGCCCCCAACACGTTGGCACATCAGGTTGAATCGGATGAATGGGCGGCTGTTTTTGCTGCGCTGGTGCACCCCATGCAAGCGATGATCAAGGCGGTACTGCCCCAAATGATTGAACGAAATTCTGGAAAGATTTTGTTGATGGGTAGCGCTGCCGCATTGCGGGGAATGTCAAATCGCTCCAGCTATGCTGCGGCGCGTGGCGCACAACTCGCCTACATTCAAGCGGTGGGTGTGGAGGTGGCCGCCCACAAGATTCAGGTCAACGCGATCGCTCAGAATTTTGTTGAAAACTCTACCTACTTTCCTCCCGAGGTACAGGCCCAGCCTGCCTTTAAGGAGCGCATAAAATATCAGGTCCCCTTAGGACGTCTCGTTAGTGCCGATGAGGACAGTGCATTTGCTGCCTATCTGTGCAGTCCCGCTGCCGATTGTTTTGTCGGCCAAGTGTTCCCTGTTTGCGGAGGCTGGGTAACTCGCTAATTAACGCGCCCCGTGAATTTCCAAAAATCGCGCTGGTGGACTTTCTTGTTGACCGGGTAAATTGCCGCTTAAGGAATCGTCAGGTTGATCGGCAGGTAATCGATGTTCAGCTGCCGGGCTCGGGCCAACTGCTCAAAGCGGGGATTGGCCCAGGGCTTGTCGAACAGAAATTGGCTTGTCCGTCTGCTCTGCTCAGCTAGCAGTCCATGGGAGCCTGAATTGAAAAAAAGTCTGAATTGGGCGCGAACCTGCCACAAGCCCAAGCCGGAACGATGTGCCGGGAATTAATTCGTAGTGCCAAATGCTTGAATCGCCGACAGGGGCGCTCCCTGTATCTCCAGTACCTTGCGCCGCGAGGTCTGGCCGCTCTTCAGGCTGACCGCTGATTTGGCAAGTTTCAGCGTATCGGCAACGAATCTGATCAGTGCCTCGTTGGCTTTGCCATCGACCGGCGGCGCGGCAAGGCGGATTTTCAGTGCGTCGCCGTGCAGCCCGGCAAATTCGGTCTTTTTGGCACCGGGCTGGATGTGCAGGGTCAGCGTGATGCGGCCATCAGCGGCCTGCCGGAACCATTCGCTCACAGGAACATGAGCGCCGTTTGCAGGAGCAGGATGGCGACCAGAGGGGACAGGTCGATGCCGGAAATGGTCGGAATGATGCGGCGAATGGGATCGAGCATCGGGCGAGTCAACTGGTAGGCGGGGGCCGACAGCGGCGAGTAGGGATTGACCCAGGACAGCACGGCCTGCAGGATCAGTGCGCCGATCAGGATGTAGACGGCAAGGCGCAACAGGGCGCGGCCGGCCATGAGCAGAACCATCGGCGCGGCACCGCCCAGATCAATCTCACCGAAGCGCGTCGCTGCGCCGATGATGATGCCGGCGAAGAGGAGTTCTACGGCGAGTGCGGCGATCAGGCTGGCCCAGTCGTAGCCGCCAAGGCCGGGGATGACGCGGCGTAGCGGCTTGACGGCCCAGTTGGTCAGTTTGACGACGAAATCACCGATCTGCCCGGCAAACGAAACGCGCGTCGCCTGCATCATGAAACGCAGCAGGAAAAGCGTGGCGAAGAAGCTGGCGACGGCGTCGAGCAGGAAGACGATGGCTTGCATCAGTCGGCTCCGAGGATCTTGCCAAGTTCCTTGCCGCGGGCGGCGGCGGCGTGGCAACCGGCGACAATGCCGTCCTTGACACCGCGTTCGGCCATGATGCGCAGGGCGGCTTCGGTGGTGCCGCCTTTGGAAGTGACCCGTTCGCGGAGGATGGCGGCAGGTTCCGTCGACTGGGCAGCCAGACCGGCGGCACCCTGAACCGTTTCGATGGCCAGCTGGCGACCATGCTCCGGTGTGAAACCGAGTTCGGCCGCGGCTTGTTGCAGCGCTTCGATAAAGAGGAAGACGTAGGCCGGGCCGCTGCCTGAAATGGCAGTAACGCCATCGATTCTGGCTTCGTCTTCGATCCATACCGTGGTGCCGACGGCACGCAGAACACGGTCGGCGGCGGCGCGTTGGTCAGCGCTTACTTCTGGCAGGGCGCAGAGCCCGGTGATGCCGGCGCCAATCAGCGCGGGCGTGTTGGGCATGCACCGGACAATCTGGCGATGGCCGCCCAGCCAGCGCGACAGCGCGGCCATGTCGAGCCCGGCGGCGATGCTGATGACAACCGCCGAGCCCAGCTTGCCAACGAGCGGCGCGACAGCTTCCTTCATTTGCTGCGGCTTGACGGCGAGGACCAGGATGTCCGGCGAGGACGGCGCGCTGGTGGCGTTTTCGTGGCAAACCACCGCATATGAAGCCACCAGCTTGGCGCGGGCGTCGGCGTAAGGCTCGATGACTTCAATGTCGCTGGCGGCGAATCCTTGCTTGAGCATGCCGCCGATCAGGGCGTTGGCCATGTTGCCGCCGCCGAGGAAAACGATTTTCATGAGTAATTTCTTTCACCAAAAATGGCCGTACCGATGCGGACGATAGTCGCGCCTTCGGCGATGGCGGCTTCAAGATCGTGGGACATGCCCATGGACAAGGTATCGAGCGGCAAACCTGCCGCCCTGATGTTTTCAAATAGTTCACGCACCTGACGAAACGGGGCGCGCTGGGCAGCCGGGTCATCGGTTGGTTCGGGGATGGCCATCAGTCCGCGTAGCTGGAGGCCGGGCAGAGCGGCGACGGCCTGGCACAGGGCCCGGGCATCGGCCGGAGCACAACCGCTCTTGCTGGCCTCGCCGGAGACATTGACCTGAACGCACACCTGCATCGGCGGCAGATGGGTGGGACGTTGCGCCGACAAGCGTTCGGCAATTTTCAGGCGGTCAATGGAATGGACCCAGTCGAAGTGTTCGGCGACGAGGCGCGACTTGTTGCTTTGCAGCGGGCCGATGAAATGCCAGTCCAGATGGCGACCGGCCAATGCTGTTTGCTTGTCGACGCCTTCCTGCACGTAGTTTTCGCCAAAGGCGGACTGGCCGGCATCGGCCGCGTCAATGACACTGGGTAGCGGCCAGGTTTTGCTGACGGCCAACAGGCGGATACTTTCCGGCGAACGACCGGCGAGAACCGCAGCGTCGCGAATACGGGCCTGGACAGCTTGCAGGTTGTCGGCGATTGCGCTCATAATCCATTGGGAATTTACAACAAACCAAGTATACACGCGCTCCGAGGACGATCCGAATGGACATCACCGAACTGCTGGCTTTCAGCGTCAAGAACAAGGCCTCCGATCTCCACCTGTCATCCGGCCTGCCGCCGATGATCCGTGTGCATGGCGACGTCCGGCGCATCAACCTGCCGGCCATGGAACACAAGGATGTTCATGGCATGGTCTATGACATCATGAACGATGGCCAGCGCAAGATTTATGAAGAGACGCTGGAATGCGACTTCTCGTTTGAAATCCCCAACCTGGCCCGTTTCCGGGTTAATGCCTTCAATCAGCACCGTGGTGCTGGCGCCGTGTTCCGGACCATTCCGTCCAAAGTGCTGACGCTCGAGGAATTGAACGCGCCGAAGATTTTCCAGGAAATTTCCGAGTATCCGCGCGGCATCGTGCTGGTCACCGGGCCGACCGGTTCGGGCAAGTCGACGACGCTGGCCGGCATGGTCAATCACGTAAACGAAAACGATTACGGCCATATCCTGACCGTCGAAGACCCGATCGAATTCGTCCATGAATCGAAAAAGTGCCTGATCAACCAGCGCGAAGTCGGGCCGCATACCCTGTCCTTCTCGAACGCTCTGCGTTCGGCCCTGCGTGAGGATCCGGACGTCATCCTGGTCGGTGAAATGCGTGACCTGGAAACCATCCGTCTGGCACTGACCGCAGCCGAAACCGGCCACCTCGTGTTCGGCACGCTGCACACCTCTTCAGCCGCCAAGACGGTGGACCGTATCGTTGACGTTTTCCCGGCGGCGGAAAAGGAGATGGTTCGTTCGATGCTCTCTGAGTCGCTGCGCGCCGTTATCTCGCAGACGCTGCTCAAGACCAAGGACGGCAGCGGCCGCGTCGCCGCGCACGAAATCATGATCGGCACCCCGGCCATCCGCAACCTCATTCGCGAGAACAAGGTGGCCCAGATGTATTCGGCAATCCAGACCGGTCAGAACTTCGGCATGCAGACGCTGGACCAGAACCTCATCGATCTGGTGCGACGCAATGTGGTGTCGAGTGCCGAAGCGAAATTCAAGGCAGCCAACAAGGACGCCTTCCCGGCTTGATCGGGGATAGACAGGACAGAGAGAAATTATGGAACGCGATCAGGCAATGAAATTCATGCACGATCTTCTGCGCCTGATGTCGCAGAAGAAAGGCTCGGACCTCTTTATCACCGCCGGATTTCCCCCGGCCATCAAAATCGATGGCAAGGTGACACCGGTTTCCAATCAGGTGCTGACGCCGCAACACACTGCCGAATTGGCGCGGGCGCTGATGAACGACCGGCAGGCCGCCGAGTTCGAGGCGACCAAGGAATGCAACTTCGCCATTTCGCCGGCCGGTATTGGCCGTTTCCGCGTCAATACGCTGGTCCAGCAGGGGCGCGTCGGGGTTGTCTGCCGCACCATCAACATGACCATCCCGACCCTCGATGAACTGCTACTGCCTCCGGTGCTCAAGGATCTGGCGATGACCAAGCGTGGCCTGATCATCTTCGTCGGTGGCACCGGTACTGGCAAGACGACCTCGCTGGCTGCCCTGGTCGATTACCGCAACGAAAATTCCTACGGGCACATCATCACCATCGAAGACCCGATCGAATACGTGCACGAGCACAAGAACTGTATCGTCACGCAGCGCGAAGTCGGCGTTGATACCGATGACTGGGGCCCGGCCCTCAAGAACACCCTGCGTCAGGCACCGGATGTCATCCTGATGGGCGAAATCCGCGACCGCAACACCATGGATTACGCCATCGCCTTTGCCGAAACCGGCCATCTCTGTCTGGCGACGTTGCATGCCAACAGTGCCAACCAGGCCATTGACCGGATCGTCAACTTCTTCCCGGAAGAGCGTCGCCAGCAATTGCTCATGGACCTCTCCCTCAATCTGCGTGCCATGGTGTCGCAGCGCCTGATTCCGAAGAAGGATGGCAAGGGCCGCATGGCCGCCATCGAAGTGCTGCTCAATTCGCCGCTGATTTCGGACCTCATCTTCAAGGGCGAGGTGCACGAGATCAAGGAGATCATGAAGAAATCGCGCGAACTCGGTATGCAGACCTTCGACCAGGCGCTCTTCGACCTCTACGAGGCAGGCAAGATCACCTACGAAGATGCCTTGCGCAATGCCGACTCGCTGAATGACCTGCGCCTGCAGATCAAGCTCTATGGCAAGGAATCGAAGGACCGGGATCTGTCGACCGGCATCGGTCACCTCGATATCGTCTGATTACCCGGAGAAACCCATGCGCCGACTGCTCAAGCCAGCTTTTGCCCTGTTTTTTGCCCTGACTGCCGGAATGGCCCAGGCGGGTGGGCTCGACGCCATCTCCAGTGGTGATGCCAGTGCCGGGGTCAAGGAGGCGCTGGCCAAGGGGGCCGATTACGCCGTGTCCTCGCTCGGCAAGAGCGGCGGTTTTCTCGGCAACGACAAGGTAAAGATCAAGCTGCCCGGATATCTGGATAAGGCCGAGTCGGCCCTGCGTATGTTCGGCATGGGCAAGCAGGCTGACCAATTGGTTGAAACCATGAACCATGCCGCCGAAAACGCCGTGGCCCAAGCCAAGCCTATCCTCACCGAGTCGATCAAAAAGATGAGCGTCAAGGATGCCAAGGATATTCTGACCGGCGGAGAGGACAGCGTCACTCAGTATTTCAAGCGGAGCTCGACCGAGCAGCTGACCGCCAAATTCATGCCCATCGTCAAGAAGGAAACCGGCAAGCTGCAACTGGCTGATCAGTACAACAAGTTTGCCGGCAAGGCCGCCAGCGCCGGTCTGGTTGATCAGAAGAATGCTGATGTCGATAGCTATGTCACGCAGAAGGCGATGGACGGGCTGTTCCTGATGATTGCCGAAGAAGAAAAGAAACTGCGGGCCAACCCCCTCGGGGCGGGCAGCGAGTTGCTCAAGAACGTCTTCGGGGCCCTCTGACCTAAAGTCGGGCACTTGCCATGTCGTAGTAGAGGGCAAGGAGCCCTCGCATGAAAGTTGACCGCCTCGCCAGCACGACCCCGCGCCAGCCCTCGGAATCGACCGAGCGTAAGGCGGCTGTCGCCAGCGAACGGATCAACCCGGTCGTGGCGCTCGATGGTGTCGAAAGTGACCGTGGGCGCAGCCTGCAGCAGGAACTGGCCGAAATCGATCCAGGTGCCATCGGCGATTTTCATGGGGCTGAACAGGTCATGCAGGGGGCGCGCGATGTCGCGTCTCAACTGGTTGCCATGGGTTCGGCGGTCGATGGTCTGATCAAGCCAGCCGGCCTCAAAATGGGCCACCGGGGTATCGACGACAGTGCCTGAAATGGGATTTGAATCCGGTTGCTAAAAGGCTGATTTCCACCACCGAAGGGCTGGGTTAAAATCGACCCACCAAACCAATGCGCCCCGCTTTGCCGGGGCGCTGCTTTTTCCAGAGTACATGTCCGGCCTTAATCAACCCCAGCGCGAAGCGATCCACTACCTCGACGGCCCCCTCCTCGTGCTGGCCGGTGCCGGCTCGGGCAAGACGCGGGTGATCACCCAGAAAATCGCCTATCTGGTCCAGGATTGCGGCTTCCAGCCGCGAAATATCGCCGCTATTACCTTTACCAACAAGGCGGCAAAGGAAATGCAGGAGCGCATCGGCAAGCTGCTGTCCAAGCAGCAGGCAGAAGAGTTGCAGATTTCCACCTTCCACTCCCTCGGTGTGCGCATCCTGCGCGAGGAGGCCAGGGCCCTTGGTTACAAGCCGCGATTTTCGATTTTCGATTCGGCCGATTGCGCCGGTATCATCGGCGACATCGCCAAGACGGTGGACAAGGGGACGCTACGCCGCCTGCAATCGATTATCTCGAACTGGAAGAATGCCCTGGTCACGCCCGAGGCGGCGCGCCAGCTGACCACCAACGAGCATGAGGCGCTGGCGGCCCAGGCTTACCTGTCCTACGAAGCGACGCTGAAAGCGTATCAGGCGATGGATTTCGACGACCTGATCGGCCTTCCGGTCGTCCTCTTCCAGCAGCATCCCGAGATCCGCGAGAAGTGGCAGAACCGCCTGCGCTACCTGCTGGTCGACGAATATCAGGATACCAACGCCTGCCAGTACCAGCTGCTAAAGCTGTTGACCGGTGTCCGTGCCCAATTCACGGCAGTGGGCGACGACGATCAGGCGATCTATGGCTGGCGCGGTGCCGATATCGACAATCTGAAAAAGCTGCCGGCCGAATTTCCGTCGCTCAAGGTCATCAAGCTCGAACAGAACTACCGGTCGACGGTACGCATCCTCAAGGCCGCCAACAACGTCATCTCGCACAACGAAAAGCTGTTCGACAAGAAACTGTGGTCCGATCTCGGCGAGGGCGAGCAGATTTCTGTCTCTGCCTGCCGCGACAACGAAGCCGAGGCCGAAGGCGTGGTCATGAAACTGCAGGCGCACCGCTTCGAGCGGCGCGGCAAGTTCAAGGACTACGCCATTCTCTATCGCTCGAACCATCTGGCCCGCCTGCTCGAAACGCAACTGCGCAACCACAAGATTCCCTACCTGCTGTCGGGCGGCCAGTCCTTTTTCGATAAGGCAGAAATCAAGGACATCATTTCCTACCTGCGTTTGCTTACCAACGAGGACGACGATCCGGCCTTCATTCGAGCCGCTACCACCCCCAAGCGCGGGATCGGGGCGGCGACGCTACAGGTACTCGGTACCTATGCCGGTGAACGCCATATCTCGCTCTTCCATGCTGCTTTCGAGGAGGGCTTTGCGCACCGCGTACAGCCGCGCCAGCTCGAGCCGCTGCTCGAGTTCTGCCAGTTCATCAATCGCCTGCAGCACCGGGCAGCCAACGAGCCTGCACAACAGGTGATTCCCGACCTGCTCAAGGCCATCGACTACGAAACCTACCTTTACGACCATGAGGAAGAGCGCACTGCCCAGACGCGCTGGGGCAATGTCTGCGAATTTTCAGAATGGCTGAAAAAGCGGGGTGAGGAAGACGGTAAGACACTGATCGACCTGACCCAGAGCATCGCCCTGATCAACATGCTCGACAAGCAGAATGACGAGGACTATGACGCCGTGCAGCTGTCGACCCTCCATGCAGCGAAGGGCCTGGAGTATCGGCACGTTTTCCTGGTTGGTGTCGAGGAAGGCATCCTGCCTCACCGCGAGTCGCTCGATCCGGTCAAGCTGCAAGAGGAGCGCCGCCTGATGTATGTCGGCATCACGCGTGCCCAGCATTCGCTCCACCTCTCCTACTGCGAGCGGCGCAAGCAGGCGCGCGAGTTCATGCCGGCCGAACCGTCGCGTTTCATCGACGAAATGGGCAAGGAAGACATCCGCTTCTCCGGCGGCAAGCAAGCGGCGGAGCCGGACAAGGCGACCGGTAGTGCCCGGCTTGACGCGATGAAGGCGATGCTGGCCCGCAACAAAGGCTAACAGCCGCGTTACGCCGCGTTACAGCGGGTTACTTTTCTGATGACATCCGGGCGGTGATCGGCCGCGTTATTCGCTACAAGGCAGCGCAATTTCGCAAAGCCGGATCAAAAAACCGAATTAATAAACCTGGAGAATCAAAATGACCAAACAACTCATCGCCATCATCCTTGCCACCGCCTTTGGTGTTGCCCACGCTGCTGACGTCAAGCCCGCTGCTGCTGATGTGAAAGCGGCAACTGCTCCGGTCGCCGCCACCGTCAAGGCCGAAGCGCCGAAGGCTGGCGAAGCCGTGAAAGCACCGGTTGCTGCGGCCAAAGCCGAAGCCCCGAAAGTGGCTGAAGCCGTCAAGGCAGCTGAAGCCAAGCCGGCCGTTGCCGCCCCGGAGGTGAAGAAGGACGAAGCGAAGGCTGCTGCCAAGCCCGTCGCCAAGGCCAAGAAGGCCAAGAAAGCCGCCAAGCCGGTTGCTCCTGCCGCTACGCCGGCTGCTGAACCGGCCAAGAAGTGAGGATTGTGCAGGACGTCAGACGCAGCCCTCCAAAAGCTGTGCTGGCCGGGGTGCCCATGGGGCACCCTTTTTTACGTCAACGAAAAAGGGAGGCCGTAGCCTCCCCTGATGTGGGCGATGAAATTTACTTCGCCTTGCTCATCACGTATTCGACGGCGTTCTTGACTTCGACGTCGGAGAGCGTCGCGCCACCCTTCGCCGGCATGGCATTCTTGCCATTGGTCACGCTCTTGATCAGCGCTTCCTTGCCGGTTGCCAGGCGCGGTGCCCAGGCAGCCTTGTCATCGATCTTCGGGGCACCGGCGGCACCGGTGTTATGGCAGGCGCCACAGACCGTGTTGTAAATCGTTGCGCCATCGCGAGGGCCGCTGGCAGCGGGCGCTTCGGCCTTGCTCAGTTCAAACTTGGCGACCGGCTGAATGCGGACGTCGGCTTCGTCAGCACCCTTGCTGTTGTCGGCGGCAGAGCCGGCCGTCTTGTTGGCAGTCAGCGGGTAGATGATCGCAATCAGGATGGCGGCGACGACGATCGTCACCCACATGATGCTCTTGGAAGAGTGTTGCTCGGCCATGCTAAAGACCCCAGTGCAATGAATAGAAAGCGTAATTATAACGATGTGGCGCGTTGCCTGAGCAAAAAAAACCCCGCCAGAGGCGGGGTGGAAATTCTCGAAAGGGGGAATTTCGAGAGGAGGGGTTCAATGCACAACTGCAGTGTAAGGGTCCATCGGCTCAAAGTCTGTCGTGCTTTCGTAGCCTTGTGTAACGAAATGTGGCTGTCGCAGATTGTGCAATGCACAAATTTGTTTTCGGGCGTAAAAAAAGCACGGACAAGCCCTTTTGGGCGAGCCGTGCTGATTCATGGTCAGCCGGGTGTCGTGGGCTTCAGCTCTCGATGCGGCAGATCTCGACGGCGCTTTTTGGCACCTGGTAATCGGTTGCCAGCTGGTGCATTGCCGTGTCTTCAATGGCTTGGCCTTCGCTGACGACGAAATGGCGGGCGCCGGTGTAGTCCTGCGGGATGCCGGCCCGGTCCTGGGTGATACGGTAATGAATCTTGACGTTCATGGCTGTTCTCGATTTATGGAAATTATTGTTCCTGCGAGCTAAGTATAGCCTTAAATTGCTGCGGTGCAATATGCGTTTTCGTCAAGTCGTTGCGATCCCGTCGTGTTCAGTGTCCAGCAAGGTCGTCGAGGGTGTTGAAGTTGCCAAAGGCATCGCCCTGATCCGAAAAATCGACTTCGATGGCGCCCATGGCCGCACACCATGCCGCCACCCGGCGGCCACCACCCTCCAGATAGGCGGTCAGTTGTGGCAGGAGGGAGCGGTGGCAGAGGCAGAAGACCGGGTGAATACGCTCTGCTGTCCTGGCGATGGCCAGATTGGCCGGCCCAGCCCGCAAGGCTTGGTATAGCCGGTCAACGAGATCGTATGGCAGGTCCGGTGAGTCGCAGGGGGCGGTAACGACCAGGGGGGTATGGGCAGTGCTCAAGGCTGCATGCAGGCCGGCCAGCGGTCCGGCAAAGCCGCTGATGTGGTCAGCGACCAGTGGGTAGCCAAAGGTGGCGTAAGTGCTTTGGTTGCGGTTGGCGTTTATCATCAGCCGCGCCACCTGTGGTGCGAGTCGCGCCGCGACATGGCAGACCAGTGCTTTGCCATGATGCAGCTGCAAGCCCTTGTCGGCGCCACCCATGCGGGTGCCAAGTCCGCCGGCCAGGATGATCCCGGTGATGGCATCTTCGGGAGGGCGGGAAAGCGTGGTGGGCATTTGTCTTGGGTCGCGTGCTAGGATTGACCATTATGTCCGAACTGGAAAAACTTGCCGAACGACTGGGCCGCCTGCTTCTTGAGCGAGGCGAGTGGCTGGCCGCGGCTGAATCATGTACCGGTGGCTGGCTGGCCCAGTCGGTGACGGCTATTGCCGGCAGTTCGGCCTGGTTCGACCGGGGCTTCGTGACCTATTCCAATGCGGCCAAGGTCGACATGTTGGGCATTGCCGAAAATACGCTGGAGCGCCACGGGGCGGTTTCGGAAGCGGTGGCGCGGGCGATGGCGCAGGGGGCGCTGGCGCATAGCCGGGCCGACTGGTCGGTGGCGATTACCGGTATTGCCGGGCCGAGTGGGGGTTCGCCGGAAAAGCCGGTGGGTACGGTGTGTTTTGCCTGGGCATGGACAGATGGCGGCTGCGAGGCGCAGACCTGTCATTTCGGGGGTGACCGGTCAGCGGTGCGTGAGCAGTCGGTGCGCCATGCCCTGAGTGGCTTGCTTGAGCGTTTGGGCTCGGCAACCTGTCTGGCTTGAGGCGGTGGCTTTACTGCCCGGCTTCGCCGGCGATTTCCTCGAGCAGGCTGGCAGCCATTGCGGCGGCGTTGCCGCGCGGTTGCCGATAGCTCACCCAGGTTGTGGCTGTCTCATCCGGTAGCGTGTAGATGGAGATGGCGAAGGGGCAGAGCGGGATGTTGTGCGGGTCCAGTTCCATCATTTTTCGCGACAGTCCGGCCGAGCAGAATTCGATGATTTCGGCCTGTGCGTATATCTTGCGCGTGGCACCCAGGTCGGCCCCGGTGCGGTCGAGCATATCAGACATGTGCGAGATGTAATTGATGACCAATCCGCGGTTTTCGATGGCCATGACGACGGCGTCGCGCGTATCGCTAAAATTGTTGGCAACCTTCCTTTTGACGACCCATTCTTCAGCCTGCCCCGTCGTGGCGATCAGCATGAAGCAAAGCAGTGGTAGGAGGTGGCGCATGGTAGATCCCGGTTTGGCCGATAGCGCGAATTGTAGGCGATACCGTTAGTAACGTGAAAAAGGGGGAATCCGCTTATTCTGGCAGCGGTTCGAACAGCGCAGCCAGATCGTCGGTACCGAACTTGACGTCGACCCGATAGTCGTCGGAGAGGATGCCGGCTGCCAGTTCGGCCTTGCGCTCCTGCAGGGCGAGGATTTTTTCCTCAATGCTGCCGCTGACAATGAGTTTATAGACGAAAACCGGCTTGTCCTGACCGAGGCGGTGGGCGCGGTCAGTAGCCTGGTTTTCGACGGCCGGGTTCCACCACGGATCGTAATGGATGACGGTATCAGCGGCGGTCAGGTTGAGGCCGACGCCACCGGCCTTGAGGCTGATCAGGAAGATCGGCACTTCACCATCCTGGAAGCGGCGGATCGGCACTTCACGGTCGACCGTATCGCCGGTCAAAGTGACGTAGGCGATGCCCATCTTGTCGAGTTCGTGCTCGATCAGTGCCAGCATGCTGGTGAATTGCGAGAAGACGAGAACCTTTCGTCCTTCATCGACCAGTTCGGGCAGCATCGCCATGAGCAGGTCGAGCTTGGCCCGTTCGGCCACCTTGCGAGCCGCCGTGGCCTTGACCAGGCGCGGGTCACAGCAGACCTGGCGCAGTTTGAGGAGGGCGTCGAGAATGACGATCTGGCTGCGGGCAAAGCCGCGGCTGGCGATTTCGTCGCGCACCTTGGCATCCATCGCGGCGCGTACTGTCTCGTAAAGGTCACGCTGGGCCCCTTCGAGTTCGACGCTGCGAATGATGATGGTCTTCGGCGGCAATTCCTGGGCGACATCTTCCTTCTTGCGGCGCAGGATGAAGGGACGGATGCGACGGGCGAGCAGGGTACGGCGGCGCAGATCGCCCTGTTTTTCGATCGGCGTCCGCCAGTGGCGGGTGAACTGCTTGCTGGTGCCGAGGAATCCGGGGAGCAGGAAGTCGAACTGGCTCCACAGTTCGCCGAGATGGTTTTCCAGCGGCGTACCGGTCAGGCACAGGCGATGCCGGGCATCGACCTTGCGCACGGCTTCGGCGCTCTGGCTCTGGGCATTCTTGACGGTCTGCGCCTCGTCGAGGATGAGCAGGTGGTAGCTGTGCTGCATCAGGATGTCGGCGTCGCGCCAGAGCAGCGGATAGGTGGTCAGCACGACATCGTGGGTGGGGATGTCGGCAAAGCGGTTCTTGCGCTCGGGGCCATGCAGCGACAGCACCTTGAGATCGGGCGCAAAGCGGGATGCCTCGCTCTTCCAGTTGAAGATCAGCGAGGTCGGCAGAATGATCAGGGCCGGCTTGTCGAGACGGCCGGCTTCCTTCTCGAGGAGCAGGTGGGCCAGCGTCTGCGCCGTCTTGCCGAGACCCATGTCATCGGCCAGGATGCCCGACAGGTCATGTTCGCGCAGGAACTGCAGCCAGGCCAAGCCTTCCCGCTGATAGGGCCGGAGTTCGAGCTTGAAGCCGGCGGGGGGCGCGACGTCGCCGATCCCCTGCGCCTTGAGCAGGCGCTCGGCGAGGGCCATGATGTCGCTCTGGCCGCGGAACTGCCAGCGGCTGACATCGGAAAGTTCGGCCAGGCGCGGCGCATCGAAGCGCGACAGGCGCAGCGTATTGCCGCCGGTAAACCC
The DNA here is from genome assembly GCF_003441615.1 of Dechloromonas sp. HYN0024. NCBI lineage: Bacteria > Pseudomonadati > Pseudomonadota > Betaproteobacteria > Rhodocyclales > Azonexaceae > Dechloromonas > Dechloromonas sp. HYN0024. The sequence goes on along the minus strand of NZ_CP031842.1, from coordinate 3,005,817 downwards.
GTCGAACAGATCGATCAGTGTTGCTGCGAGAGGTTTCAGGCGGCCGGCCGGAACGCGCAGGCGCTTGCCGCGGGCGGTGTAGAGATCGATTCCCTCGTCGTCGGGAACGCGTTCGAGTTCGGCTGCTTCGAGCCAGCGTGGATCGCTGCGGAATAGGTTGGCCAGCAAGGGGGCGAGCGGCAGGCGTTCGCCTTCGACCATGACGCCCATGTCGAGGTTGAACCAGCCGTTGTCGGCCTCGTACAACTCGGCCTCCCAGCCATCGACTTCGATGACGTGGTGGCGGAAATCTTCAGGGAAGTCGATCTGCCAGCCGGCCTCCTTGAGGCGCAAGGTGCCGTCCTGCATGAAATTGACCCAGCTCGCTTCTTCGGCCAGCCCATAAATGCCTTCTGGCGGGCTGCCGAAGGTGTGCAGGGTGTGGCCGGGAATTTTTTGCAGGCCGCAGCCATCGAGGGCGAGGAGGGATTTGGCTTCATCATCGGGGCGGCGCTTCAGGCGAACCGTTTCGCCTTCCGGCAGGGTGATGAATTCGCTTTTTTCTTCCGGGCGGACATCGGCATCGCCGTAGCGGAAAATCACCTTGGCAACATCGAAGGGACCGCCGCCGAAATTCTGCGGATAGCTGCGCCAGGCGCGGTGGCCGTGCGTATGCAGGGTTTCAAGCTGGAGGATGGGCTGCAGCGAGGTGTCCACGAGGCGCAGGCGGGCACCGGCATCGGAGCCGGGCAAGGGCAGGTCGGGGGCAAGTTCGGACAAGGCCTCGGCCACCAGCGCGGCTTCCATGGCCGATAACGGAGGAAGCGAGAATAAACGCTGGATGACGTCGGGGTTGCCGGCGACTTCCAGGGGCCCGGCTTCGCCCTCGGCCAGATCGATGTACCACGGGGGATCAACGGCAACGACCATCTCGGCTGAAGGTTCCGGCTTCAGGTGGGGGCGCTGAAAACCCATGCCGTCTACCTGCCAGCCGATGCTGGCCGGCCGGAGAGGACCGGCATTGAGCGGCAATCCGAGATCGTCTTCCGGATAAAGCCGGTGGCTGGCCGCCATCCGCTGGAGAATTTCAGCGCCATTCTTGGGGCCCAGACCAAAGGCGCGCAGACCCGTTTCATGGCCGCGATCGGCCCAGATCAGACGCAGGATGCCGAGGTCTTCTTCATTGACGAATTGCGGTGGTGTCAGCAGGGCACGGTCGACCTTCCACCATTCCTCGGCACTTTCCGGGTACTTGCCCTTGCGGATTTCAATGCCGAACTGGCGTTTGTCGGCAGTCCATTTGAGGATGTAGAACAGTTGCTGCCGGGCGCTGGCCGGGCGGGCCTTTTTCTTGGCGACGGCGACCGATACGCGGCGCAGGTCGTCGAGCCAGGACAGGGCGCTGCCGCTGATGTGTTCTTTCGGGTTGCGCTCCTCGATGGCCTTGAGCAGCATGGCGGCAACGTGTTTGCAGTGCTTTCCGGCGGAACAGGTGCAGCGGCTGATCACTGCCATCTCGCCACTCTGGGCCTGGCTCAGGTAGGCCTGGACGACGTAGGGTTCCGTTGACGATCCAGGCACTAGGGCGCGCATCTGGCTGCCATCGATGGTGATGTCGCGGACCAGGTCGACATAAGGCCTGGACTTGGTGATGTCGCGGGTGGCAAACCACTCGGCGACGTTCTCTTCGGTAAAGGTAGTGAGGTTGACGATAGCCATTGGCGGTCAGGCAATCAGCGCGCCGACAAGCAGGGCGAGAAGCAGGGCGATGATGGCCAACCAGCGGTTCTGCTGGTGCTGGGCGGCGATCAAACGCTCGATTTGCGGTTGTAGATCGGTTTTGGCCGGTTGGGACAAGGCCTGATGGACAAGGCGGGGCAGTTGCGGAATGGTGCGGGCCAAGTAGGGTGCTTCCTGTTTGAATGTGCGGATCAGTCCGCGCCAGCCAACCTGCTCACTCATCCAGCGCTCGAGGAAGGGCTTGGCGGTAGTCCACAGGTCGAGTTCAGGATCGAGCTGGCGACCGAGGCCTTCGATGTTGAGCAGTGTTTTTTGCAGCATGACCAGCTGCGGCTGGATTTCGACATTGAAGCGGCGCGAGGTCTGGAACAGTCGCAGCAGCACCTTGCCGAACGAAATGTCTTTCAGCGGCCGGTCAAAGATCGGTTCGCAGACGGCCCGAATGGCCGCCTCGAATTCATCGACCCGGGTGTCCTTGGGGGCCCAGCCGGATTCGATGTGGGCCTCGGCGACGCGTTTGTAGTCGCGGCGGAAGAAGGCCAGAAAGTTCTGGGCAAGATAATTCTTGTCAGAGTCGGTCAGTGTGCCGACGATCCCGAAATCGAGCGCGATATAGCGGCCATCCGGGGCGACGAAGATATTGCCGGGATGCATGTCGGCGTGGAAGAAGCCATCACGGAAAACCTGCGTGAAGAAGATTTCGACGCCCGCCGCTGACAGTTTCGAGAGATTGATGCCGTCGGCGCGCAGCTTGTCGATCTGGGAGATCGGCGTGCCCTTCATGCGCTCCATGACCATCACCGTCGACGTGCAGAAGTCCCAGTGCACTTCGGGGACGATGAGCAGGTCGGAATCGGTGAAGTTGCGGCGAAGCTGCGAGGCATTGGCGGCTTCGCGCATCAGATCAAGTTCGTCGCGCAGGTATTTGGCGAATTCGGCAACCACTTCCCGCGGTTTCAGGCGCTTGCCATCAGCCCACAATTTCTCGAGCAGCATGGCCAGATTGTCCATGAGTGCCAGATCGTGCTCGATGACCGAGAGCATGTTGGGGCGCAGGACCTTGACCGCAACTTCGTGGCCGCCATCTTCGGCGCGCAACTTGGCGAAATGGACCTGGGCAATCGAGGCCGAGGCGATAGGGGTCGGGTCAAACTCGGCAAAAACCTCGCTGGCCGGTCGTCCGTAGGCTTTTTCGATTTCTGCCAGGGCAAGGTCGGAAGCGAAAGGCGGGACGCGATCCTGGAGTTTGGCCAGCTCGTCGGCGATATCCATCGGCATGAGGTCGCGCCGGGTAGATAGCACCTGGCCGAACTTGACGAAAATCGGGCCGAGGGATTCAAGGGCGAGGCGCAGGCGGACGGCGCGTGGGGTCGACAGGTCGCGCCAGAATTGCAGCGCGTTGGCGAGTCGTACCAGACGGCCGCTTGGCTCGTGTTCGAGCACCATTTCGTCGAGGCCGAAACGGCTGGCGACAGAGGCGATCTTGAGCAAACGAAGGAGACGCATGTGGACGGTAAACGCCGGTCGGGCCGGGCAAAATCGCTAAACGAGCATGTTAACACGCCAACGACGCTTGCGCCCCCGTGATTTGCGACTGCCTGAATACGCCGAATGGCATAAACAATCTTGCAAGAAGCTCGCGCCTATGGGATAAACTCGATTCTTGTGTTAGTCAGTGCTTTGTTTTGCCACCCAAAGTTGCCCTGAGCCTCGATGAACGAACCGAAACACCCCTCTCATATTGCGCGCGAGGCGCTCAAGTATCTTGCGGCGCATCATTTGGCCCCGACCCCGGCCAATTATCAGGCTACTTATAACGAAATCGCCAATCTGCCCAATCTGCCGCCGTTTCCGGAGTGGCAGCTGCGCGAGTTGCTGGAGGCTCTGGCCGCCCGGAACAGTGCCCAGGAGGCAGAGCTTGGCAAGATTTCAGCGGCCATTTCCAGGCATAGCTGGCAAGGTTTCAAGGAGTCGCTGGGCGCCTTTGTTCTGGCCGGCGAATCAGGCGTCCGGGCGTCGTCCCCGGCTGCGGGCGCGGCAAGTGCATTGCCCGAGGAGTTCTCGGCCAGGCTGTCGGGTTTTATTCAAAGCATGTTGCCGGCGCTGGGCGATGAGGATTCGAGAATTGTCGAGATCGCCGGCGAAATACTTGGCATGCTCAAGCAACCGGTCATTGATGCCGAACCGGTGCAGACAGCATTGGCCAGTCTCACCCGGCAGGCCGCCTTTGCCGCCGAAGAGCAGGCTGAAATCAAGAGCTCCCTGCTCAAGCTGCTGCATCTGATTATTGAAAATATTGGCGAATTGAGCACTGACGACAGTTGGCTCAAGGGCCAGATCGATGGTCTGCTGGCCAGCGTGGCGCCGCCCCTGACCCTGCGTCACCTCGACGAAATGGAAAGACGTCTGCGCGACGTCATGGAAAAGCAGGGGCGCGCCAAGTCGCGCGCCGTTCAGGCGCAGCAGGAAATGCGTCAGATGCTTTCCGAGTTCATCGAAAACCTGGGGGCGATGAATCAGTCAAGCGTCGAGTTCGAGGGGGTTATTCAGCAAAGCGCCCGGCAGATCGAGCAGGCGAACACCATTGAAGATCTCAAGCCGCTGCTCGGTGGCGTCATTTCGGCCACCCAGGCGATGGCTCAGGAAAGTGCGCAGTCGCGCGAGAAGCTCAAGACCCTGCAGGAAAAAGTGGTGGTGACCGAGGCGGAACTGACGCATCTGCACCAGGAGCTCGACAGTGCCAGTGCCCTTGCCCGCCATGACCCGCTGACCGATGCGCTCAACCGGAAAGGTCTGGAAGAAGCCATGGAGCGGGAAATTTCGAGCATGCGGCGGAAAGAGACGCCCTTGTCGGTGAGCCTGCTTGATATCGACAACTTCAAGAAACTTAACGACACGTTTGGTCACGATGCGGGTGATCGCGCCCTGGTTCACCTGGCCGATGTCACGCGCCGCTGCATGCGGCCGAGCGATACCCTGGCCCGTTACGGTGGCGAGGAGTTTGTTGTGCTGATGCCCGATACCATGCTGGAGGCAGGGATCGAGGCGATGGCCCGTCTCCAGCGTGAACTGACCAAGGCCATCTATATGGCTGGCAGCGAGAAGATCCTCATTACCTTTAGTGCCGGCGTTGCCCAGGTTGGGGCTGATGAGTCCGGAACCAACGCCATTCGCCGTGCCGATCAGGCCATGTATCTGGCCAAGCGGGCCGGCAAAAATCGTGTCATGGGTGGCTGATCCTGTAGTTTTCCAGTGGCCCTGAGTCACGGTTTCCTGCCGGAGGCCGATCCGTCGGCGCAGGTGCTCGTCCTGGGGAGTCTGCCGGGCAAAGTGTCACTCGATGCCCAGGCCTATTACGCCAACCGGCAAAATGTTTTCTGGCGTCTCATGGGCGACCTGCTGGGGGCCGGACCGGACCTTCCCTATGCGTTGCGCCTGGCCCGTCTGCGGGCAGCTGGCATTGCCCTGTGGGATGTGATCGCCGCTGGTGAGCGGGCGGGCAGTCTCGACGCCGATATCGTCAAGGCTTCGGTGCGGGTTAACGACTTTCCGGCCTTTTTTGCCGTGCATCGCCATATTCAGCGAATTTATTTTAATGGTGCTGCCGCTGAAGCCGCGTTCCGCCGCCACGTCCTGCCTGGATTGCCGGATGCCCGCTGGCAGTTGATCCGCTTGCCATCGACCAGTCCGGCGCATGCGGCGTGCAGCTATGCCGAGAAACTGGCGGCCTGGTCGGCGATTGTTGCGCCACCCTTGGCAGGCAATAAGTAGGGATCGACAGCGTATAATCGACGTTTTGCAATTTCGTGCCGCGAATCAATGCCCCTAGACGTCAAATCCCAGCTCACCGCCCTCCTTCAACAGTCTCTCGCCAGCGTGGTGCCGGGCGCTGACAATACCCCCATCCAGCTTGAGCGCCCGCGTGACCCGACGCACGGTGACTTCGCGACCAATCTGGCCATGCAACTGGCCAAGGCGCTGAAGAAGAATCCGCGTGAAATCGCCCAGCAACTGGTGAACGAATTGCCCGTTTCGGCATTGGTTACCAAGGCTGAAGTGGCCGGGGCCGGGTTCATCAATTTCACCCTCGACGCCAGCGCCAAGACCAGTATCGTCAAGGCCGTGCTGGCTGAAGGCGAGAACTTCGGCCGTTCCACGCTCGGTGCCTGGCAGAAGGTTCAGGTCGAGTTCGTTTCGGCCAATCCGACCGGCCCGCTGCACGTCGGCCATGGGCGCGGTGCGGCTTACGGCGCATCGCTGTCGAGCTTGCTGACCTTTGCCGGCTGGGACGTGACGCGCGAGTATTACGTCAATGATGCGGGTCGTCAGATGGACATCCTGGCGGTGTCGACCTGGTTGCGTTATCTCGAGCAGCAGGGCGTCACGGTGCCCTTCCCGCCCAATGGCTATCAGGGCGACTATGTGCGCGACATGGCCGAGCAGTTGAAGCACGCCCACGGCGACAAGTACGTGCGCACGGCCGATGCCGTGCTGGCTGGCACGCCGGGTTTCCCCGACGCCACACGGAGCGATGACGAAGCCAAGCAGCAGCGCGAGCAGCAGCTCGATGCCCTGATCGCCCGCGCCAAGGAATTGCTTGGTCCGGACTGGGCTTACGTTCACCGTCATGCCCTGTCCGAACAGTTGGCTGACGGGCGCAACGATCTCGAAGAGTTCGGCGTCCATTTCGACGTCTGGTTCTCCGAGCAGGCATTATTTGATACCGGGCTGGTCGCCCGTTGCGTCGATCTGCTCGAAAAGAACGGCCACCTGTATGTGCAGAACGGAGCTCGCTGGTTCAAGTCGACCACCTTCGGCGACGAGAAGGATCGCGTCGTCCAGCGCGAGAATGGTCTCTACACCTATTTCGCCTCCGATATCGCCTATCACCTCAACAAGTTCGAGCGCGGTTTCGACAAGGTCATCAACATCTGGGGGGCTGACCACCACGGCTATATTTCCCGCGTCAACGGCGCGATCACGGCGCTTGGCCTCGATGCCAAGAAGCTGCAGGTTGCCCTTGTCCAGTTTGCCGTGCTTTACCGCAATGGTCAGAAGGCCTCGATGTCGACGCGTTCGGGAGAGTTCGTCACGCTGCGCGAATTGCGTGGCGAAGTCGGCAACGATGCCTGCCGCTTCTTCTACGCCCTGCGCAAATCCGACCAGCATCTTGATTTCGACCTCGATCTGGCGAAGAGCCAGACCAACGAAAACCCGGTCTATTACATCCAGTACGCCCATGCCCGTATCTGCTCGGTGGTCAATCAGTGGGCTGGCGATCTGAAGACGCTTGAAGATGCCGATCTGTCGCTGCTGAGCAATCCGCGCGAACTGACCATTGCAAGCAAGCTGACCGAGTTCCGTGATCTGATTGACAGCGCCGCCCGGGAATTGGCACCGCACCTGATCGCCTTCTACCTCAAGGATCTGGCCGGTGAGTTCCACGGCTGGTACAACGCCGAGCGCATGCTCGTTGATGATGGGGCCTTGCGCGACGCCCGTGTCGCCCTCGCTGTGGCTGTTCGCCAGACGATCCGCAATGGTCTGGCCATCCTGGGCGTGAGCTGTCCGGAATCCATGTAAGGAAATTCGATGAGTCGCGATATGAAACCCCGCAAGAGTCAGCCGGCCAAGAAGAAGGCTGCCGGCGGTACGCTGGTCGGCATGTTCATCGGTCTGGTTATCGGTGTCGCTTTGGCCGCTGGTGTCGTCTGGTATCTCAACAAGTCGCCGCTGCCCTTTGTCGAGAAGGCGCAGCCCCCTGTCAAGGCCGATGCCGCCGCCGGTAGCAAGAACGCCCAGCCAGGGCAGCCGATGGCCTTGCCCGGCAAGCCCGGCGATCCGGTTCCCGAGAAGCGTTTCCAGTTTTACGACATTCTGCCGGGCAAGGCTGACGCCGTGCCGGACAAGGCAGACAAGGCGGAGGCCAAGCCGGCCGAAACGAAGAAAGATGACAAGAAGGAAGAGTCCAAGGAGTCCAAGACGCCGCTCTTCCTCCAGGCCGGTTCCTTCAGTACGGCGCAGGACGCTGACAACCAAAAGGCCAAACTCGCGTTTATGGGTATTGAGGCCGTTGTCCAGCAGGTGATGATTCAGGACAAAACCTTCTACCGGGTTCGTGTCGGCCCCTACACGAAGATCGATGAATTGAACAAAGTACGCGCCGAGCTTGCCAAATCCGGCGTTGAAGCCCAGCTTGCCAAATAGGAGTAGCGAATGAAGCATTCACGTCGTAGTTTTGTCGGTATCGTTTTTGCCCTCGTTGCCGCGCTGACCGTCGCAACGCCGTCCATGGCCCAGAATGCCGGCAAGGATTTCACGCCGATCACGCCGGCTCAGCCGACTGAAAATGCAGCGAAAATCGAAGTCCTGGAGTTTTTCAGCTATGGCTGCCCGCACTGCGCCGATTTCAACCCCCTGCTGATAGCCTGGGCCGCCAAGCAACCGGCTGACGTGGTCGTCAAGAAGGTGCCGATCACCTTTGGTCGCGCCGCCTGGGCCAATATTGCCAAGCTCTATTACACCCTGGAAATCACCGGTGACCTGGCGCGACTTGAAGCCAGTGTCTTCCAGGCAATTCATGGTGAGCGCGTCAATCTGTTCGACGAAAAGACGCTGAACGAATGGGTGGTCAAAAAGGGCGTCGATGCCAAGAAATTCGCCGAAACCTTCAACTCCTTCGGTGTCATGAGCAAGGTCAGCCGCGCCGACCAGATGGCCATGGCCTACAAGATCACCGGCGTTCCGGCGCTTGCTGTCGAAGGCAAGTTCCTGATCGGCGACATCGGTTTCAACGAAAAGCTGGTCGTCGCCGACAAGCTGATCGCCAAGGCACGTGCCGAAAAGTCCGGCAAGAAGTAATTGTCCCTGAAGGTCTTCATCACGGGCGCCTCGTCGGGAATCGGCGAGGCGCTTGCCGTTTACTACGCCGCTCAGGGCGCAACGCTCGGCCTGGCGGCGCGCCGCAGTACCTTTCTTGACGGGCTGAACCAGCGTCTCGGCGGGCAGCATGCCTGCTATCCGCTGGATGTCAGCGATGCGCCTGCGCTGCATGCGGCGGCGACCGATTTTGTCGCCCGCTTCGGGGCCCCGGATATCGTCATCGCCAATGCCGGCGTCTCCGCTGGCACGCTGACCGAGTGCGAGGAGGATCTGGTCGCCTTCCGCCGCATCATGGATATCAATGTGTTCGGCATGGCGGCAAGCTTTGCGCCGTTCATTCCGGCGCTCAAGGCAGCCGACGGTGCCTGTCGGAAAAGGCAGCGCCTGGTTGGCATCGCCTCGGTTGCCGGTATTCGCGGCCTGCCGGGGGCGGAGGCTTATTCAGCCTCGAAGGCGGCGGCGATCAGCTATCTCGAGAGCCTGCGGCTCGAAATGCGGCCGTACGGCATCAAGGTGGTGACCATTGCGCCGGGCTACATCGAATCGCCGATGACGGCCGTCAACGGTTACCAGATGCCCTTTTTGCTGCCGGTAGAGCAAGCTGCCGAGCGTTTCGCTGCCGCCATTGAGCGCGGCGTCACCTACACGGTGATTCCCTGGCAAATGGGCATTGTCGCGAAAATTCTGCGGGCCCTGCCCAACTGGCTGTACGACCGTCTTTTCACCAGCGCCCCGCGCAAGCCGCGCGGCTTGTTAAAATAGCCCGATGCTAGAACTCAAGATCAATGGCGAAAGCCGCCAGTTTTCCGATGCACTGACCGTGAGCGGCTTGATTGAGCAACTCGGCTATACCGGCAAGCGCATCGCCATCGAACGTAACGGCGAAATCGTTCCCAAGAGCCAGCACGCCACCACGGCCCTGGCTTCGGGTGACCGCCTGGAAATTGTCGTCGCGGTCGGCGGTGGTTAGGATCGAGTAATCGTTCCGCTGGCCACTCGCCTTTGACTACTAACAGCAAAAGCCTAATAACTGGATCCCAAAAGACATGCATCAACTGACTATCGCCGGCAAGGCATACCGTTCCCGTTTGCTGGTCGGCACCGGCAAGTACAAGGATTTCGCCGAAACGCGTGCGGCCATTGATGCTTCCGGGGCCGAAATCGTCACCGTGGCGATTCGTCGCATGAATATCGGCCAGGACCCGAGCCAGCCTAATCTGCTCGACGCCCTGCCGCCGTCGCAATTCACCATCCTGCCCAACACCGCAGGCTGTTACACGGCCGACGATGCGGTGCGCACCCTGCGTCTGGCGCGCGAACTGCTCGACGGCCATCCGCTGTGCAAGCTCGAAGTCCTCGGCGATCCGACCAGCCTCTTCCCGAACATGCCGGAAACCCTCAAGGCGGCGGAAACGCTCGTCAAGGATGGCTTCCACGTCATGGTGTACTGCTCGGATGATCCGATCCAGGCCAAGATGCTCGAAGAAATCGGTTGCGTTGCCGTGATGCCTCTTGCCTCGCTGATCGGCTCCGGTATGGGTATCCTCAATCCGTGGAACCTGCGCTTGATCATCGACAACGCCAAGGTGCCGGTGATTGTCGATGCTGGCGTCGGCACTGCCTCCGATGCGGCTATTGCGATGGAACTGGGCTGTGACGGTGTCCTGATGAACACCGCCATCGCTCATGCCAAGAATCCGGTGCTCATGGCCAGTGCCATGCGGAAGGGCGTCGAAGCCGGCCGCGAGGCTTTCATGGCGGGCCGTATGCCGCGCAAACTCTACTCGGCCGACCCCTCGTCGCCGACTTCCGGATTGATCGGCTCATGAGCGATACCCCCCTGATTCACCCCGCCGCAGTCGGCGAAGGCGTTTACGAAGAAGGTCGCGACGCATCGACGCAAACGCATGGCCACATCAAGAGCTACGTTCGCCGTGCCGGCCGCATGTCATCGGCCCAGGAGAACTACTATGCCGAGATGATGCCAAAGATCGGCATCGTCTATCAGGCACAGCCCATTGATCTGGCCGCGATCTATGGCCGGAGCAGCCCGAAAATCCTCGAAATCGGCACCGGCATGGGTGAAACCACGGCCAAGATCGCCGATGCCAATCGCGACAACGATTATCTTGGCGTCGAAGTGCACGTGCCCGGCGTGGGGGCGCTGTGCAAGCAGATCGCCGAGCGCGAACTGAGCAACCTGCGTATCTGCCAGCACGATGCGGTCGAAGTGGTCCGCGACATGCTGCCCGAGGGCTCGCTTGATGGTGTCCATGTGTTTTTCCCCGATCCCTGGCACAAGGCCCGACACAACAAGCGTCGCCTGATCCAGTCGCCTTTTGTCGCACTGCTTGCCTCGCGCCTCAAGCCGGGCGGCTATTTCCACTGTGCCACCGACTGGGAGGAGTACGCGCACCAGATGCTGGAAGTGCTGTCGGCAGAGTCGACGCTGACCAATTCTGCAGATGGTTTTGCGCCGCGTCCGGACTACCGGCCGCTGACGAAATTTGAAAATCGTGGCATTCGTTTGGGGCATGGCGTTTGGGATGTGATTTTCCGAAAAAAATAGCTGGCAGAATGGTTTCCTCTGAGTAAAATAAAAACTCGGATTTATCAGAAAAATGAGGGAACCATGAAAAAAGTAAAATCCATTCCCGGTGGGCTGCTGCTTTCCTTCCTTACGCTGGCCGTGACTGCGGCTCCCGTACTGGCGGCCGATCGCTCCGGCAAGGAAGTGGTCGAAACGGTTTGTGTTGCCTGTCATGCGACGGGCAAGGATGGCGCACCAAAAATTGGCGATCAGGCTGCCTGGGCCCAGCGTGCAGCCAAGGGGCTGGATAAGATGACCCAGAATGCCATCACCGGCGTCAAGAACATGCCGGCCCACGGTGGCCAGGCCGCGCTAACCGATCTCGAGATGACCCGGGCCGTCGGCTACATGGTGAGCGGTGGCAAGGCGGCTGATGCCAAGAAAGTCTTCAAGGCCGAACATTCGCGAAGCGGTGAACAAGTCGTTCAGGAGCGTTGCCAGGAATGCCATCTGACCGGCAAACAGGGCGCGCCGAAACTGGGCGACATGAATGACTGGAAGCCGCGCCTGCAAAATGGTGTTGATCCTTTGATCAAGTCGGCGATTGGCGGCCATAACTCAATGCCGGCCCGCGGTGGACTGGCCAATCTGAGCGATGCCGAGCTCAAGGCAGCGGTTGAATTCATGGTCAGCAAGACGGGCAGTTCCGCCGTCAGCAAATAAAACCCGGCGGCTCAATGGCCGCTTCAGGGGGCGAAATGCCGGCATTCAACAATGCCGGCATTTTTGCTTTTTGGGGCCGGTGGCGCGCCTCATTTCGTTCGCCTTGTCGGGTCGTCATGCAGCAACGATGGCGGGCTGTTAAACTCTCGCGCCTCAATGACTGCAAACCGGGAATGATTCATGTGGTTCCGTAATCTCCAGCTCTACCGCCTGCCGACGCCGTGGAATATCGACCTCGCGAAATTTGAAGAGCAACTGGGCCGTGGCCCGTTTGTGAAGTGCCCGAGCAACCAGCCGATGAGCCGGGGCTGGGTATCGCCGCGCCGCGACGGGGCGCTGGTCTATTCGCTGGGTCGGCAATGGATGATTGCACTCAGCATCGAGCAGCGCTTGCTGCCTTCCTCCGTGGTCAATGACGAGGTCCGCGAGCGGGCCGAACTGATCGAGGCGCAGCAGGGCTACGCGCCGGGTCGCAAGCAGCTGAAGGAGTTGCGCGAGCGGATTACCGAGGAACTGATGCCGCGCGCCTTCACCCGTCGCCGCACCACCTACGTCTGGCTCGACCCGCAGTCCGGCTGGTTCTGCGTCGATGCGGCCAGTCCGGCCAAGGCCGAAGAGGTCATCGAGCATCTGCGTCATTGCCTCGACGACTTCCCGCTGACCATGCTTCATACCCAAGTTTCACCACAATCGGCGATGGCTGACTGGTTGGCCGGCGGCGATGCCCCGGGCGCTTTCACCATCGACCGCGACTGCGAACTGAAGGCGGTCGGCGAGGAAAAAGCCGCCGTGCGTTACGTTCGCCACCCGCTCGACGGCGATGGTATCAGCGGTGAAATCAAGGCCCACCTGGCCAGTGGCAAGCTGCCCACCAAGCTGGCCCTGACCTGGGATGACCGAATTTCCTTTGTGCTTGGCGAAAAGCTCGAAATCAAGCGCCTCGCCTTCCTCGACCTGCTCAAGGAAGAAGCCGAGAAATCGGCAGAACATGCCGACGAACAGTTCGACGCCGATTTTGCCCTGATGACTGGCGAACTTTCGCGCTTCCTGCCGCAACTGATTGAAGCGCTGGGCGGCGAGGTGGTCGAGGAAAAATGAAGGCGAGCGATGCCTGCCCCTGCGCCAGCGGCAGGACTTACGCTCAATGCTGCCGGCTGCTGCATGCGGCGGCCGAACCCGCCGCAACGGCAGAAGCCTTGATGCGTTCGCGCTACAGCGCCTATGTGCTGAAACTGTCCGATTACCTGCTGGCCAGCTGGCATGCCTCGACCCGGCCGGACAGTCTTGACTTGGCCGAGGACGATGGCACCAAATGGCTGGGGCTGGAGATCAAGCGCTGCCAGCAGCAGGATGAAAGTCATGCCACGGTCGAATTTGTCGCCCGCTACCGCCTTGCCGGGCGCGGCCACCGACTGCACGAAAAAAGCCGCTTCGTCCGCGAGGACGCCCGCTGGTTCTATGTCGATGGCGACATGAATCCAGGCTCTACCACTGAAGAAAAAAGTAACCCATGATCATCCTCAAGAACGTCACCCTGCGCCGCAGCTCGAAAGTGCTGCTCGACAAGACTTCGGTCACCATCAATCCCGGTGAGAAGGTCGGTCTGGTTGGCCGCAACGGGGCCGGCAAGTCCACCCTGTTTGCCTTGCTCAACGGCACCCTGCACGAGGATGGCGGCGATTACTCGATCCCCAAGCAATGGCAGATGGGCCAGGTGGCGCAGGACATGCCGGAAACCGAACAAAGCGCCACCGACTTCGTGATCGACGGCGACACCAAGCTGCTCGCCGCCCGCAACGAGGTGCATGACGCCGAAGCCAGCGACGACGGCATGCGCATGGCCGAAGCCTACATGGCGCTCAACGACGCCGGCGAACATGATGCTGAAGCGCGCGCCCAGTCGTTGATCCTCGGCCTTGGCTTCAAGGTTTCCGAACTGCACAACCCGGTCAACAGCTTCTCCGGCGGCTGGCGCATGCGCCTGCAACTGGCCCGCGCCCTGATGTGCCCTTCCGATATCCTGCTCCTTGACGAACCGACCAATCACCTTGACCTCGATGCCCTGGTCTGGCTCGAAGCCTGGCTCAAGCGCTATCAGGGCACTCTGGTCATGATCAGTCACGACCGTGAATTCCTCGATGCCATCACCGGCGTCACGCTGCACATTGATAATGCCCGTCTGGTCCGCTACGGCGGAAACTACAGCAAGTTCGAAGACATGCGGGCCGAGCAGATGCTGCTCCAGCAGGCGACCATGGCCAAGCAGGCGGAAAAGATTGCCCACCTGCAATCCTTCATCAACCGTTTCAAGGCCAAGGCGAGCAAGGCCAAGCAGGCGCAGAGCCGGGTCAAGGCGCTCGACCGCATGGAAAAGATCGCCCCGGTGCTGGCCGATGCCGAATTCACTTTCGAATTCCAGGAACCGCAGAACCTGCCCAACCCCATGCTTTCCATGATGGACGTCAGCATCGGCTACCCGGCCTCGGAAGAAGCCCCGGCCGGCACGCCGCCGACCACCATTGTCCGCAACATCAACCGCTCGGTGATGGCTGGTCAGCGCATCGGCATCCTCGGCGCCAATGGTCAGGGTAAATCCACCCTGGTCAAGACCATCGCCCGCGACATCGCGGCGATCAGCGGCGACGTCACCGAAGGCAAAGGCCTCAACATCGGTTACTTCGCCCAGCAGGAACTCGATGTGCTGCGCCCGCAGGATACGCCGCTCGAACACATGGTCCGCCTGGCCAAGGAAGCTATCGCCGCCGGCCGCAGCAATGTGCCGGGGCGCGAGCAGGAACTGCGCAACTTCCTCGGCACCTTCAATTTCGGCGGTGAAATGGTCAAGCAGCCGGTCGGCACCATGAGCGGTGGCGAAAAGGCCCGCCTCGTGCTGTGCATGATCGTCTGGCAGCGCCCCAACCTGCTGCTCCTTGACGAACCGACCAACCACCTTGACCTCAACACCCGCGAAGCCCTGGCTGTCGCCCTCAATGAGTTTGAAGGCACCGTCATGCTGGTCAGCCACGACCGCGCTCTGCTGCGCTCGGTGTGCGACGAATTCTGGCTGGTCTCCAAGGGCGGTGTCGTGCCGTTTGATGGCGATCTGGAAGACTACCAGCGCTATTTGCTGGACGAGGCCAAGCGCGTGCGGGAAGAGGCGTCAGCGGCGCAGAAAAAGCTGGCGGCGTAACCACCGACTGTTTCGCAAATATTCACAATTGCCGTCATGTCGGTGAATTAGGATGGCCCACCTAATTTCCTTTGGAGAAACCCCGTGGGCCTTTTCGATTCCGTCGTCGGCGCCTTGTCTGGCGGTCAGTCCGCTGGTAGTAACCCGTTGCTGAACATTGTCATGCAGTTGATCAATAACCCGCAAACCGGCGGCCTGGGCGGGCTGGTTCAGTCCTTCGAACAAGGGGGGCTGGGCGAGGTCGTGAAGTCCTGGGTGTCCACCGGGCAGAACCTGCCGATTTCGGCCGAGCAGATCAAGGCTGTTCTGGGTGGCGGCCAGTTGCAGGATATCGCCTCGCAACTGGGGGTGTCGCCGGAACAGGCCTCTGGTGGCCTGGCCGATCTGCTGCCCCAGGTGATCGACAAGATGACACCGAACGGTCAGCTTCCTGAGGGTGGCGATCTGCTTGCCCAGGGCATGGATTTGCTGAAAAAGGGCGGGCTGTTCGCCTAAAGAAAGCCTTCCAGCAGTACGTTGAGAAAGCGCCGACCCTTCGCGGTCGGCGCAATCTTTTCCGGGCCGACGACAAGCAGTCCGTTAGTCTCCGCCACTTTCAGTTCCGATTGGATGCCGATCAAAGGCTGGGCGGTGCGCGCTTCATACAGCGAGGGGTGAAAGCCGTCGGCGAGACGCAGGGCATTCATCATGAATTCGAAGGGCAGGCTTTTTGCCTCGACCTGCGTTTCTTCCTGAATGGCACTGCCGCTACGGATGTTGTCGAGATAGGCCTTCGGGTGCTTCCAGCGCATCTGGCGCAGGACGCGGTCGTGCAGGGTCAGCTTGGAATGGGCGCCGGCGCCGATGCCGAGGTAGTCGCCGAAATACCAGTAATTGAGGTTGTGCTTGCACTGCTTGCCGGGTTGTGCGAAGGCCGAGGTTTCATAGTTGGTGAAACCGGCGGCGGCCAGACGGGTTTCGATGCTCTCCTGCATGTCGGCGCAGATGTCGCCTTCAGGCAGTTCGGGCGGGAAGGCGGCGAAGCGGGTGTTGGGCTCCAGGGTCAGCTGGTAGCAGGAGAGGTGCGATGGCGAAAAGGAGAGTGCGGTTTCAATGTCGGCAAGTGCTTGCTCATGCGTCTGGCCCGGCAGGCCGTACATCAGGTCGAGATTGAATGACGCGAAATGTGCGCCGGCCAGTTGTGCTGCCCGCTTGGCTTCGGCGGCGCCGTGGATGCGGCCGAGTGCTTTCAGGTGCGCGTCGTTGAAGCTCTGGATGCCGAGCGACAGGCGATTGACGCCAGCCGCTCGAAAACCTGCGAATTTCTCCGCTTCCACGGTGCCGGGATTGGCTTCAAGGGTGATCTCGGCATCCGGCGCCAGCATGGCGAGAGCCCGGAAAGCGGCGATCAGTTCGTCGATGGCGGCCGGCGAGAGCAAGCTTGGGGTGCCGCCGCCAAAGAACACGCTGACCACCGGGCGGCCCCAGATCAGTGGCAGGGCGGACTGAAGGTCAGCGATCAGCGCATCGACATACTCGCGCTCGGGGATGGTGCCGTTGGCTTCGTGCGAATTGAAGTCGCAGTAGGGGCATTTCTGCACGCACCAGGGTACGTGGACGTAGAGTGCGAGCGGCGGCGAGACGCGAAATTCGAGGCTGGCCGGCGTGGACGACGCTGCCTTCTGGGCAAAGATCGGGATGGTGCGTGCCATGGGCTCAGAGCGTCGGCAGGCGGGCGATCAGTTTCTGCATGGCCTGGCCGCGATGCGACAACTGATTCTTGATCGCGCTATCCATTTCGGCGGCAGTCTGGCAATGCGTCGGGGCGTAGAACAGCGGGTCGTAGCCGAAGCCGTCGGCCCCGCGCTGGGCCTCGAGAATGGTACCGTGCCACTCGCCTTCAGCAATGATCGGCTGAGGATCGTCAGCCGAGCGTACGAGGACCAGCACGCAGGCGAAATGGGCGCGGCGATCGGTTTGTCCGGCGAGGTCGGCGAGCAGTTTGGCGTTGTTGCGGGCATCCGATTTCGGTTCGCCGGCATAGCGCGCCGAATAGACGCCGGGTGCGCCGCCGAGTGCCGCCACGCAGAGGCCAGAATCGTCAGCCAGCGCGGGCAGGCCGGAGGCCTGAGCGGCATGACGGGCCTTGGTCAGGGCATTTTCGACGAAGGTGCAGTAGGGCTCTTCGGCTTCCGGAATGCCCAGCTGGCCCTGCGGAATGACTTCAAAGCCGAGCGGCGCGAGCAGGGCGTTGAGTTCCTTCATTTTCTTGGCGTTGTTGGACGCCAGGACGAGCTTTTTCATGCCAGTGCTCATGCGGCCAGGGCGCTTCGCTGGGCGGCAGTGAGCTGGCGGATGCCCATGGTGGCGAGATCGACCAGGACGCTCATCTGCTCCCGGCTGAACGGCTCGCCTTCCGCCGTCCCCTGGATTTCGACAATGCCGCCGGCGCCGGTCATGACGACATTCATGTCGGTGTCGCAGTTGGAGTCTTCCGGGTAGTCGAGGTCGAGCACCGGGCTGCCCTGATAGATGCCGACCGAGATGGCGGCAACGTGGTCGCGCACCGGGTTGGCGGGCAGCTTGCCGGCGGTGACGAGTTTTTCGCAGGCTTCGTAGAGGGCCACCCAGGCGCCGGTGATCGAGGCGCAGCGCGTGCCGCCGTCGGCTTGCAGAACGTCGCAGTCGAGGGTGATCTGGCGTTCGCCGAGGGCCTTTAGGTCGGTCACGGCGCGCAGGCTGCGGCCGATCAGGCGCTGGATTTCCTGGGTGCGGCCGGTCTGCTTGCCTTTGGCTGCTTCACGGGCCGAGCGTGTGTGCGTCGCCCGGGGCAACATGCCGTATTCGGCAGTGACCCAGCCCTGACCCTTGCCCCGCAGGAAGGGCGGTACGTTCTCTTCAACGCTGGCGGTGCACAGCACGCGGGTGTCGCCCATTTCGATCAGCACCGAACCTTCGGCGTGACGGGTGAAATTACGGGTGATCTTGACGGTGCGGAGCTGGTCCGGTTGGCGTTGGCTGGGGCGCATGGGTTTCCTTATTTTGGGGTGTATTTGTCGATGGCGGAGCGAATTTCCTCGATCGCCTTCTCGATTTCATCATCGCTCAGGTCGCTCTTGTAGGACGGATTGCGACCGAATTCATCGAGGCTCGAGGTGACCTCGTTCTGGCTCATTGTCTGGGTTGAAATGGCGCTGCTGGCCGTTTCGACATAGGTGTCCTCCCAGCGCACGGCGACTACGGAGAGGTTGTCGCCATGCTCGCCGCCCTTTTGTTCGGCCTGGTTGAGCAGCATCGGTACGGCCTGCAGGAGATTGGCTCCCTTCAGGGCAGTGGCCATCGTCTCGCCGGGGATTTCACCCCACAGGCCATCCGTGCTGAGGACGAGGATGTCGCCGTTATCGAGTGGCGTCTTGCGGGAAAATTCGATCTCGGGGGGGTGCGGGCTGCCCAGGCAGCTATAGATCTTGTTGCGATCAGGGTGAAAAGCGGCCTGTTCTTCGGTGATCATGCCTTCTTCGATAAGCAGGCGGATGCGCGAGTGATCCTTGGTCTGAGTGACAACCCGGCCGTCGCGCATCAGGTACAGTCGCGAATCGCCGGCATGTGCCCAGTAGGCGACGTTGTCCTGGATGATGCAGGCGACGCAGGTGGTGCGCGGCGTGTCCTTGAGGCGATGCCGGGCGGTGTAATCGAGAATGGCATGATGGGTGTTGGTCATGCCTTTTTGCAGGAAGCGGAAGGGATCGGTCAGG
The DNA here is from genome assembly GCF_003441615.1 of Dechloromonas sp. HYN0024. NCBI lineage: Bacteria > Pseudomonadati > Pseudomonadota > Betaproteobacteria > Rhodocyclales > Azonexaceae > Dechloromonas > Dechloromonas sp. HYN0024. Next base: position 2,987,039 of record NZ_CP031842.1, on the reverse strand, counting down.
ACCGGCCGCGCTTCGCGCTGAAAAGCATCAGCCAGGGTCTGGACAGCCAGCTGGGCGGCGATTTCGCCATAGTGATGGCCACCCATGCCGTCAGCGACCACCATCAACAGAGCGTCGCGCGAGTAACAGTAGGTGGTCCGGTCCTCGTTGTTGGCGCGGCCGCCCTGGCGGCTTTCCTGGTAAATGGTAAATCGCATTAGATCGGCTTCCTGAGTTTGTCGACGAAGCGGCCAATCCAGTTTGGCGCCGGCTTCGGACGGGGTGGGGTGACGGTTTCGACCAGCGCTTTTTGCAGGGCAAAGACGCTTTGTGGACGGTAAAGGTGATTGAGGTTGAGGCACCAGTCGATGATTTCGAGCAGGCGGTCGGAGAACTGGCCATCCCAGCGCATCATGGCCGGCACCAGGGTGTCCTTTTTCATGCGCAGGTCGGCGGCCTGCGGTGCGCTGCCAGCAAGGCAGGCATACATCGAGGCGCCGACGCTGTAGATGTCGCTCCACGGCCCGAGGTCTTTGCGCGACCCGTAATGCTCGGGCGAGGCGAAGCCCGGGGTGTACATCGGCTTGAGGATGGGCTGATCGGTTGCCAGCGTCTGGCGGGCCGCCCCGAAGTCGATGAGGACCGGCGTATTGTCGCTGCGCAGGTAAATGTTCGACGGCTTGAGGTCGAGGTGCAGCAGCTTGTTCGAGTGCACTTCACGCAGGCCGTTCAGCATCCGGGTAAAGACGCCACGAATGAAACGTTCGGAAATGTGCCCCTGATGTTTCTGGATGAACTCTTGCAGCGTCCGGCCATGCTCATATTCCATGACCATGTACACGGTTTCGTTGGCGCGGAAGAAATTGAGCACGCGAATCACGTTCGGGTGCGACAGGCGGGCCAGGGCGCGGCCTTCCTCAAAAAAACACTTCATGCCGTAGCGGAAAGCGCCCAGATGTTCGGCGCTGATCACCGGATTGATTTCGCCGCGCGTCCGCAAGGCCAGGCTATTGGGCAGGTATTCCTTGATAGCCACCTGTTCGCCGGCATGGTCGGTCGCCAGATAGACAATGGAAAAGCCGCCGAGCGAGAGCTGGCGGTCGATTGTGTACTCCTCCAGCGTAAAGCCGTTGGGTAGTGGCTGATTGGCTTGTTGCGCCATGGATCTCGCGGTTAATATGCAATTTCAGGCATTTTCGGGCGTGTTGTCCGGACTGTAAAGCAGGAGGCTCCCGATAATGATTTGTAGTATGACTGGTTATGCCGTTAAAACGCGAGATTTTGAACAAGGAAGCTTGCAAATTGAGTTAAAAAGCGTCAACTCGCGCTACCTCGATTTTCATTTCCGGGTCGCAGAAGACCTGCGCTCCCTTGAGATTCCGCTGCGCGAATTGCTCGCGACGAAGATCACGCGTGGCAAGGTCGAGTGCCGTCTCTCCTTCAATGCGGCGGCGGCCAAGGCCGAACAGCTGAAAATCAACAGCGAGTTGCTGGCCACGCTTAAGGGACTGAGCGCCCGAGTGCGCAGTGAAATGCCCGAGGCAGCACCGCTGTCGGTCAATGAAACCCTGCGCTGGCCCGGCATGTTTGGCGAGCAGAACGTCGATTTTGCCGCCCTTGGCCCGGAGGTCATGGCATTGGCCCGTGAGGTGCTTGGCGACTTTACGGCGACCCGTGGCCGCGAAGGTGACAAGCTGGCCGAAACAATCATTGACCGGGTCAATGCCATGCGCGACATCGTCCGTCGCGTCGCCCCGCGCATTCCCGAGGCGCAGGCCATCTACACCGACAAGCTGCGTCAGCGCCTGACCGAAGCACTCGGCGGCGCCAGCGAGGATCGCGTCCTCCAGGAGGTTGCCGTGTTTGCGACGCGCATCGATGTGGCCGAAGAACTGTCCCGCCTGACCACCCATCTCGATGAAGTCGAGCGGGTACTGAAGCACGGTGGGGCCTGCGGCAAGCGCCTCGATTTTCTGATGCAGGAACTCAACCGCGAAGCCAATACGCTTGGCTCGAAATCAGCGATCACCGAGGTGTCGCAAGCCTCGATGGAACTCAAGCTGCTCATCGAACAGATGCGCGAGCAAATTCAGAATCTGGAATAAGGATCATGGCCGGAAATCTTTACGTAGTGGCGGCACCCTCCGGGGCTGGCAAGACGACCTTGGTGCGGCTCCTGCTCGAACAGGAGCCCGGGGTTCAGCTTTCGATCTCCTATACCACCCGGGCACCGCGTCCCGGCGAGGAGAACGGGCGCGAATATCATTTTGTCGATGCCACCGAATTTCAGGCCATGATCGGCCGTCAGGAGTTTCTTGAGTGGGCCGAGGTGCACGGTAATTTCTACGGCACCTCGAAAAAATGGATCGCCGACCAACTGGCAGTCGATCGCGATGTCCTGCTCGAGATCGACTGGCAGGGGGCGCAGCAGGTTCGCGCCCTGTTTCCGCAAGCTATCGGGGTGTTCATCCTGCCGCCGTCGATGGAGGAGCTGACGCGTCGTCTGACCGGTCGCGGCACCGATAGCGCCGACGTCATTTCCCGCCGTCTGGCCGCGGCTCAGGCCGAAATGCGCCATGTCGGGGAATTCGACTATGTTATTATTAACGACCAGTTGGCTCAGGCTCTGGATGACCTTCGTGCGGTTGTACGGGCATCCCGTTTGAGCTTTGGGGCTCAGCGTGCGCGTCACGCCGCCCTGTTTCAAAGAATGATCTGATTTTTGAGGTTCCCCCATGGCTCGCGTTACCGTTGATGACTGTCTGAAAAAGATTCCCAATCGCTTCATGATGACCCTGGCTGCCGCCCACCGCGCCCGTCAGCTGGCCAATGGTGCGACGCCGCTGGTCGACGGTGAAAAGCACAAGCCGACGGTTGTTGCACTGAAGGAAATGAGTGCCGGCAAGATCGGTCTGGAAGTGCTCAACCGCGGCCAGTCCTGAAAGCAGAGGCGGTGAAGACTGATGGATTCTGCGCCGTCGCCTCTGCCGCCTGCTGATGAGGAACCCGCATACCGGGTTTTCCTCGATAGTCTCGATTATCTATCCCCCGCTGATCTAGAAAAAATCAAGGCTGCGTATGCCTACGCAGCCAAGGCGCACGCTAATCAGCGGCGCATGTCGGGGGAGGCCTACATCACGCATCCGCTGGCCGTCGCCGGCGCCGTCGTCGAGTGGCGGATGGATGGCGATGCGATTGCCGCTGCCTTGCTCCACGATGTGCTGGAAGACACCGGCACGACCAAGCACGAACTGGCCGAAAAATTCGGCAAGGAAGTCGCCGAACTGGTCGATGGCCTGTCCAAGCTCGACAAGATGGAGTTCGCTTCCTACCAGGAGGCGCAGGCCGAGAATTTCCGCAAGATGTTGATGGCCATGGCGCGCGACTTGCGCGTCGTGTTGATCAAGCTGGCTGATCGCCAGCACAATCTGGCCACGATGTCGGCCATGCGCGCCGACAAGCGTGCCCGCATTGCCCGCGAAACGCTCGAAATTTACGCCCCCATTGCTTTGCGGCTGGGGCTCAACAAGCTCTATCGCGAACTGCAGGACACCTCCTTCCGGCTCATTCACCCGCATCGCGCCGCCGTGCTGACCAAGGCGCTGAGCATGGCGCACGGTAACCGCAAGGAACTGCTGACGCGGATTCTCGATGGCATCAACGACAAGTTGGCGCATGCCGGCCTCAAGGCTCAGGTTTTCGGACGCGAGAAGAGCCTGTATTCGATCTTCCGGAAGATGAAGGAAAAGCACCTGTCGTTTTCGCAGGTGCTCGATATCTACGGTTTTCGCGTCGTTGTAGACAATGTCCCCACCTGCTATCTGGCGCTCGGGGCTCTGCACGGCCTGTTCAAGCCGGTGCCGGGCAAGTTCAAGGACTACATCGCGATTCCCAAGGCCAATGGCTACCAGTCGCTACACACGACCCTGATCGGTCCCTACGGCACGCCGGTTGAAGTGCAGATCCGCACCCGTGAAATGCACAACGTCGCGCAGGAAGGTGTGGCCGCCCATTGGCTGTACAAGGACATGGACGAGAGCAGCGCCGATCTGCAGATCAAGACGCACAAGTGGCTGCAGTCGCTGCTCGAAATGCAGACCAGCGACTCGGCCGAGTTCTTCGAGAACGTCAAGATCGATCTCTTCCCCGACGAGGTCTATGTGTTCACGCCCAAGGGCAAGATCATGGCCATGCCGCGCGGCGCGACGGTGGTCGATTTTGCCTATGCGGTGCACACCGATGTCGGTCATCACTGTTCGGCGGCGCGGGTCAATCATGAGCTTTCGCCGCTGCGTACTGATCTGCGTAATGGCGATCTGGTCGAGATCATCACCTCGCCGCAGACCAGCCCCAATCCGGTGTGGCTGACCTACGTCAAGACCGGGCGGGCGCGCAGCAAGATTCGTCATTTCCTCCGCACCATGCAGAACGAGGAGTCGGCCCGTCTTGGCGAGCGCCTCCTGCGGCAGGAACTGCTCTCGCTTGGCGTCGTGCCGATTTCGATTCCGACCACGGCCTGGGACCAGATGGTCAAGGCCGGCGGCCAGAAGAACATCGAAGAGGTCTATACCGAAATCGGTCTTGGCAAGCGTCTTCCATCCGTCGTCGCCCGTCGCCTGCTAGCCCGTGAAGACATGTCGCATGATTCGCCCAGCGGCATGACGCTGGCCATCCACGGCACCGAAGGCATGGCCATCCAGCTGGCGCGCTGTTGCCAGCCGATTCCCGGTGATCCGATCATTGGATCGATCCGCAAGGGCAGTGGCCTGATTATCCACACCCATGACTGCCCGACCATCCGCAAGTCGCGTTCGGCTGAGCCGCAAAAATGGATCGACGTCGAATGGGAGCCGGAAGAAGGCAAGCTGTTCGAGATCCGCATCAAGGTTGAGGTCAAGAACTCGCGTGGGGTGCTGGCGCAGGTGGCCTCGGCCATTGCCGAAGCCGGGTCGAATATTGAGCACGTGGCGATGGATTCCGATCCAGAGCGGCTGTTTACCTCCTTGCGATTCACCATCCAGGTCGCCCACCGCACGCATCTGGCCTCGGTCATGCGCGGCATGCGCCACATTCCCGAAGTCACCCGCATTACCCGTGAAAGGGGAGGCGAGACTTGAAAGTACTCGTGCTGGGTGCCGGTGTCGTCGGCACGACAAGTGCGTGGTATCTCGCCCGGGCCGGGCACCAGGTGACGGTTATCGAGCGCCAGCCCGTTGCCGGCAACGAAACCAGTTTTGCTAATGGCGGCCAGATTTCCGTCTCACATGCCGAGCCGTGGGCCAATCCGCATGCCCTGAGCCGCCTGCTCAAATGGCTGGGGCGCGAAGATGCTCCGCTACTCTGGCGCTGGCGGGCCGATCCCGCACAACTGGCATGGGGGTTGCGTTTTCTCGGTGAATGCCGGCCGGCGCGGACTCGCCGCAACATGGCGGCAATTGTCGGTATGGCCCTCTATAGCCGTGGCTGTCTGCAGCGCCTGCGGCGTGAGCTGGCCCTGCACTACGATCATCTTGAGCGTGGCATCCTGCATATCTACACCGACCCCAAAGAGTTTGCGTCGGCCATCGAGGCGGCAAAGCTGATGCGCGAATTCGGGCTGGATCGGGTGACCGTCGACGCCGCCAAATGCCTGGCGCTCGAGCCATCGCTGGCCGGGGCGAAAGGTTTGCTCGTCGGTGGCGACTACACGCCGTCGGATGAATCGGGCGATGCCCACAAATTTACCTGCCAACTGGCCGAGCATGCATCGGCTGCCGGGGTCGGATTTCGTTATGAAACGCATATCGACCATCTTGTGCGGGCTGGCGGACAAATCAGCGGCGTCCGCATCCGTGGAGCAGACGGGCAGCTCGAAACGGTGACGGCGGATGCCTATGTTGTGGCTCTGGGCAGCTATTCGCCGCAGCTCATCAAACCACTCGGGATCACCCTGCCGGTCTATCCGGCCAAGGGTTATTCGGCGACGCTGACGCTGTCCGAGGACAGCGTCGCACCGACGGTCAGCCTGACCGATGACGAATGCCGGCTGGTGTACTCACGCCTTGGTAACCGTTTGCGCGTCGCCGGGACAGCCGAATTCAATGGCTATAACCTTGACCTCAACCCGGTCCGCTGTCAGGCGCTGATCACGCGCACCCGCCAGCTTTTTCCCGAGCTGAAAACAGTCGGCGAGCCGGAGTTCTGGTGCGGCCTGCGCCCGGCGACCCCGTCCAACGTGCCGATCATTGGTCAGACAGGCTATTCCAATCTATGGCTCAACACCGGCCACGGTACGCTGGGCTGGACGATGGCCTGCGGCTCGGCAGCAGCTTTGGCCGACATGATCAGCGGGTCCAGGCCCGAACCGGATTTTCCTTTTCTCACATGTTGATTGATACCCACTGTCATCTCGATGCGGCCGAGTTCGATGCCGATCGTGATGCGGTGCATGCCCGGGCGGTAGCAGCTGGTGTCGGTAAAATCCTTGTCCCGGCGGTGGCTGTGAACGGTTTTGCCAAGACCAGGGAGATCGTGGCACGTTATCCCGGTTGCCTTGCCGCCTATGGCATCCACCCGCTATACGTGATGCAGGCCGAAGCGGGCGATCTTGCCGTTCTGCGTGCCTGGCTGGTGCAGGAAAAGCCTGTGGCGATTGGCGAAATCGGCCTTGATCACTTCGTCAGCGAGATTGATCCGGTGCTTCAGGAACATTTCTTTGTCGAGCAGCTCAAGCTGGCCCGTGACTTCGACCTGCCCGTGCTGCTCCATGTCCGGCGGGCCGTTGATCCCGTTCTCAAGCAACTGCGCCGGGTGGGGGTGTGCGGCGGCATCGCCCACGCCTTCAATGGCAGCCGGCAGCAGGCTGATGAATTCATCAAGCTCGGCTTTGCCCTCGGTTTTGGCGGGGCGATGACCTTCAATGGATCGACCCGTATCCGCGAACTGGCGCGAACGCTGCCGCTCGACTCCATCGTCCTTGAAACCGACGCACCGGACATCCCGCCGGCCTGGCTCAATGGTGGCCGCAATAGTCCGGCCGAATTGCCGCGTATGGCAGATGTCCTGGCTGACCTGCGTGGGCTTACTCGGGCCGAGGTCATCGCCGCCACGGCGAACAACGTCCGGCGCATCGTGCCCGGCCTTTGACGGTGGTCAACAGTCGGGCAAATGGCTCGGCGGCATCGTTTCAAATTGATCTGCGCTAAAGCGTGACGAATCCACAGGCGTAGATTGGTGGGGCCGACAGTTGATGGCTTGCGGGGCGCATCAGCGACGGCAGAATGGAATGCCAGTGAAAACGATTAAACAAAACCCAGCCAAGCGTGGTGCAGCTCGCCGCCAATTCATGTTCGATTCGGCCAAGATGGTATGTGGGGTGGGCCTGCTCGGCCTTGGCCTCGGGCTTTACGCCAAACAGGCGAAGGCCTTGCCGGCACTGGCCCTGCGCCCACCCGGCGCCGGTCCGGAGGATGACTTTCTCGGGGCCTGCATTCGCTGTGGCATGTGTGTCCGCGACTGTCCCTATGAAACCCTTGAACTGGCCAGGCCGGAGGCGCCGGTGGCGACCGGAACGCCCTACTTCACGGCGCGCAACATTCCGTGCGAGATGTGCGAGGACATTCCCTGCATCAAGGCTTGCCCGACCAATGCCCTTGATCACTCGCTGACCGACATCAACAAGGCCAGGATGGGCCTTGCCGTGCTGATCGATCACGAAACCTGTCTCAACTTTCTTGGCCTGCGTTGCGATGTCTGTTATCGCGTCTGTCCGGTGATCGACAAGGCCATTACCCTCGATATGGTGCCTAATCAGCGCACCGGGCGCCACGCCATGTTCCTGCCGACGGTGCATTCCGAACACTGTACCGGCTGCGGCAAGTGCGAGAAATCCTGTGTCCTGGAAGAAGCCGCAATTCGCGTCCTGCCAGCCAAGCTGGCCAAGGGGGTGCTTGGCCAGCACTACCGGGTGGGCTGGGATGAAAAAGCCAAGGCCGGCCATTCGCTGATCGACGAATCGAAGATGATCGATCTACCTGATCGCCTACCCGAAGGCACCGTTCTGCCCGGTCACTATGATCCGGCCAGCGGCCATACGGCCACGGCGCGCGGCCTGCCGGGCAGCGAGGCGGGGGCCATCCCGAGCTTGCCACCAGGCCTCGGGGGCAAGCCATGAACGACGCCAAAATCAAACGTGCCGGGGCTGAGGCGGTGGCTGAAAAAGGCTGGTTTGGTGCGCATCGCTGGTTGATCCTGCGCCGTCTGTCGCAGTTCTCCATACTGGCCCTGTTTCTCGCCGGCCCATGGTTCGGCCAGTGGGTGGTCAAGGGCAATCTGGCCTACAGCTACACCCTGGGCTTCCTGCCGCTGACTGACCCTTACGTGGCCCTGCAATCGATGGCCACCGGACATTTTCCGGTGACGCTCGGTTTGATCGGGTTGGGTATCGTGCTGGCGTTCTATTTTCTGGTCGGCGGGCGGGTCTATTGTAGCTGGGTCTGTCCGCTCAACGTCGTTACCGATGCGGCTGGCTGGTTGCGTGCCCGCCTTGGTATCAAGGGTAGCGCCCAGCTTGGCCGTACGACGCGCTACTGGATACTGGCCATGACCATCGTCGGCTCGGCACTGACCGGGGTGGTGTTATGGGAGTTGATCAATCCGGTTTCGATGCTGCATCGCGGCATTATTTTCGGCATGGGGGCCGCATGGACCGTGGTCCTGGCTGTTTTCCTGTTCGACCTGTTCGTGATCAGTCGCGGCTGGTGTGGCCGTCTCTGTCCGGTCGGTGCCTTCTACAGCCTGCTTGGACGGTGGAGCCTGCTGCGCGTCTCGGCGCCGGCCAGGGCGGCCTGCAATGACTGCATGGACTGTTTTGAAGTCTGTCCCGAACCTCAGGTTATCCGGCCCGCGCTCAAGGGAGAGTGCAAGGGCATCGGGCCGGTTATTCTGTCGCCGAACTGCACCAACTGCGGGCGCTGTGTCGATGTCTGCTCGAAGGATGTATTTACCTTCAGTACGCGCTTCAATAATCGGGCTTGATGCAGCGTGGACATGAAAAAGGGAGCCGACGGCTCCCTTTGCTTTGACTAAATATCGTTCAGGCAGGCGTCAACGCACCGCGCATCTTCTGCAAGGCCTTGACCTCGATCTGGCGAATCCGCTCGGCTGAAACGTCGAACTCGGCGGCCAGGTCGTGCAGCGTTGCCGCTTCGCCATCCGGCAGCCAGCGTGCCTCGATAATGCGACGGCTGCGCGGGTCGAGGGTGTCCAGCGCTTCGTGCAGGCCTTCCTCGTGCAGGCGGGCGACCGCCTTGTTTTCGAGGACGCGGGTCGGTTCGTAGCGCGAGTCGGCGAGGTAATCGATCGGTGCAAAGGCTTCGTCGCCATCGTCCGGGTTGCCCTCAAGGGCAATGTCGCGGCCAGACAGACGGGTTTCCATCTCGACCACTTCATCCTGCTTGACGCCCAGGCGTGCGGCGACCTCGGCGGCTTGGGTGCCGGACAGCGTATCGGTGGCTTCGTAATCGCTCTTCAGGCTGCGCAGGTTGAAGAACAGCTTGCGCTGGGCCTTGGTCGTCGCCACTTTGACCAGACGCCAGTTTTTCAGGATGTATTCGTGAATCTCGGCCTTGATCCAGTGCATGGCAAACGACACCAGCCGGACGCCGCGCGTCGGGTCGAAACGTTTGACTGCCTTCATCAGGCCGATATTGCCTTCCTGGATCAGGTCGGCGTGCGGCAGGCCGTAACCAAGGTAGCCGCGGGCAATCGAGATGACGAGGCGAAGGTGCGAAAGAACAAGCTGCCGCGCTGCCTCCACGTCGCCTTCGTCGTGGAAACGCTCGGCCAGCCTGATCTCCTCAGCCTCGGACAGCATCGGATAACGGTTCGCCACCTGAATATAGGCGTCGATGTTACCAATGGCTGACGGGACGGGAAGCGCCAGTGCGTGGGTCATAGCGTAATGTTCTCCTTCATTTACATAGATATATTAGCACTCGCTGCCTATGAGTGCTAATAGAAGGAAAAAGTTTCTGGAGGCTTGGTGCGCTCCCCAACCAAAGTCGCAAACCGGCGAATTCTCGTCGCTGGCTTGCTCCCTTTGGTCAGGGGGCGATCAATCAGGCTATCTGTGCCCCGGAGGTGGACGAAGCTGTCATGAAAGCCTGCCGGCGCTCTGCGCCGAGGGCTATCGCCGCCGCCAGACTTTTTTCCTTGACATGCCCATAGCCACGAATCTCGTCCGGTACGCTGGCCAGGGCGACGGCGGCGGCATGGTTGGCCGGATTGAGCTTGCCGATGATGTCGTCGAGTTGGGCGATGTAGTCCTCGATCAGCTGCCGTTCGCGATACCGCTCTTCACTCTTGCCGAAGATGTCCAGACCACCGCCGCGCAGACCCTTGAGCTTGGCAACGCGTTCGAAGGCCTTGCCCATCCATGCGCCGTACTGCTGCTTCTGCGGCAGGCCGGTGGCCGGATCGGTCTTGGCCAGGAGCGGCGGGGCGAGGTTGTACTTGACCGAATAGCCCTGCGGGAACTGCACGTCGAGTTCGGCCAGCAAGGCCGGGTCAGTGTGCAGGCGGGCGACTTCGTACTCGTCCTTGTAGGCCATCAGCTTGTATAGATAGCGGGCAGCCGCTTCGGATAGGGCGCTCTGACCCGGTACGGCACGCTGCTCGGCGCTGACGACACGTTTGACCACGTCGGCGTAGCGGCGGGCATAGGCATCGTCCTGGAAAGCGATCAGTTCGGGGACGCGGATTTCAGCCAGACGCTTAACCTCGCCCTGCGTACCGATGCTATCGACGATGGCCTGGGCTATTGGCGAGAGCTTCCGTGCAGGCTGGAGCGCGATATCCCCACCGACCTTGTATTTGGCAATCTCGGCTTCGACAAAAGCGCGATCAATCACGGCCATGCGTCCCCAGCGGAAAGCCGCCAGGCTCATGTCGACCGCTACGCCAGAGTTCTTGATGGCATGTTCGATCGAACCGGCCTTGAGCGGAATGGTGCCGGCCTGGAAGGCCACGCCGACCATGAAGTTGTTGGTTGCCATGGCATCGCCAAAGAGACCTTCGGCCATCGCCTGACCATCGAGGAAGATGTTGTGTTCGGCCCGACTGACCCGATTGATGCCGGCGACCAGACCATTGACGGCGGGGAAGCTGACATGGCGGTTCGACACCATCTGGCCGGTCGGCGTCTGGGTGGTTGAGACGACCGCGATGGTGCGCTCATTGCCGCACTTGTCGAGGTTCTTCGGATCGGTGGCGTTGAGAATGTCGAAACCGAGATAGAGGTCGGAACGGCCATCAGAAATCTTGTTAGAGCCCTTGAACGGTGCGTGCGAAATCTTGATGTCGGAAATGACTGCCCCGCCCTTCTGGGCCAGACCGGTCTGGTCCAGACCAATGACGTGCTTGCCTTCAAGGCGTGCCGCATTGGCCAGCGTGGCGACGACGGTGACCGAACCGGTACCGCCGATACCCATGACGTGGATGCTGAAACCGATGCTGTCATCGACCTTGTTCACCGGCGTCGGCAATTCGCGATCAAGGAGCGGGATGCGGCCCTTCTTCACTTTCTTGCCGGCACTGGCCGGGGCCGGGTTCGGGGTAATGGTCAGGAAGGACGGGCAGAAGCCCTTCACACAACTGAAGTCCTTGTTGCACGAGGACTGGTGAATGCGCGTCTTGCGGCCGAATTCCGTCTGGACCGGCTCGACGCTCATGCAGTTCGATTTCTCGCCACAGTCGCCGCAGCCTTCGCAGACGCGCTCGTTGATGACGGTGACTTCCACCGGCTCCTCGGCCTTGCCGCGACTCCGGGCGCGGCGCAGTTCGGCGGCACACTCCTGATCGTGCAGGAGCACGGTACAGCCGGGGGTGGCGGCGAGCACCTTCTGGGCTTCGTCGAGGTGGTCACGGTGCCAGGCCTCGGTGCCGCCCGGCAGGGTGATGCCGGCGAACTTCTCGGGTTCGTCGGTAGTGACGATGACCTTCTTGACGCCATTGGCGAGCAGGTCGTTGATCATGTTGACCACCGGCACTTCGCCCTGGATGGCCTGACCGCCGGTCATCGAGGTGTGGTCATTGCGCAGCAGCTTGAAGGTGATGTTGACGCCGGTCGAGGCGGCGTAGCGAATGGCCAGGCTGCCGGAGTGGGCGTAGGTGCCATCGCCCATGTTCTGGAAGATGTGCTGCGCTTCGGTGAACGGTGCCATGCCGATCCACTGCGTGCCTTCGGCCCCCATGTGGGTGCCCATGACGACATTGCGGCCCATCCACATGGCCATGGTATGGCAGCCGATACCGGCGGAGACGAGGCTGCCTTCCGGGGCAACGGTGGAACTGTTGTGCGGGCAGCCGGAGCAATACCAGGCGGTGCGGTTGGTCGTTGGCAGTTTGTTGCGGGCGTGGATTTCGTCGAGGCGCTTGACCCAGTTCTCGGCCGACTCGATGCGCGTCTTGCGCGACAGGCGCTTCAACAGGGCGCGGACTATGATGTCGGATTCGAACTCGCCGTAGTGCGGCAGCAACTCCTTCTCTTCCTCATCAAACTTGCCGACGATGCGCGGTGCGTTGGCCATGCCGTAGAGCACCTGCTTGGCGAACATTTCGAGGAAGGGACGCTTCTCTTCGATGACGAAGATTTCCTCAAGGCCCTGGGCGAACTCACGGATGATGGTCGGTTCCATCGGGAAGAGCATGCCCATCTTGAGGACGCGGATACCGTAGTGACGCAGCGCCTGATCGTCGAGGCCCATCTCCAGGAAGGCCTGGTTGAGGTCGTTATAGGTCTTGCCGGCGGTGATGATGCCGATCCACGCATCCGGGTTGGGGAAGACGACGTTATTGAGATTGTTGGCGCGGGCGTAACGCTTCGCCACTTCATGGCGACGGGTGTACAGCGACTGTTCCATCTCGAGCGCCTCGACGCGCACGTTCATGCCGAGGTTCATGTTCGGTGTGAAGGGCTTGCCGTCGAACGTCAGGTCCGGGGTGATGAAGTTCAGGCGATCCGGCGAGATGTTGGCGGTGCCGGTGCCATCAGCCACATTGGTGACGATTTTCATGCCGACCCAGACACCGGCCATACGGGACATGTTGTAGCCGTGCAGACCGTAGTCGAGGATTTCCTGGACGTTGGCCGGGTAGAGCGAGGGAATCCCGACGTGGTAGAGCATCGGCTCGGATTGCGAGCACAGCGACGAACTCTTGCAGCTCGGGTCATCGCCGGCAATGGCGAGCACGCCGCCGTTCTTGCCGATGCCGGTGTAGTTGGCGTGTTTCAGGGCATCGCCCGAGCGGTCCACGCCCGGTGCCTTGCCGAACCACAGGCCGGTGACCCCATCGAATTTCTGCTGGCCAACCGTGTGCAGCATCTGGGTACCCCACACCGCCGTCGCGGCGAGGTCTTCGTTGAGGCCGTCAACGAAGTGAATGTTGTTGGCGAGGAGCGTCTTCTGCTGCTTGAGCAGGGCGTTGTCGAGCATGCCGACCGGTGAACCGCGATAACCCGAGACGAACATCCCAGTCTTCAGGCCGCGCCGGGCATCGGTGCGCACTTGGTCGAGCGTCAGGCGGACCAGGGCGTCAATACCGCCCAGGTGGATGTCGCCTTCTTCCTGGGTGAAGGGGGTGAAAACTTTCTTTTCGTTGTCTGCAGCCATGCCCGCGTGTCTCCGTTTTTATTTGTCGCTCTTTGCTCGCAGGTGAAATGGCCTGCACCGATCACCAAGCTGGAACAGCTTGATCCGGGAAATTCATTAACAAGGAATGTGCCAATGATTCAACCCATTGATTATTGGTATGAATTCATGTTGGCGACGATTTTTGAATGTTAAATCAATTGCCAAATGGTGAATTCATGGGGCGCAAGTTGATCAAATAATCAGTCCGGACGTCAACTTAAATGTCGAGATTGTAGGAAAAAATCGATAAATATTGCGGGTGCGCTGGGTGCGGACCATTCGCCAAAATATGGGCGTCAGGTGAACTGCCAGAAGAGAAATTGCCCATTTTTGTCGTCCAAGGCGAGGGGGCCTTGGGCTTGCCGCGGCGCTACTTTTTAATGAGCCACCACGACATCCAGCGCGACAGCCTGGGCATCACGAGGTACGACATCGCCAAGGCGACCAGTGCCGTAAAGACGGCAGTCCGTATCAGGAAGGGCCAGCTGGCGAGGAGGGGAGTGATCAGCCAGAGCAGTAGCGAGACTGTCGGGAAGATGCCGAGCCAGCTGACTACGGTCATTTTCCACTTGGGGGGTGGGCTGTTGGCTGGAATGACGGTGGGGGCAAACCAGGCATCAAGGCCGGTGAGCAGGCGGTACTCGGGATCGCCTTCGGCGACGGCGCGCAATCTTTCTTGCCAGAGGGTGCGCTGTGATGACGCATTCCAGCGGGCCAGATCATCTTCTGTCGCAAAGCGTTGAAGTATCTGGTATTCGTCGCCGGGTGCTTCGGGCGGCACCAGTTGTGCCGACAGGTAGCCGGGAAACTGGCTGGCGTCGGCGAACATGGCGCGGATCAGCGCCTCGTAGGCTTCTTCGCAGCCCGGCTTGGCCTTGCGCCGGACAACGCGAAGTACGGTTTCAGTCATGGTGTGTTGCGCTTCAGCCGGTATTGCAACTGAGGGCGGGTAATGCCGAGAATGCGGGCGGCGCTGGCCAGATTGCCATCGGCACGGCGGACGGCTTCGTCCAGCAGGCGGGCTTCCAGGTCCTCTAAAGGAATGCCGCTGCCCAGGATGGTTTCGAGCAGGGCGGCTGTGCGGCAGGGCTCGGGCTTGTTTTCAAGGTTGCCGGTCGGTGAAATCTGGCATTCCCAGTTGGCGGACTCGCCGACGTGTGTGAACAGGTGCTCGAGGTCAATCCAGCCGCCTTGCGGGGCGAGGATGACGCCGCGCTCGATCATGTTTTCGAGCTCCCGGATATTGCCCGGCCACTGGTAGCGCTTGATCGCCTGCAGCGTCTTGTCGCTGACGCCAAGCAGTTTCTTTTCGTAGAGCGTACAGAAGCGGGCGAGCATCGAATTAACGAGCAGGGGGATGTCGGCAACCCGTTCGCGCAGCGCCGGGATCTGGATCGGATAGACGTTCAGACGGTAGTAGAGGTCGGAGCGGAAGCGGCCTTCCTTTACGGCACTCTGCAGATCGACGTTGGTTGCCGCCACGATTCGCACATTGATCTTGCGCACGTGGTCGTCGCCCAGTCGCTCGATCTCGCCTTCCTGCAGGACGCGCAGGAGCTTGGCTTGCGCGGCAAGTGGCAGTTCGCCAATTTCATCGAGGAAAATGGTACCGCCGTCGGCCCTTTCGAACTTGCCAATGCGCGAAGTCTGGGCGCCGGTGAAGGCACCTTTTTCAACGCCAAACAGTTCGGATTCGATGAGGTCGTTGGGCAGCGCCGCGCAGTTGATGGCGACGAAAGGCCCCTGCTTGCGCTGGCTCAATTGATGCAGGGTGCGCGCGAAACGCTCCTTGCCGACGCCGGTTTCACCGAGAAGCAGTACCGAAACATGCGTGCCTGCAGCGCGCTGGACGAGATCGTAGGCATGGCGGAAGCCGGTCGAGTTGCCGACCAGACTCGGCGACGCTGTTTGCTGCGAGATGGTCGTGCGCAGGTAATCGACCTGATTGCGCAGCTCCAGCAGGTGGGTGAGCATCGAATCGGATTCGAAATAACTGGCGTGCTCGGCGGCATCCTCCCACTCTTCGAGCGGCTTGCCGAAGATGCGACAGCTATTGTGGCCGCAGGCGACGCACTCCACCTCCTTGAAGAGAATGAAACGGCCCATGAAGGCCGAGGTATAGCCCGAGGCATAGCCGATCTGGGTCCAGCAGACGGGGTCATCCGACTGACCAAACTCGCGCATGTGGACTTCCTGCTCCCAGGAGTTTTCCCAGAGAAATTCGCCGGAGAATTTGCCGGTATTGAAGTCGATTTCAAGGTTTACCGGGCTGACGCGAACGATGCCTTCAAGCATGTGTAGTTGGGGGCCGGTAAAAAACGCGTCCATCATCGACTTGCTGCCACGAATGCGCTTGGCCAGTTCGGCGTCGCGGACGCCGGATGCATAGCCCATGCGGGTCAGGACGCGACGGGTGTGTTCCTTGCCGACAGAACCAATCAGCTCCTTGCGCAGGGCGCCGAGGGCCGAGGTGTGCATCAACACCATGCGGTTGTCGGCAAGCCAGATCGTCCCGTCTTTTTCGGAAAAGCGAACCAGCTCACGCAAGTCATTCGAGGCTGGGTACTGAATAGTCGTCATGTTGTCTCTTTGTCTTCTGCCCGGATGTTGCGCATTACCGGGATGTGCAGGCAACGATTCTACTGCCGCTGGTGGCTGAGCGGATTGCTAAAAGGTTTAGATCGGCCGAAAAATATCGAGATTTTATATTCGTTGGGCGGATTTTGTGGTGGCCTTGATCCCGCCGGCAACATTGGGTCTGCGTTCAAAAGTGCCCTGGTTGTGAATTGATGAATTGATTAACTAATGGGTAACCGATTAATCAAATCATAAGTTATTGCCTGATCGTGGATTCCTTGTTTTGGATTAAATTCAATTTAAACAGTGACTTGATGTTCTGGCACGTTACTTGATTAAGGGTTCTCCTCGACGCCGTACCTGCGGGGTCGTTATCAGGAGGAGCTCAGCATGGTTCAACAGGAAACAAATCGGTCAGCCACGAACCTCGGCGCCATCAGGCGCTACGTCCGTGTATGCCGTCAGCGCTCGGATGGCTTCATCGAGTTCGAGTTCGCGATTGGTGATCCGGAGCTGGCTGTCGAACTGATGCTTCCCGAAGCGGCTTTCCACGAGTTTTGCCTGACCAACGAAGTCATCGTTCTTGATCCCATGGAGCCCGATTCGGGTGACTGGGCGTCGCGCCTGAACGCTATTTCGCGGCGGGATATTTCAGACGCTGTTTGAACATCCCGGTAACGGGAACAATAAGAGGAGACATTACATGCAGATCGATCTGCGTACGGTGGCGATCAAGCCACTGCGCAATACCTTCGACCACCTGGTGGAGCGCTTCGGTGACAAGCCGGCCAGCCGCTATCAGGAAGGCAGCTACAACATCCAGCAGGAAAGCATCTTCCACTATCGTCCGGCATGGGACGCAGACAAGGTTCTGTTCGACAAGAAGCGCACCAAGGTCCAGATGAAGGACTGGTATTTGCTGAAGGATCCGCGCCAGTACTACTACGGTTCCTACACCATCGCCCGCGCCCGGCAGCAGGATGCCGCTGAATCAATCTTCGAGATGGTTGAGGATCGCGGCCTGGCCGAGCTGATTCCGGCCGAGCAGAAGCAGATCGCCCTCGACATTCTGGTGCCGATGCGCCATGCCGAATGGGGTGGCAACATGGGCAACGCCTACATGTCCGCCTACGGCTACGGTACCGTGATCACCCAGGCCTGCCTGTACCACTCCATGGATCACCTCGGCGTCGCCCAGTACCTGACCCGCATCGGCCTCGTGCTCGACGGTCCGGAAGCGCTCGACACGGCCAAGGATGCCTGGATGAACGGCGCCCTGTGGCAGCCGATGCGTCGCCATGTCGAAAACCTGCTGGTGCTTGAGGACTGGTTCGAGATTTTTGTGGCCCAGAACCTGGTGCTTGAAGGTCTTTCCTACCCGCTGTTCTACGATCACCTCGACAGCGAATTCTCGGCCAACGGTGGCACGGCCATCTCGATGATGACCCGCTTCATGAGCGAATGGGCGGGCGAAACCGCCAAGTGGGTTGATGCCCAGATCAAGGTTGCCGCCGCCGAATCGCCGGAGAACAAGGCTGTCCTCAGCGACTGGGTGAAGCAGTACCGCGCCGCCACGCTCGAAGCCCTGACGCCGCTAGCCAATCGCGCCCTGGGCGACAAGGCGGTCGGTGTTCTCGAAGATGTCGTCACCGAATTCAATGCCCGCTGCGCCAAGCTCGGCCTGGCTGTCTAGGAGCTGTCATGTCTACCGTTTTTATCGCCTTTCAAACCAACGAAGACACGCGTCCTATCGTTGAAGCCATCCTTGCTGACAATCAGCACGCCAGCCTCGAAGAGCAGCCCGCCATGGTCAAGATCAACGCCGAAGGCACCCTGGTCATCAAGCGCGAATCGATCGAGGAGCTCATTGGCCGCGATTTCGACCTGCAGGAACTGCAGATCAACCTGATCACCATTTCCGGCCATCTGGATGAAGACGACGATACCTTCACCCTGTCCTGGAAGAATTGAGGAGTAAACCGACATGGATATGAAAGCCAGCAAGAAGAAACTGGGCCTCAAGGAAAAATACGCCCACATGACCCGTGGCCTGGATTGGGAAACGACCTACCAGCCGAAAGAAAAGGTATTCCCGCAAGCCACCTTCGAGGGTATCAAGGTGCACGACTGGGACAAGTGGGAAGACCCCTTCCGCCTGACCATGGACGCCTACTGGAAATACCAGGCCGAGAAGGAGCGCAAGCTGTACGCCGTGCTCGACGCCTTTGCCCAGAACAACGGCCACCTTGGCATCACCGATGCGCGCTACCTGAGTGCCGTCAAGTTGTTCCTGACCGGTATTTCGCCGCTCGAATATATGGCCCACCGCGGTTTCGCTGCGGCCGGCCGTAATTTCCCCGGCGTCGGCCCGCGCGTTGCCTGCCTGATGCAGTCGATCGACGAAGTGCGTCACGCCCAGACCCAGATTCATGCGATGTCGAACTACAACAAGTTCTACGAAGGCTTCCATGCCGGCGCATCGCATCAGATCGAACGCGTCTGGTACCTCTCCGTACCCAAGTCCTTCTTCGACGACGCCTTCAGCGCTGGTCCCTTCGAGTGGATGATCGCCATCGGCTTCAGCTTCGAATACGTCCTGACCAACCTGCTGTTCGTGCCCTTCATGTCCGGCGCTGCCTACAACGGTGACATGGCGACGGTGACCTTCGGTTTCTCGGCCCAGTCCGACGAAGCCCGTCACATGACGCTGGGCCTCGAGTGCATCAAGTTCATGCTCGAGCAGGACCCGGACAACCTGCCCATCGTCCAGAAGTGGATCGACAAGTGGGCCTGGCGCGGCATCCGTGTGTTGAGCCTGGTCGCCACGATGATGGATTACATGCTGCCGAAGCGCGTCATGAGCTGGAAGGAAGCCTGGGAAATCTACTTCGAGCAGAACGGCGGCGCGCTGTTCAACGACCTCGCCAAGTACGGCATCAAGGTGCCGGATTGCATTGCCCAATGCACGGTCGACAAAGAGCACCTCTCGCACCAACTGTGGCTGACCTTGTGTACCCACGGGCACGCCATGGGCCTGCATACCTGGCTGCCGAGCGCCGATGAGATGGACTGGTTGTCGGCAAAATACCCGACCACGTTTGACAAGTACTACCGTCCGCGTTTCGACAAGCTGCGTGAAATGGCTGACAAGGGTGAGCGTTTCTACGCCAATACCCTGCCCATGCTGTGCCAGGTTTGTCAGATTCCGATGCTCTTTACCGAGCCGGATGACCCGACCAAGATCTGCTACCGCGAGTCGGAGCACAAGGGTGAGAAGTACCACACCTGCTCGGATGGCTGTAAGCACATCTTTGACGACGAGCCGGAGAAGTACATCCAGGCCTGGTTGCCGGTGCATCAGGTTTATATGGGCAACTGCTGGCCGGAAGGTACCGATCCGACGGCCGAAGGCTTCCATCCCTTACTCAAGTATCTCGAGTGGTGCCACATCGAGAACGGCAAGGACAACTGCGATTACGAGGGTTCCGGCGATCAGGCGAACTTTGCTGCCTGGCGCGGCGTGGCCGTCCAGAACACCTGATCGATCAATACCAACGGAGGGCGGCTTCGCCCTCCGTACAAAAATTTAGGAGACGAACATGGCTGTCAAAGCCCTCTACGATTATCAATATCCTGCTGCGGATACCCAGGACAAGTTCCATGGCAACCAGCTGCTTTACGTCGGTTGGGATGACCATTTCCTGTTTGCTGCACCCCTCGCTTTTGTGGTGCCGCCGAGTACCAAGTTTTCCGAACTGATCGAGAACACGCTGACCTTTGCTTATAGTCGCCACGCCGACTGGGCGAATATCGACTTCAGCAAGGTCGTTTGGCTCAAGTCTGGCCAACCCTTCCAGCCGGATATGAACAAGACACTCGCCGAGCAGGGTATCAAGCATAAGGATGCATTGCGCTTGCAAACCCCGGGCCTGAACGGCAACGGCACTAACTTCTGATTCGAGGGTGGCATGAGCTACGAACTGACCATTGAACCGCTTGGCCAGACGATTGAAGTCGAGGATGGGCAAACCATCCTCGATGCCGCCCTGCGCGCCGGCATCTATCTGCCCCACGCCTGTTGTCACGGCCTGTGCGCCACCTGCAAGGTGCAGGTGGTGGACGGCGAAGTCGACCATGGCGAAGCCTCGACCTTTGCGCTGATGGATTTCGAGCGTGAAGAAGGCAAGACCCTGGCCTGCTGCTGCCGGCTGGAGTCGGATACGGTGATTGAAGCGGAGATCGAGGAAGACCCCGATTCGCGCAATCTCCCGGTGCAGGACTACGTGGGTGAAGTGGTGCGCATCGAATCGCTGACACCGACGATCAAGGGTATCTGGCTGAAACTGGATCGGACCATGGATTTCCAGGCCGGGCAGTACATCAATCTTGAGATACCGTCGCTGGATGGGCAATCCCGGGCGTTTTCACTGGCCAATTCGCCGCAAAGTGGCGACATCGTCGAACTTAACGTGCGTATTGTCCCGGGCGGTCAGGTCACCACCTGGTTGCACGAAAAGCTGGAAGTGGGCGAAAAGCTCAAGCTGGCCGGGCCGTATGGCCGCTTCTTCGTCAAGAAGTCAGCCAATCTGCCGCTGATTTTTATGGCGGGTGGTTCGGGGCTCTCCAGCCCGAAGTCGATGATCGAGGACATGCTGGCCGACGGCTTCGATAAGCCGATGACCCTGGTGTACGGTCAGCGCAATCGCGACGAGTTGTACTACGACGCCGAGTTCCGTGCTCTCGCCGAGAAGCACGCCAACTTCAGTTACGTCCCGGCCTTGTCGGGTGAGCCGGAGGGGTCTGACTGGAACGGTGCGCGAGGCTTCGTCCATGAGGCGGCCAAAGCTCACTTCGACAATGACTTCCGTGGCCACAAGGCTTATCTGTGCGGGCCCCCGGCCATGATCGAGGCGTGCATCACGACGCTCATGCAGGGACGCCTGTTCGAACGGGATATCTACATGGAGAAGTTCTTCTCCGCGGCCGATGCCTCGCAGCAATTGAAGAGCCCTTTGTTCAAGAACATCTGAACCGGGCCGGGAGCGATCGATGATCTATTACACCGTGCAGATCGAGGAAACCGGCGAGAGCTTTCGCTGTTCGCCGAGCGAATCTCTGCTTGTCGGCATGGAGCGTCTGGGCAAGAAGGGCATTCCGGTCGGCTGTCGCGGCGGTGGCTGCGGCGTCTGCAAGGTCGAGATTACTGCCGGCACCTACGTCAAGCGGGTGATGAGCCGGGAGTACGTGAGCGCCGAGGATGAAGCGGCGGATCGCGTCCTGGCCTGCCGGGTACGGCCAAGCAGCGACATTACCCTCAAGGTGCTGGGAAAAATGGCCAAGAACGTCTGTCGGCCACAGGAGGGGGCGCCCCCTCCTGTCTCTTTGTGGTCGGCGGCAGCGTCTTCTAACGAAGGGTAAGCCGTTCAGGCGGCCAGTTTCTCGTTCAGTTGGTCTTTCGGGATCTGCTGGACGGACTGGAAGGTGAGCAGGATGTGTTCACCGAGGAGGGCGGTGGCCTTGTCGGCATCGCGGGCCATCGCTGCCTGGAGCAGGGCGTCATGTTCGGCGTGGATGTCGCGGGGAATCGGTTTCAGGTAAAGCGACAGGCGGCGATAGCGTTCAGCCTGCTGATAGAGGATGGAGAGAAAGTGTTTGAGCCAGCGCGAAGGACAGGCCGAAATCAGCACCTCGTGAAAGATGCGGTTGCGCTCTTCCCATTCTTCCCGGTCGTCGGTGCCGATGCGCTTTTCCTCGGCCTTGGTCAGGCGATGGAAGGCGGCCAGCAGGTTGGCCTCCCAGGCATCGTCGCCGGCGGCAATCGATTGGCGCAGGGCGTCGCATTCGAGCATGACGCGGGTTTGGGTGATGTCTTCGAAGTCTTCGAGGGACACCGGGGCGACGCGAAAGCCGCGCTGCCCCTGGCTGACCACGAGGGCGTCGGAAATGAGCAGGGAAAGTGCCTCCCGCAAGGTGCCGGCGCCGACCCCGTAGTTGTCCTTGAGGTGCTCGACCCGGAGTTTCTCTCCGGGAGCGAGATGCCCTTCGATGATGTCGCGGCGCAAGGCACGGTAGGCCGATTCGACGAGGGTCTTTGGTTCGGCCGGGCGGCTGTCGTCAGCGGAAGGGCTGTTAGTCATGGCGAGAGGTTCGGTTCAGTGGTTTGACCAGATTCCGAAATTCTACCCTGTTGGGCGATATTTTCGGGGCTCATCAAAAATCTCGAGAAAAAGTATTGACGTCGAGATTGCGTTGCAATATCGTTATAGTAAATCGATTGCATGGATTTTTGTGCAGTTATCACACCTAAAATAAAGGAGCAGACAAATGGCAATGACAGGCGTACTTCGTCCCGGACACGCTCAGATGCGGGTTCTCGACATGGAAGAAAGCGTTGAGTTTTATTCGAAGGTGTTGGGCCTGATCGAAACCGGTCGTGATGCTCAGGGCCGCGTTTATTTCAAGACCTGGGAAGAGCGCGATCACAACAGCGTGATCCTGCGTCAGGCCGATACCGCCGGTATCGACTTCTTCGCGTTCAAGGTCGATAGCGATGCCACGCTGGCCAAGCTGGAGAAGGACCTGAACGCCTACGGCGTTGCCACCAAGCGCATCCCGGCCGGCGAACTGATGGAAACCGGCGAGCGCGTCCGCTTCACCCTGCCGACCGGCCACGACATCGAGCTGTATGCCCAAAAGACCGCCATTGGCAACGAGATGGGCGAACTCAATCCGGAAGCCTGGTGTGCCTCCGCCGAAAAGGGCATCGCCCCGATCCGTCTCGATCACTGCCTGCTCTACGGTCCGGATATCGAAAAGGCCCAGGCCATCTTCCAGGACGTGCTCGGCTTCTATCTGGTCGAACATATCGCGCTCGACGACAACCAGGATCTCGCCATTTGGCTGTCGTGCTCGACCAAAGCCCATGACATCGCCTTCGTCCGCCATCCGGAACCGGGCAAGCTGCACCACGTTTCCTTCCTGCTCGAAACCTGGGAACAAGTGCTGCGCGCCGCCGACTTGATGTCGATGAACCGCGTTTCGATCGACATCGGACCGACGCGTCACGGCGTGACCCGTGGCACGACGATTTACGCCTTCGATCCGAATGGCAACCGTTTCGAAACCTTCTGTGGTGGCAACTATGCCTACCCCGATCAGAAGCCGACGAAGTGGACCATGGACGAAGTCGGTGCGGCGGTGTTCTACCATGACCGCAAGCTCAACGACCGCTTCCTGACCGTCGTGACCTGATGCAGGTTGCCACCACGATCCCCGGTATTTCAGCCGAGGCGGCTGCGGCCGCCTGTGCAGCGGCGGTGGCGCATGCCACCGCTCAGGGCTGGAAGATCAATGTCGCCGTGGTCGATCGCGGCGGCAATCTCATGGCCTTCCTGCGCATGCCCGGGGCCTTCATCCATTCCATCGATCTTGCCATCGACAAAGCCTACACCTCGGCCAGCTTTGGCTTTCCGACCAAGGCGTGGATGGGGGCGATTGGTCACGATGAAGGCATGAAGCTGGGCTTTGCTGCCCAGCCCCGCCTCATTGTCTTTGGTGGCGGTTTGCCGGTGGGCAAGGGTGACTGGCTGGGTGGCATCGGTGTTTCCGGTGCCTCCGAAGCCGAAGATGAAGAATGCGCGCGGGCCGGCCTGGCGGCTATTGGTCTGGCTTGAGCCGCGCAAATAACAAGGGAACAACAAGGGTATGAAACAGATCCTAAATTTCATCAACGGCGAATTCGTCGCCACTGCCAAGCAGTTCGAAAAGCGCACGCCGCTCGATAACTCGATCATCGGCATGGTCCATGAAGCCGGCAAGGCAGAAGTTGATGCCGCCGTCCAGGCTGCCCACGACGCCCTGAAGGGGCCGTGGGGCAAGATGACCGTGGTCGAGCGCACCGACATCCTCAACAAGGTGGCCGACGAGATCACGCGCCGCTTCGATGAGTTCCTCGAAGCCGAATGTGCCGATACCGGCAAGCCGAAGAGCCTCGCCTCGCACATCGACATCCCGCGCGGTGCTGCCAACTTCAAGATTTTCGCCGACGTCATCAAGAATGCACCGACCGAATTCTTCGAAATGGCCACGCCGGATGGCAAGGGTGCGCTGAACTACGCGATCCGCCGCCCGGTCGGTGTCGTCGGTGTGGTTTGTCCGTGGAACCTGCCGCTCCTGCTCATGACCTGGAAGGTCGGCCCGGCCCTGGCATGCGGCAACACGGTTGTCGTCAAGCCGTCGGAAGAAACGCCGTCCACCGCTACGCTACTCGGCGAAGTGATGAATGCCTGTGGCGTGCCCAAGGGCGTCTATAACGTCGTGCATGGTTTCGGCCCGAATTCGGCTGGTGAATTTCTCACCACCAATCAGAAGGTCAATGCCATCACCTTCACCGGTGAAACGCGTACCGGCGAAATCATTAACAAGGCTGCGGCTCATGGTTCGCGTCCGGTGTCGCTGGAAATGGGCGGCAAGAATCCGGGCATCGTCTTTGCCGACGCCGACCTCGATGTCGCCATCGAAGCCACTCTGCGTTCCTGTTTCGCCAATTGCGGCCAGGTCTGCCTGGGTACCGAGCGCGTCTATGTCGAGCGCCCGATTTTTGAAGAATTCGTCGCCCGCATGAAAGTCGGCACCGAGAAGCTCAAGCTCGGTGTGCCGAGCGACCCGGCCACCAATATGGGACCGCTGGTCAGCCAGGAACATCGCGACAAGGTGCTGTCGTATTACAAGAAGGCCGTCGATGAAGGCGCCACCGTTGTCACCGGCGGCGGTATTCCCCAGATGCCGGGCGATCTCGCTAATGGTGCCTGGGTTCAGCCGACCATCTGGACGGGTCTGGATGACAACGCCACGGTTGTTCGGGAAGAAATCTTCGGGCCGTGCACGACCATCATGCCTTTCGATAGCGAAGACGAAGTCATCGCTCGCGCCAACAACACGACCTACGGTCTGGCCGCCTCGGTGTTCACCCAGAACATCAACCGCGCCCACCGTGTCGCGGCGCAGATGGAAGTCGGTCTGGTCTGGGTCAACAGCTGGTTCCTGCGTGATCTGCGTACCCCCTTCGGCGGTGCCAAGCAGTCCGGTATCGGCCGCGAAGGTGGCGTTCATTCACTTGAGTTCTACACCGAACTCAAGAACGTCTGTATCAAGCTGTAAGGCGCTGAGCATGTCGGCAACTTCTCCCGAAATCGGCCGCCGCATTGTGGCGGGCGGTATCGATACCAACTATCACGATGTCGGTGCCGTATCTGGCAATGATCTGCCGGTACTGCTCGTCCACGGCTCCGGGCCGGGCGTCACGGCATGGGCCAACTGGCGTCTGGTCCTGCCCGAACTGGGCAAGACCCGGCGGGCGATTGCCCCCGACATGGTTGGCTTTGGCTACACCGAGCGGCCGGCCGGTATTGAGTACGGTGTCGATGGCTGGGTAAACCACGCCGTCGGCCTGCTCGATGC
This sequence comes from Dechloromonas sp. HYN0024, assembly GCF_003441615.1. Lineage (NCBI taxonomy): Bacteria > Pseudomonadati > Pseudomonadota > Betaproteobacteria > Rhodocyclales > Azonexaceae > Dechloromonas > Dechloromonas sp. HYN0024. Next base: position 2,961,354 of record NZ_CP031842.1, on the reverse strand, counting down.
GCTGGGTATCGAACAGACCGACCTCATCGGTAATTCCTTCGGCGGGGCCATCGCTCTGGCCCTGGCCATCCGCCACCCGCAGCGCGTGCGCAAGCTGGTGCTGATGGGCAGCGTCGGCGTGCCGTTTGAAATTACGCCGGAACTCGATGCGGTGTGGGGTTATGAGCCGTCGCTGGCGGCCATGCGCAGCCTGCTCGACATCTTCGCCCACGATCGCAGCCTGGTGAATGACGAACTCGCCGAGTTGCGCTATCAGGCCAGCATCCGTCCCGGTTTCCAGGAGTCCTTCTCGGCCATGTTCCCCGCCCCGCGCCAGCGCTGGGTGGATGCCATGGCCAGTGCCGAGGCGGACATCAAGGCGATCAAGCACCCGACCCTGGTCATCCACGGCCGCGACGACCGGGTCATCCCGCTCGCCAATTCGCTGACGCTTAATCGCTGGATCGAGGACTCGCAGCTGCATGTCTTCGGGCGCTGCGGGCACTGGGTCCAGATTGAACACAACCGCGATTTCAACTTGCTGGTCAGCAATTTTCTGGCCGGATAACCGAAAAAACACGAGAAAGCATCATGGAACAATCGCAAATCACCCAACTCGGCGACGAACTCTACGAAGCCCTGGTGGCCGGCAAGACGGTCAGCCCGCTGACCTCGCGCGGCTTCGATATCACCATCGAGGATGCCTATCATATCCAGCAGCAGATGCTGTCGCGTCGGCTGGCCAAGGGTGAGCGCGTCATCGGCAAGAAGATCGGCGTCACCAGCAAGCCGGTCATGAACCTGCTCGGCGTGCATCAGCCGGACTTCGGCTACCTGCTCGACGGCATGGTTTACAACGAGGGCGAATCCATCGAGATGAGCACCCTGATCCAGCCGAAAGCCGAAGGTGAAATCGCCTTCCTGCTCAAGAAGGATCTGCAAGGCCCGGGCGTTACCGCTGCCGATGTGCTGGCCGCAACCGAAGGTGTCATGGCCTGTTTCGAGATCGTCGATTCGCGCATCACCGACTGGAAAATCAAGATCCAGGACACCGTCGCCGACAACGCTTCCTGCGGTGTCTTCGTCCTGGGCGATCAACTCGTCGATATCAATGACATCGACCTTGGCCTGTGCGGCATGGTCCTTGAGAAGAATGGCGAAATCGTCGTCACCGGCGCCGGTGCGGCGACCATGGGTCATCCGGTCAATGCCATGGTCTGGTTGACAAACACCCTGGGCAAGCTGGGCATTGCGCTCAAGGCTGGCGACATCGTGTTGTCCGGTGCGATGGGCGCCATGGTCCCTGTCGTCAAGGGCGACAACCTGCGCATGACCATCGGTGGCCTCGGTGGCTGCTCGGTGCGTTTCGTTTAAGCGCCCGGCCATGGACCTGCAAATTTCCGGCAAGCGCGCCCTGGTCAGCGGTTCGACCAAGGGTATCGGCTTCGCCATCGCCTGCGAACTGGCCCGTGAAGGTGCTCAGGTCGTGATCAACGGCCGTACAGTGTCAGCCGTGGCAGATGCTGTGGCTCGCCTCAAGGCGGCCATTCCTGCAGCCGAGGTGCAAGGCATCGCCGCCGATCTGGCGACGGCTGAAGGTTGCCAGAGTTTGTTTGCCGCCTGTCCGCAGGCCGACATCCTGGTCAACAATCTGGGGATTTTCGACCCCGTGCCTTTCGAGGCGATTGCCGACAGCGAGTGGCAACGTTTCTTTGACGTCAATGTGATGAGCGGTGTCCGACTGGCCCGTCATTATCTGCCGGCGATGAAGGTCGCCAACTGGGGGCGCATCGTTTTCATCTCCAGCGAGTCCGGTATCAACACGCCGGGCGAGATGGTTCATTACGGCATGACCAAGTCGGCCCAACTGGCTGTCTCCCGCGGTCTGGCCCAGAGCTGCGCCGGTACCGGTGTCACGGTCAATGCCGTGCTGCCCGGCCCGACCCGTTCGGAAGGTGTCGCTGATTTCTTTGGCAAGCTGGCTGCCGATTCCGGCATCAGCCTCGATGAAATGGAGCGCCGCTTCTTCGCCGAGGGCCGCCCGAGTTCCATTCTCAAACGCATGATCGATCCGGCCGAAGTCGCCGCGCTCGTCGCCTACGTCTGCAGCGCCAGAGCGGCGGCAACGACGGGCGCCGCGCTGCGCGTCGAGGGCGGGATTGTCTCCACCATCTGCTGAACCACGATCAATAAGGAAATATTGATGACCCAAAAAATCAAATGCGCCCTGATCGGCCCAGGCAATATCGGGACCGACCTGCTCTACAAGTTGAAGCGCAGCCCCTTCCTTGACCCGGTCTGGATGATCGGTATCGACCCGGAATCCGAAGGCCTCAAGCGTGCCGCCGAGATGGGCCTGAAGACCTGTTCGACCGGTGTCGACGGCTTCCTGCCGCACGTTCTCGCCGACAACGTGCAGATCGCCTTCGACGCGACTTCCGCCTACGTCCATGCCGAGAACAGCCGCAAGCTGAACGCCCTGGGCGTCCTCATGATCGACCTGACGCCGGCCGCCATCGGCCCCTACTGCGTGCCGCCGGTCAATCTCATCGAACACGTTGGCAAGCGTGAAATGAACGTCAACATGGTCACCTGCGGTGGCCAGGCCACCATTCCGATGGTCGCTGCGGTTTCCCGCGTCCAGTCGGTCGCCTACGGCGAAATCGTCGCCACGGTGTCTTCCAAGTCTGCCGGTCCCGGTACCCGCAAGAACATCGACGAATTCACCCGCACCACCGCCGGTGCGGTTGAGAAGGTCGGGGGCGCCAAGAAGGGCAAGGCCATCATCATCATCAACCCGGCCGAACCGCCGCTCGTCATGCGCGACACCGTACATTGCCTGACCGAGACCGAACCCGACCAGGCCAAGATCACCGAATCGATCCACGCCATGATCAAGGAAGTCCAGAAGTACGTGCCGGGCTACCGCCTGGTCAATGGCCCGGTCTTTGATGGCAAGCGTGTCTCGGTTTACATGGAAGTCACGGGTCTGGGCGACTTCCTGCCGACCTACGCCGGCAACCTCGACATCATGACTGCCGCTGGTGCGCGCACCGCCGAGATGTTCGCCGAAGAAATGATCAAGGGCACGCTCAAGCTTGAGCCCGTCGTCGCCTAAGGAATAAGGAGAAAAACATGACCCTACGCGGCAAGAAAATTACCGTCCATGACATGACCCTGCGCGATGGCATGCATCCCAAGCGTCACCTCATGACGCTGGACCAGATGGTCAGCATCGCCACCGGCCTCGACGAAGCCGGCATTCCGCTCATCGAAGTCACCCACGGTGACGGCCTCGGTGGTTCCTCGGTCAACTACGGCTTCCCGGCCCATACCGATGAGGAATACCTCGGCACCGTCATCCCCAAGATGAAGAAGGCCAAGGTCTCGGCCCTGCTCCTGCCCGGCATCGGCACGGTCGATCACCTCAAGATGGCGCGTGACCTGGGTGTGAACACCATCCGCGTCGCCACCCACTGTACCGAGGCAGACGTCTCCGAGCAGCACATCACCATGGCGCGCAAGCTCGAGATGGACACCGTCGGCTTCCTGATGATGGCCCACATGAACAGTGCCGAAGGTCTGGTCACCCAGGCCAAGCTGATGGAAGGCTACGGCGCCAACTGTATCTACGTTACCGATTCGGCCGGCCATCTGCTGCCGGAAGGCGTCAAGGAACGCCTCGGCGCCGTGCGTGCGGCGCTCAAGCCGGAAACCGAACTCGGCTTCCACGGCCACCACAACCTGGCCATGGGTGTCGCCAACTCCATCGCCGCCATTGAAGTCGGGGCCAACCGCATTGACGCCGCCGCCGCTGGTCTGGGTGCCGGTGCTGGCAATACGCCGATGGAAGTGCTGATCGCCGTGTGCAGCCTGATGGGTATCGAAACGGGCGTTGATGTCGCCAAGATCACCGACGTCGCCGAAGACCTCGTCGTGCCGATGATGGACTTCCCGATCCGTATCGACCGTGATGCCCTGACCCTCGGCTATGCCGGCGTCTATGGCTCCTTCCTGTTGTTCGCCAAGCGGGCCTCCGTCAAGTACGGCGTGCCGGCCCGCGACATCCTGGTCGAACTGGGCCGTCGCGGCATGGTTGGCGGGCAGGAAGACATGATTGAAGACACTGCCATGAGCATGGCGCGTGAAAGAGGACTGCTGAAATGAAACTGAACCAACAAACCATCGCCCAGCTCGCCGAGCTGCTCGAAAATGCCGAACTGCAGGCCCATGACGTCGTCAAGATTACCGATGCCCATCCCGAGATGGACTGGGATGACGCCTACGCCATCCAGGCCGAAATCCTGCGTCGCAAGCTGGCTCGTGGCAACAAGGTCGTTGGCCTCAAGGCCGGCCTGACCTCGCATGCCAAGATGAAGCAAATGGGCGTCGAGACCCCGTGTTTCGGCTTCCTGGTCGATTACTTCAGCGTCGCCGATGGTGGCGAAATCAAGATTGATCAATTGATCCACCCCAAGGTCGAGCCGGAAATCGTGTTCGTCCTCAAGAAGGCGCTCAAGGGCCCCGGTTGCCATATTGGTGCCGTCCTTGCTGCTACCGATTTCATCATGCCGGGCATCGAGATCATCGATTCGCGCTACCGCGACTTCAAGTTCGATCTCAAGAGCGTCATCGCCGACAACTGCTCGTCGTCGCGTTTTGTCCTCGGCGGCCAGATGACCCCGGTGGCCGGTCTCGATTTGCGCACTCTGGGTGTGGTCATGGAGAAGAACGGTGAGCCGGTTGCCATCGGTGCCGGCGCTGCCGTGCTCGGTCACCCGGCGGCTGCCATCGCCATGCTGGCCAATCATCTTGGCGCCCGCGGCGAGGAAATCCCGGCCGGCACGATGATCCTCTCTGGTGGTGTCACCGAGGCTGTGGCGGTCAAGGCCGGCGATCACGTCAATCTGCGCATTCAGGCGCTGGGCGGCGTCAGCTGCCGTTTCATCTAAGGAGACACCATGCCGTTCGCACAAATTTACATGGTTGAAGGCCGGACCGACGAACAGAAGAAAGCCGTCATCGAGAAGGTGACCGCGGCGCTGGTCGAAGCGGTTGGTGCACCCATCGAAAACGTTCGCGTGTGGATTCACGATGTGCCGAAAGCCCAGTGGGGTATTGCCGGCAAGACAGCCAAGGAACTCGGACGCTGAAGTCTGACTGACGGGGTGCGGGGAAGGCTTCCCGTGCCCGCGTTGCTCCGTATTCAATGCACTAACGCCCGGTTTTCAATGCGAAAAGTCTGATACCTAAAGGGTATTCAAGTTCGCGTTAATTGGTATTGGACGGTATTGTATGGGGTGTTGCATAGTCTGAACAAGGCAAAGAGTCATTCGCTTTTTAAACGAAACATGACGGAAAAAAGTGCCACCCAAAAAGGCACGGATAACTGGAGGAATGGATGGACTGGGTGAAGAAAATATCGTGGCTGCCGCTGGGCGCCACCATTGCGTGCGGGGCGCTTACTGCCTGCTCGCAAGGCCCGGACATGTCTGGGATTGCCGCCGAGCGTTTGCGCCCGGTGCAGCGCTATGACATCAGTCAGGCGATGGCGAGCAATGGCAAGGTCATTGTCGCCGGCACCCAAAGTGGTGCTGTGCTGGTCTCTGAAGATCAGGGCAAGAGCTGGAAACGGACGGTGCTTGGCAATACCTCGCTGGTCGACATGACGGTCTGCGGCGATCAGGGCTTTGTCGCCATCGATCACTATCACAAGGTCTGGTCGGCCGATGCCGATGGCACCAACTGGAAGTCGGTTCCCCTCGAAATGCCGCGTACGCCGCTGGCGGTGACCTGCGACAAGCAGGGTGGCTGGTGGGTGGCGGGCGTCAATTCGGTGATCTCCGGCAGTGCGGATCGTGGCGCCACCTGGAAGACCACCGATCTGGGCGAAGACACCCAGATCACGACGATCCAGTTTCTGGATGAGAAAAATGGCATCGCCCTCGGTGAATTCGGCCTGACGGTGATGACCGAGGACGGCGGTGCGACCTGGAAGAAGGGTCCCAAGATGCCGGGCGAGTTCTATCCCTACGCATCCCTGTTTGCTTCGCGCAGCGAAGGCTGGGTGGCCGGTGTGGCTGGCCAGATGCTGCACACCACCGATGGCGGCAAGACCTGGAGCAAGCAGGTCAATACCACGCGCGCCGCGCTCAATCGGCTGTTCATGCATGAAGGCAAGCCCTTCGGCGTCGGTGCCGGTGGCGTCATTGCCCAGCTTGAAGGCAACAGCTGGCGCGCCGTGCCCTATACCGACGCGGTGCCGGTCTTCCTGGGTGGCGGCGCTTCCCTGCCCGGCCAGTCGGCCATCGTGATCGGCGGCCCCGGCGGGCTGCTCCGTGCGGTCAGCACGCACGCCAAACAATAAGCCAGGGAGAGAACAACACCATGGTTGCAAAAACACGTCACGCCATTACCCACGCCCTGCATCAGGGCGAGGAATGGATTTTCCGTAATCCCAAGATCGTGCTGTCGCTGGTTCTGCTCGTCACCTGCCTGTTCGGCATGGCCCTACCCAGCCTGCGCGTCTTCACGGATTTTGCCGATCTGCTGCCGCAGAATCACGGCTACATCAAGGTCTACAACCGTCTGAAGGAGAACTTCGGCGGCGCCAACATGATCGTCATGTCGGTCGAAGTCGACAAGGGCACCATCTTCAACGATGAAACCCTCAAGCTGATTCACGAAGCGACCCAGGGCGTGGACAATCTGCCCAGCGTTAACCACAACCTGGTCAGCAGCCTGACGCACCGCACGGCGCGCAAGGTCTTCCTCGATGACCAGGGCGGCTTCGCGTCCGAGTCCTACTACGACCCGCTCAAGCCGACCCGTACCGTAGCCGAACTCGAGCAGTTGAAGAACGACGTCATCGCCAACCCGACCATCTACGGCCTGCTCGTTTCGCCGGATATGAAGGCGGCGCTGATCAAGGCCCAGATGAACGAGGGCTCGATCGACTATCCGGCGACTTTCGCCGCCCTGCAGCAGGTGCGCGAGACCCTGGCCAAGCCGGGGCACAAGATTTATGTGACCGGTAACCCGGTGCTCACCGGCTGGGTCTATACCTATCTCAACCAGATCGTCGAGATTATGATGTGGACGCTGCTCCTGCTGTCCGCCCTCCTGATTCTCTACTTCCGACGTTTTTACGGTGTGGCGTTGCCGCTGCTCGGCATTGCGCTGTCGTCAATCTGGGGCCTTGGCTTCATGGCGGCGATGGGCATCAACCTCGAGCCGCTTTCCCTGCCGATTCCCTTCCTGATTGCCGCCCGTGCCACGTCACATGGTGTGCAGCTGGTGGTGCGTTATTACGAGGAACTGGCCATTGTCCATGACGGCAAGAAGGCCGCCCGCAATGCGCTCGATGCCTTGTTCCGTCCCGGTTCGCTGGCCATCATCGTCGATGCGGTTGGTATTGCCGTCCTCATGCTCGGTGCCGCGCCCTTCAACTTCAAGCTCGGCCTGGCTGCTGGTTTCTGGGGTTTCTCGGTGATCTTCACGGTGCACTTCATGGTCCCGCTGGCCCTGACCATCCTGCCGGCGCCGAAGAACCACCACAACGGTAACGAAGGCATCCGTGCCTTCCTCGGCAAGGCCATGGCCCTGACCGGCGGTACCGATGGTGGCGCCCGCTCCATCCTGATCCTGACCCTGATCGGCGCCATTGGTGGCACCTACTTCGTGAGCAAGGTGCAACTTGGTGAATCCGAGCCGGGCTCGCCGCTGCTGCACCTGAGCCACGACTACAACGTATCGACCAAGGCAATCAACACGCGCTTCCCGGGTTCCGAGGAACTGCACGTCGCGGCACGGGTTGAGGAGAAGGGCGGCATCAAGCGTCCGGAAGTCATGGCCGCCATCGAGCGTTTCCAGGCCCACATGCTGTCCGACCCGACGCTGGGTGGCACCAAGGCCATGCCGGGCGTTCTGCGCGTGGTCAACAAGCTGACCCACAACGACGATCCGCGCTGGATGCAATTGCCTGACACGGCCGACGAAATCGGCGGTCTGATGTTCGCCTACATGGCCTCCAGCCCGATTCCCGGTGCCTTGAAGGAATTCGTTACTTCCGACGAAAACGAAGCCAACATGGTCTTCTACTACAAGGACCACCAGGCCGAGACGATCAACCGCATCGTCGCCCTGGCTGAAGAAGGCATCAAGCAGATCGAGAAGGACGTCCCCGGTCTGCACATCGAACTCGGAGGCGGCATCATCGGCGTCACGGCGGCCGGCAACCAGGCCCTGCATACCGACCACATGATCATCATCCCGGCGGTCATGCTGCTCGCCTTCTTTATCGTCATGGTCTATTACAGCTCGCTGCACGCCGGCTGGCTGATGATCCTGCCGATGCTGTTCTCGACGCTGATGACCTACGCCTACATGGGTGCCCTGAACATTGGGATCAGCGTGAACACCGTGCCGGTCATCGCCGTCGGCGTCGGGGTCGGTATCGACTACGCCGTCTATTTCATGGACCGCATCCGCGAGGAGTACGCCGTGATGCGCGACATGAAGAAGGCCGTCATCACCGCTGTCGCCACCACCGGTTACGCCGTCAGCTTCACGGCGGTGACGCTGATCGCCGGTGTCGTCATGTGGATCTTCATGTCCGACCTGCGCTTCCAGTCGGACGCCGCGATCCTTCTTTCTTTCATGCTCATCGTCAACGCGATCGCTGCCGTACTGATCGTGCCGTCATGGTGCGTCGTCTTCAAACCCAAGTTTGTGACGGCCGTGCATTACGACGAAGACGGTGTTCTGGAAAACGATTAATAACACTCCGGAAGACCGGAGGGGAACAGCAAACTTTTTTTAACAACACCATTGGGGGTTTGATCCATGGAGACAAAACAAAACACTGGAAGGCGTCTGACGCTCATCGCGGCCGCGCTCTCCGCCACTTTCGCATCACAGGCCTGGGCAGCTGATCTGCCGTCCATGGGCGAAGAATCTTCGCCCTGGCAGGTCGATGTGACCTATGAAAACCATACGGCACATCGCGAGCACACCGGTCTTGCCAAGTTCCGCAACACGCTGCAGGTTGAAGCGGACAAGAAAGCCGGAAATGGCTGGGGTATCCACAGCATTCTGCGCGGTAGCTATGACGGCGTTTATCGCATGAACAGCAGCGAGTATGGCAAGAATGCTGGTGGGCCAATTGTTCTAGAGAACGTCGCTGGGCCGGGCTTGCCGCCTGCCCCGACCAACGCCGGAACGCCATTGAATCTGCCCTATGTGCCTCACGGTGGTGGTGTCAATAACCCGATTGGTGTTGCTCTGGGCCTGCCGGGAACCAATGCTTTTGGTTTTAATCTGACCCAAAACCCTAACGAGGGTATGCGTGTTCTTGGCGACCGTTGGCATGCAACCGAGGGTGGCGTGGCATTTGGCGTCCCGGTCCGTCCGTGCGATGTCGATAGCCGTGGCTGCCGAGACTTTGGTGGCTATGGTGACAAGAAGCTGTCCGAACTGGAAATGCCGGAATTCAATAAGCGCCTCGACTTCGTTCGCGAGTTGTACGCCAAGAAGACTTTCGATCTCGGCGATGGCAAGGAACTGTTCCTCAAGGTGGGTAAGCAGCAGGTGGTGTGGGGCCGTACGGACCTATTCCGCGTGCTCGATGTGATCAACCCGGTTGATTATTCGCGTAACAACATATACGACGAACTGTCCGACATCCGTATCCCGATGTGGATCGCCCAGGGCGAATATCGCATGGGGGCCAGCGAGTCGATGCAGGATCGTAACTTCCAGGTGGTTTGGAACTTTGATCAATTCCGCGCCAACAACCTGGGCCAGTGCGGTACGCCGAACGTGATTCTGGATGCGGGCTGTTTCTTCCGCGGTATGGCTAATCTGTGGGATAACGGTGGCACGGTGTCGAACTTCGCCGGCGGTGGCACGGTGGCAACCGATTTCGGACCGCATCAGATTGGTATCCGTACGGTTCATCTTCCGAACTGGACGCTGTCCAACACCCAACTGGGTGGCAAGTTTGAAGGCGTGACTGCGAACGGTTTGTCCTTCTCGCTCAATGCCCTGACTTATCGTTCGCAACTGCCGTCGCTGCATTCGATCAATGGTAATGGTACGGTCAATCCCTTCACCGGTGGCAATGGGAATATTCCTGGCGTTGGGCCGGTCAAGAGCCTGATCGCCTTTGATATGTACTTCCCGCGCGTTAACCTGATTGGTGGCTCGATGGACTTCCAGCTTCCGTCTATCGGCGCTGCAGTTCGTATGGAAGGTGCCTATACCAGCGGTGAGGAATTCGCCAATACGGCGCGGACCGAGTTGTACTCGAAGAACAATGTGTTCCGTTCGGTCATCGGTCTCGATCGTCCGACCTTTGTTCCGTTCATCAGCGAGACCTCGGCCACGCTGTTCTCCGGTCAGTTGTTCTACCAGCACATCTTCAATCACGAGTATAACCAAGGTCCTCTCGGCCCGGTCGGTATGCCTGACTGGAAGGACAACTTCATCGCTACCCTGCTGATCAAGGCCTTCCTGCGCAATGGCACGCTCAGCCCGCAGATCATCTTCGCCCATGACTTCCAGGCCCAGGCTTCGGCAATTGCGCCGCAGATCGAGTGGAATGCGACGAACGATCTGAAGGTGACCCTCGGTGCCAACTACAAACTGGCTGAAGGTCGTTCGCGCTGGAAGTTCGATGACTGCCGTTCCTGTAATCCGTACGAGCCCTTCACCAGCTACAACGCAGGCGTTCAGGGTGTTGGCCAGTCCTATGGTCTGGGCGGCATGGAACCCCTCGGTCGCTTCCGCGCCGGCCCGATTGGCGCCGCGTTCAAGGAAAACGACATCTTCGTTCGTGTTAACTACAAGTTCTAACTTCTACCCGGAGACAAACACATGAAAAAAGCCATGATTTCCCTGCTGCCCCTCGTGGCAGCAGGATTTGTCGGCTCGGCATTCGCTGCGACGGAAGCTGATGTCGAAAACACCTTTAATCCCTACAAGGCCGGCATGCCCAGCGTTGCCGGTGTGACGCCGGGTACGGTGATCAACAAGGCCAATGCCGACCAGTTCAAGGAAGTTCTTTCGGTCGGTCTGCACAAGCTGATCAAGGATGGTGCTTTCGAAATGAAAGTCGGTGCCACCACCCAGTTCATGATCAACAGTGGCTACATCAACGCCACCAAGGCCAATCTGAACAAGACCAAGCTGGGTGCCAAGCCGGGCGACAATCTGACCGGCTACGTGGCCGGCCGTCCGTTCCCGGAAGAGCCGGATCTGAAAGATCCGCGCGCTGGCGAAAAGCTGGCCTGGAACTACAAGTACGGTGTGAACTGGGGTGACGGTGCCGTCATCTCGCCGTTCTACTGGCGTTATCGCAACATGACCACCGGGCAGATTGAGAAGACCATCAAGTATGACTTCCACTTCCTGAACTTCATGCATCGCACCAACAATGCGCCGATTCCGGAAATCACCCCGAATCCGTCGGGCATCTACCGCGCCATTTACGTCAAGGCCAACGAGCCGCAGGATCTGAAGAACACTCAGCTCCTCATCCAGCGTTTCGAAGACGACAGCAAGCTTGACGATGCCTACCTGTATCTCGGCTTCCAGCGTCGCGTCCGTCGTCTGGCCCAGGGCCAGGTGACCGACTCCTTCCTCGGCTCCGATCTGATGATTGAAGACTTCGAAGGCTACAACGGTCGCGTTTCCGACATGAAGTGGACCTACAAGGGCACCAAGAACATGCTGTTGCCGATGTGGAACCACAACGAACTCAAGCTCTCCGACGAGTTCAAGGAAGCCGACGGTTACAAGTTCGTGAACTACGGTGGTCAGGGCGGTTGCTTCCCGGATGCCACCTGGCAGCTGCGCAAGGTCTATGTGCTCGAAGCGGCTCCGGTCAATCCGAACCATCCGATTAGCAAGCGGACTTTCTACATGGATGCCCAGTTGCAGAACGTGAATGGCGCCATCGACATTTACGACCGCAAGGGCGAACTGTGGAAGGCCTTCAGCGTTGGCAAGTCGCATCCTGACCATCACCTGCCGGTCAACAAGGGTTCCGGTATCGGTATCGATGATGGCGTGATCATGGTTGACGTCCAGGCCAAGCATTGCACGACCGCCCAGTTCAAGGGCCAGGTCGATCCGAAGAAGGCTCCTCCGGGCCTCTTCCAGGTGCAGAACCTGCGCGGTGGTGACTGATCGCGTTGTAAGGTTTTAATTGTCTCTGCGGGCGAGGGCGTTCCTTTGGAAACCCTCTCTCCCTCCTTTGGGAGGCCTTCTGGCCTCCCATTTTTTGCCTGGATTTTGCCGGCTAATTGGTCGGCGATTCCCGGAATTTCTGCACGCTGGCCAGGAAGGCCTGCAAGATTGGCGAATGGTCGTCGCTGCGGTAAATGCAGCTGAGATCGACGGTGGCCGAGATCGCATCACGAAATGGCCGGCAGACAATGCCCGGCAGGCTGATGGTGGTCGCCGACTTGGGTACGATGGTCATGCCGAAGCCACCGGCGACCAGCGCCATGCCGGTCACGGCATCGCCCACCACCTGAGAAATCTGCGGCGTGACGCCCATGTTCTGGCAGAGCTGGATGATGCGGTCGACAAAGTTGGGCCGCGCCCCCGAGGGGAAAAGGACCAGCGGATATTTCGATACTTCCACGAAAGGCACTGATTCGAGTCGGGCCAGCGGGTGATCGGCATTGATGACCAGATAAAGCGGCTCACGCATGATCAGTTCGGTCGTGATATCGGGCAGCGGCCCCAGCATGCGGTTGAAGCCGATGGTAATGCGGCGCTGGCGCAAGGCTTCGATCTGTTCCGACTTTGACATGGTGTGCAGCGAGACGACGACATCCGGATTGGTGTCGCGGAAAAGCTGCAGCAGGCTGGGGATGGTGCCCAGGATGCCGGTGCCGAAAATGCCGATATCGAGCCGCCCGAGCTTGCCCTGGCCGGCCCGCTTGGTGCGCTCGATGGCCTGTTCGACGAGGGCGCGGATGTTGCTGGCTTCCTCGTAGAACATCTCGCCGGCCTGGGTCAGTTCAACGCCGCGTGGTGTGCGGATGAACAGCTGGACCCCGAGTTCTTCTTCCAGTTGCTGAATCTGGCGGGTCAGCGGCGGCTGCGAGATGCACAGCCGCAGCGCGGCCCGGCCGATGTTGAGTTCTTCGGCGACAGCGATGAAGTATTTGAGGTGACGCAGGTCCATGGTCTGTCCCCTGGTGCTTGTCCAAAAAGGTATGGCGTTGTGCCAAATCTGGTATTGGACAGTATAGCTCAGGCTTTTTAATCTGCTTCTGGCGACAAGACATTTCCAAAAAACAGGATGTCGTTTGCAGCAATGATTTGAAGTCATTAACGAGAAAGAGGAGACTAGACAATGGCACTCACAGGCGTACTACGTCCTGGGCACGCGCAGGTTCGCGTGCTGGATCTGGAAGAAGCAATCACTTTTTACCGCGATGTACTCGGTCTGGTCGAAACCGGCCGTGACGCCCAGGGTCGCGTCTATTTCAAATGCTGGGACGAGCGTGACCACCACAGTTACGTCATCCGACAGGCTGACCGGGCCGGCCTCGATTTCTTCGCCTTCCGCGTCCTCGACAAGGCGACGCTGGACAAATTTGACGCCGATCTGCAGGCCTACGGTCTGAAGACCGAACGAATTCCGGCCGGTGAAATGCTGGAAACTGGCGAGCGCGTGCGCTTCACGCTGCCCTCCGGCCATGTCATGGAGTTGTTTGCCGAGAAGACCAAGGTCGGCAACGGCATTCCTCTGATCAATCCAGCGCCGTGGAGCAAGGCACGCGACAACGGCATTGCGCCGACGCGCCTCGACCACGCCCTGCTCTACGGGCCGAATGTCGCCGAAGTGCAGAAGATATTTACCGAAGTCCTCGGCTTCTACCTCGTCGAACGTGTGCTGACGCCGGATGGCAATGGCAACGCGGCGATCTGGCTGTCCTGCGGGCAGAAGGTCCATGACATCGCCTTCGCCGAATATCCGGAACCGGGCAAGTTGCATCACTGCTCCTTCCTCATGGAAAGCTGGGAACAGGTCCTGCGCGGTGGCGACATCATGTCGATGAATGCTGTCCCGGTCGATATCGGCCCGACCCGCCACGGCGTCACGCGTGGCTGCACCATCTATGCCTGGGATCCGTCGGGCAACCGTTTCGAGACCTTCTTCGGGGGTCATCTGCCTTACCCCGACTACGAAACCATGACATGGACCTTCGACAACTTCGGTCAGGGCCTCGATTACCCGCAGCGCAAACTGCACGAAACCTTCCTGACTGTCGTCAGCTGATCTTTGCCGCCACGTCGTTCGCCGTTGCGGCGAACGACGTGGGCGCCTGCCTGGCGCGGTTCAAATAAATCAAAAAGGAGAAAGAACGATGCAAATCGATCTTCGCACCGTCAGCATCAAACAGCAGCGCAATACCTTCGATCATCTGGCGCGCCGTTTCGGCGACAAGCCGGCCTCGCGCTACCAGGAAGCCAGCTACGACATCCAGGCGACTGAAAACCTGCACTACCGCCCGACCTGGGATCCGGATCAACTGATCTACGATGCCTCGATCACCAAGATCGTCATGGCCGACTGGTATGCGCTGAAAGACCCACGCCAGTATTTCTACAACAACTACACGCTGGCCCGTGCCCGCCAGCAGGAAACCGCGGAAGCGAATTTCACATTTGTCGAAAGCCGTGGTCTGGTCGAGATGTTGCCGGAAGAACTCAAGCGTCTCGCGCTCGATGTGCTGGTGCCGCTGCGTCACGCCGCCTGGGGCGCCAACATGCACAATTCCTTCATTTCAGGTTACGGCTATGCTGCGATCTTCACCCAGGCGTGCATGTTCCACGCCATGGACAACCTTGGCATTGCCCAATATCTGTCGCGCCTTGGCTTGCTGCTCGGCGATCAGGAGGCCCTGACCGAAGGCAAGACCGCCTGGATGGACGACGAAGCCTGGCAGCCGATGCGCCGCTATGTTGAAGACTGCCTGGTCGTGCGCGATCCCTTCGAATTGTTTGTCGCCCAGAACGTGGCTCTCGATGGCCTGCTCTATCCGCTCGTCTATGAACGCATCGTCGACGGCACCCTGTCGACCCAGGGCGCCTCGTCTGTCGCTATGCTCTGCCAGTTCATGAGCGACTGGTTCGACGAAACCCGCAAGTGGGTCGATGCCGTGATGAAGGTGGCTGCAGCCGAGTCCGAGCATAACCGCCTCATTCTTCAGGAGTGGACCGACAAGTGGAGCCAGCGCGCTGCCGCCGCCCTGTTGCCGGTTGCCCGCAAAGCGCTGGCCGCGGATGCCGAGGAGGCTGTCGCTGAAGAGGTCGATTCCTTCAAGGGGCGCCTGAAGAAAATCGGTGTGGAAATCTGAGGAGCCGCCATGTCGACTGTATTCATTGCCCTGCAAGCCAACGAAGACACCCGTCCGATCATCGATGCCATCGTCCAGGACAACCCCGCGGCCATCGTCAATCGCGAACCAGCCATGGTCAAGATTGACGCGCCCGGTTCGATGATCATCCGTCGCGAAACGATAGAAGAGCACATCGGCCGCACCTACGACCTGCAGGAGCTGCAGATCAACCTGATTACCCTCTCCGGCCATGTCGATGAGGATGAAGACCAATTCACCCTGCGCTGGAATAGCTAAGCGCCAGAAGGAGACCGCAATGGACATGCAAGTTGCCAAGAAAAAACTCAGCCTGAAAGAAAAGTACAAGCTGATGACCCGCGACCTCGGCTGGGATACGACGTATCACACCAAGGATGAAGTTTTTCCCTATGTAAAGTACGAAGGCATCAAGATTCACGACTGGGACAAGTGGGAAGATCCCTTCCGACTGACCATGGATTCGTACTGGAAATACCAGGGAGAGAAGGAGCGCAAGTTCTACGCGATCATCGATGCCCACGCCCAGAACAACGGCCACCTCAACATCACCGACGCCAGCTACCTGAGCGCCCTGAAGATTTTCCTGCAGGCCATCAGTCCGGGCGAATACGCTGCCGGAAAGGGCTTTGCCCGTATGGGCCGGGAATTTCCGGGGGTCGGCACGCAGGTTGCCTGCCAGATGCAGTCAATCGACGAAATTCGCCACGCCCAGACGCAGATTCACGCCCTGTCGAACTACAACAAGTTCTACAACGGCTTCCACGCCTTTGCCGACGCCCGCGACCGCATGTGGTACTGCACCCTGCCGCGCTCCTTCTTCGACGATGCCCTGTCGGCAGGTCCCTTCGAATTCATGATCGCCATCGGTTTCAGCTTCGAATACGTGCTGACCAACCTGCTGTTCGTGCCCTTCATGTCCGGTGCTGCGTACAACGGCGACATGGCGACGGTGACCTTCGGTTTCTCGGCGCAGTCCGACGAAGCCCGTCACATGACGCTGGGCCTCGAGTGCATCAAGTTCATGCTCGAGCAGGACCCGGACAACCTGCCCATCGTCCAGGGCTGGATCGACAAGTGGTTCTGGCGCGGCTTCCGTCTGCTCGGCGTGGTCGGCACGATGATGGATTACATGCTGCCGAAGCGCGTCATGAGTTGGAAGGAGGCGTGGGGAATCTACGGCGTCGAGAACGGTGGCGCCCTGTTCCGTGACCTCGCCCGCTATGGCATCCGTCCGCCCAAGGGTTGGGATGATGCAGACAAGGCCATCGACCACATGTCGCACCAGTTCATGCTGGCGCTTTACCAGTACAACTTCGGGACGGCCTTCCATAGCTGGATTCCGTCTGAAGACGACATGGCATGGCTGTCGAAGAAATATCCCGATACCTTCGACAAGTACTATCGCCCGCGCTGGAATCACCTGACCAAGTTGAAGGAAGCCGGTACCCCCTTCGCCAACATGGGCCTCGCCAAGCTCTGCCAGACCTGCCAGATTCCGACGGTATTCACCGAGCCGGACGATCCGACCTCGATCTGCCAGCGCGAAACGGAATACAAGGGCGAGAAATACCACTTCTGCTCCGATGGCTGCCAGCACATCTTCGAGAACGAACCGGAAAAGTACATCCAGGCCTGGCTGCCCATGCAGCAGCTGTTCCAGGCGCCGATCAGCGGCGATCTGGGGGCGTGGATGAACTGGGTCAGCCTGATTCCGGGCAAGGATAACGGCGATTACGACGGTTCCGAGGATCAGCGCAATTTCGAAGCCTGGCGCAAGCAGGCCACGAGCAACCAATGAAAATCAGGAGAAATTAAATGGCCGTGACCTCAACCAAACCCTACGTCGCCGTCCCGCGCGACCTGGTACAAAACTTCAATGGCAAGCAGATCGTCTATGTTTGCTGGGATCATCACATGCTGTTCGCGACGCCCTTGATGCTCGTTGTCGAGCCGGGCATGCTGCTCGGCGACTTGTTGCAGAACGTCGTCAAGCCACTGATCGGGCCTGATCCAGATGCGGCAGCCGTTGATCTGACGCAGGTTGCCTGGATGAAGTCCGGGCAGCCGTGGAAGCCTAATCTGGCTGCCAGTCTGGCCGACAACGGCATTGTCCACAAGGAGCAGTTACGCTTCAGCACGCCGGGGCTGAATTCTTTGCTGGCAGCGTAATTGGCTTTTTAGTCGGCTGATTGGCATGAGGTTCCGCCTTGCTGGCGTGCGTGCTTTCTTCATGTTTCGCCAAGTAGAAAGTAGCCAAAGAAGAAGGCGAAGCCAAGCCAATTGACCGGGAAAGCCCCCGATAAAACGTCCAGCAAGCCAGAGGAATCAGCCAATCCAAAAACATACCTTGTTGGTATAGGAAATCAGAAAACAAGGTATTGGACGGTATAGCCAAGCCACCCCTAGACTGATTTTCATTCGGCCAAAGCCGATGCTCAAACAATATTCCTGCTTGCCCCAAGGGTGAGCAGCCAAGCCAGGAGAAACCGTGCAACTGATCAAGAATTTCATCAACGGTGCATTTGTCGAAGGAAGCGAAGGCAAGACTTTCGAGAAGCGTTCGCCGCTCGATAACCAAGTCATCGCGCAGGTCTCCGAGGCCGGCAAGGCCGATGTCGATGCCGCCGTGCGTGCCGCCCATGCCGCCCGTCATGGTGTCTGGGGTGGCCTGACCACCGACCAGCGCGTCGATCTGCTCTACGGTGTGGCCGATGAAATCACGCGTCGTTTCGAGGATTTCGTTGCTGCGGAAATGGCCGATACCGGTCAGCCAAATCACGTCATGCGCCATGTCTTCATTCCGCGTGGCGCTGCGAATTTCAAGGTCTTCGCCGATGTCGTCAAGAATGTGCCGAGCGAGTCCTTTCAGATGCCGACACCGGATGGTGCCGGGGCGCTGAACTATGCTATCCGCGTCCCCAAGGGTGTGGTCGGGGTGATTTCGCCGTGGAATGCGCCCTTCCTGCTCATGACCTGGAAAGTCGGCCCGGCACTGGCCTGCGGCAATACCGTCGTCGTCAAACCGTCGGAAGAAACGCCGCTGACCACCACGCTGCTGGGCGAAGTGATGAATTCGGTGGGTATTCCGCCCGGTGTCTTCAACGTCATCCACGGTTTTGGCCCCGACTCGGCCGGCGAGTTCCTGACCCAGCATCCGCTCGTCGATGCCATCACCTTCACGGGCGAAACGCGCACCGGCACGGCGATCATGAAGGCGGCCGCCGAAGGCATGCGCGATGTGTCCTTCGAGCTGGGTGGCAAGAATGCCGGCATTGTCTTTGCCGATGCCGATTTCAATGCGGCAGTTGACGGCATTTTCCGTTCGGCCTTCCTCAATTCCGGCCAGGTCTGCCTGGGCACCGAACGCGTCTATGTCGAGCGGCCGATTTTCGACAAGTTTGTTCAAGCACTGAAGGTGAAGGCAGAGGCCGTCAAATTCGGTCGGCCCGACGACAAGGACGCCAACTACGGCCCGCTGATCAGTGCCGAGCACAAGCAGAAGGTCATGTCCTACTACGCCAAGGCGGCGGCCGAAGGGGCCAACGTCGTGACCGGCGGTGGTGTGCCCACCATGCCAGCCGATCTGGCCGATGGCCACTGGGTGCAGCCGACGATCTGGACCGGCCTGCCGGAAACCGCCACGGTCGTGCGCGAGGAAATCTTCGGACCGTGCTGCCACATCAGTCCCTTCGACAGCGAAGACGAAGTCATCAACAAGGCCAACGCTAACGACTACGGCCTGTCGACGACGATCTGGACGACCAACCTGGCGCGCGCCCACCGGGTTGCGGCCCGCGTTGAAGTCGGTATCACCTGGATCAACAGCTGGTTTCTGCGTGACCTGCGCACGGCCTTTGGCGGCTCCAAGCAATCCGGCATTGGCCGCGAAGGTGGCGTCCATTCGCTCGAGTTCTATACCGAGACGCGAAATATTTGCGTCAAGCTCTGAGGCCAAAAAATGGACCAAACCAAAATCGCCGCCTACGGCGACGAGCTTTACGAAGCCTGGCTCGCTTGTCGCCCGGTGCGTCCGCTCCTCGAGCGCGAGCCGGACATCACCATCGAGGACGCCTACCAGATTCAGGAACGCTTCGTCGCTCGCCGCGTCCAGGCTGGCGAAACGATCATCGGCAAGAAGATCGGCGCGACCAGCAAGCCGGTGCAGGATTTTCTCGGCGTCTATCAGCCCGATTTCGGCATGCTGCTTTCCGGCATGGTCTATCAGGAAGGCGACACCATCGATCTCGCCACGCTGATCCAGCCGAAGGCCGAGGCCGAACTGGCGTTTGTCCTCAAGGAAGACCTCAAGGGGCCGGGCATTACGGCGATGGACGTCATTCGTGCCACCGACTATGTGCTGCCCTGCTTCGAGATCGTCGATTCGCGCATCACTGACTGGAAGATCAAGATCCAGGATACGGTCGCCGATAACGCTTCCTGCGGCGTCTATGTGTTGGGCAAGACCCAGGGCGATCCGCGCAAGCTCGACATCACGCTGGCCGGCATGGTGCTGGAGAAGAACGGCGAACTGTTCTCGACCGGCGTCGGTGCTGCCGTGCAGGGGTCGCCGGCCAATGCGGTCGCCTGGCTGGCCAATACGCTGGGCGAACTGGGCATTCCCTTCAAGGCCGGCGAGGTGATTCTCTCCGGATCGCAATCGGCCCTCGTCCCGGTGGTTGATGGCGATGAACTGGTGGCGACCGTCGGTGGCCTTGGTACCTGCAGTGTCAAGTTTTCCGGAAGGAGCAAGGCATGAGCATGACTGTCACCCTTAATCGCGAAGATGTCGTTCGTCTGTGCGAGCGCATCGAAGGCGCCCAGACGCGGGCCTATGCGATCCCCAAGTTGACCGACGAATATCCGGGCATGACCATCGGTGATGGCTACGCCGTGCAACTCGAACTGCGTCGTCGTTTCCTGGCTGCCGGCCACAAGCAGGTCGGCTGGAAGGCTGGCCTGACCTCGAAGGCCAAGATGATCCAGATGGGCGTCAATGTGCCCTCCATCGGCTTCCTCACCGACCGCATGGCGCGTCCGGAAAATTCGGCGATCAAGACTTCTGATCTGGTTCATCCGCGTGTCGAGTGTGAAGTCGCCTTCGTCATGAAGAAGACCCTCAAAGGCCCGAACTGCACCCGGCAGGATGTGCTGGACGCCACTGATTACGTGCTGCCGGCGGTCGAGATCATCGACTCGCGTTTCTCCGGCTTCAAGTTCGATCTGGAAAGCGTCGTCGCCGACAACGGTTCTTCGGCGCGTTACGTCGGTGGCGGCCGCGCCCGTTATCCGGCCGACATTGATCTGCGCACGCTTGGCGTCGTCATGGAGAAAAACGGCGAAATCGTCACCCTCGGCGCTTCGGCTGCCGTCCTCGGCCACCCGGCCGAAGCGATTGCCATGCTGGTCAATATCCTCGCCGAACTGGGCGAAGAACTGCCGGCCGGCAGCTTCGTCATGAGTGGCGGCATTACCGAGGCCGTTCCGGTCAAACCGGGCGACAGCATCGTGGCGCGCTTCCAGGAGCTGGGCAGCGTGTCGATGCGGTTCATCGAATAAAAAACAGGAGGAGACAAGGATGCCGATCATCGAAATGCACCTCATGCAGGGCCGCAGCATCGAACAGAAACGGGCTGTGGCCGAAGCCGTGGCGGAAGCAGTGACGCGCACCCTGGGGGTTGGCCCGGAGCAGGTCCGTCTGCTCATTACCGAGCATAGCTGTGAAGAATTTTCGGTCGGCGGGGTAACCGCCGGACGACGTCAGGAGTTAGCCGCCAACGCGGCCGAAAAATCGTAGTTTTGGAGAAAAGCACCATGAAGAAAATCAGATGCGCCCTGATCGGCTCGGGCAATATCGGCACCGACCTGATCTACAAGATCCAGCGCAGCCCGGTCCTCGAGCCGGTGTGGATGGTCGGTATCGACCCCGAATCAGAAGGCCTCGCTCGCGCCCGTGAGATGGGCTTGAAGACCACCGCTGCCGGCGTCGACGGCCTGTTGCCGCATGTGCTGGAAGACAATATCCAGATCGCCTTCGATGCGACCAGCGCTTACGTGCATGCCGAAAACTCGCGCAAGCTCAATGAGCTCGGCGTCATGATGATCGACCTGACACCGGCGGCCATCGGCCCTTTGTGCGTGCCACCGGTCAATCTCAAGTCGCATGCCGAAAAAGTCGAGATGAACGTGAACATGATTTCCTGCGCCGGGCAGGCGACGATCCCCATCGTCTTTGCCGTGTCGCGCATCCAGGCTGTCGGCTATGGCGAAATCGTCGCCAGCCTCGCCTCGAAATCGATTGGCCCGGGCACCCGCGCCAATCTCGATGAGTTCACCTACACCACCTCGAACGCCATCGAGATCGTCGGCGGCGCGCGCAAGGGCAAGGCGCTGGCCATCATCAACCCGGCCGAGCCGCCGATGATGATGCGCAACACCATCTCGTGCCTGACCGATGAAGAGCCGGATCAGGCCC
The DNA here is from genome assembly GCF_003441615.1 of Dechloromonas sp. HYN0024. Lineage (NCBI taxonomy): Bacteria > Pseudomonadati > Pseudomonadota > Betaproteobacteria > Rhodocyclales > Azonexaceae > Dechloromonas > Dechloromonas sp. HYN0024. Next base: position 2,939,502 of record NZ_CP031842.1, on the reverse strand, counting down.
GTATCACCGAGTCGGTACTGGAGATGATCAAGGAAGTGCAGAAATATGTGCCGGGCTATCGCCTGGTCAACGGCCCGCTGTTTGATGGCAAGCGCGTCACCGTTTTCATGGAAGTCGCCGGTCTCGGCGATTACCTGCCGAAGTACGCCGGCAATCTCGACATCATGACCGCCGCTGCGACCCGCACGGCGGAAATGTTCGCCCATGAAATCATCGCTGGGACCATCCAGCTCAAGTCACCGGAGGTTACAGCATGAGCGCCGAGCAAAGTCTCAAGGGTCGCCCGATCATCATTCACGACATGTCGCTGCGCGACGGCATGCATGCCAAGCGCGAGCAGATGAGCATCGAACAGATGGTCAGCATTGCCACCGCTCTCGACGAGGCCGGCGTGCCGCTGATTCAAGTTACGCACGGGGCTGGCATGGGTGGCAATTCGCTGCAACATGGTTTCGCGCCACACAGCAACGAGGAATACATCACCGCCGTGGCGGCCAAAATGAAGCAGGCCAAGGTCTCGGTGCTGCTCATCCCCGGCCTGGGTACGATGAAGGAACTGAAGTCGGCCTACGACTGTGGTGCGCGCAGCGTGCACGTCGCCACCCACTGCACCGAAGCCGACACCTCGCCACAGCACATCGCTTTTGCCCGCAAGCTGGACATGGACACCTCGGGCTTCCTCATGATGGCCCATCTCAATACGCCGGAAGGCCTCGCCCAGCAAGGCAAGCTCATGGAGTCCTATGGGGCGCAGACGGTGTACATCACCGACTCGGCCGGCTACATGCTGCCGGCTGACGTCAAGGCGCGGGTCGGTGCCCTGCGCGCTGTCCTCAAGCCGGAAACCGAAATCGGCTTCCATGGCCACCACAACATGGGCATGGGCATCGCCAATTCCATCGCGGCGATTGAGGAAGGTGCGACGCGCATCGACGCTTCTGTCGCCGGCCTCGGCGCCGGCGCCGGCAATACGCCGCTGGAAGTCTTTGTGGCCGTGTGCGAACGCATGGGCATTGTCACCGGTTGCGACCTGTTCAAGCTCATGGACATGGCCGAAGACCTCATCGTGCCGCTCATGGACCACATGGTGCGGGTTGACCGTTCGTCCCTGACGCTCGGTTTTGCCGGTGTCTATTCGACCTTCCTGTTGCACGCCAAGCGTGCCGCCGAACGTTTTGGCGTGCCGGCCCGCGATATTCTGGTCGAATTGGGCCGCAAGAAGATGATCGGCGGTCAGGAGGATATGATTGTCGATACGGCCATGACCATGGCCAAGGAGCGTGGCTTGCTCAAGGACGCCGCCACCTGATTTCAGGGGGTAGTCGTTTGAGACGGGAATGGTTTCGGCCATTCCCGAATTCTTTCATCAGGAGACACGGGCAATGGCAGCAACAAAGGAATGGGTCGTCGTCGTGGGTGCCACCGGCGCCTTTGGGTCGGTCATGGTCGAGCGTTTTCTGGCGCGCGGTCTGGGGGTGCTCGCCGTGGCGCGCAGTGCCTCGTCGCTGGCCGAGCTGGCCGCCAAGCATCCAGGGCTGGTGCCCTGTGCGGCAGATATTTCGGATGATGCCTCAATCGCCGTGATCAAGGCGGCGCTGCCCGGCCCGGTGCGCATGGTGGTGCACGGTCCCGGCGTCGCGGTGGGCGGTGGCGTGCTGACCATCGATACCAGGGCACTGGTCGATGCGGTCAATATCAAGGTCGGTGGCTTCCTGCGGCTGGTCCGGGCAGTTGACGGCCATCTGCAGGCCAATTCGCGGCTGGTTGCCATCGGCGGCCATTACGGTTTCGAGCCGACGGCTTACGCGGCCGCAGCCGGCGTCGGCAATGCCGCACTGGTCAATGTCGTGCGCCAGATGAGTCTGGCCTACGGCGAGCGCGGCATCACGGCTCACCTCGTCGCTCCCGGCCCGGCCGATACCGAGCGCTTGCGGCGGGTGGCGGCAGACCGCGCCAAGATGCTCGGCACCACGGTCGAGGCGGTGATGGACAGCATGCGTGCCGAATCGTCGATTGGCGCTTTCACGGAACCCGGACAAGTTGCCTGGGCACTGGAAATGCTGCTCGCACCGGAAGCGTCGGCGATGACTGGCTCGTCATTGATGCTCGATTCAGGCCGTCGTCGCGGTCTGCCTTAACTAGGAGGTCCACATGCCTGTTCTCAATTTTCATCTGGTCGAGGGCCAGCACGAAGCAGCCCGGATCGAGACACTTCTGCTCAAGGCCAGCGCATTGTTTGCCGAAGTGCTGGCCTGTCCGATTGACCGGGTTCGTGTTTTTGCCACCGAACATGCGCCGCAGCGCGCCTGTATTGGCGGCAAGATGGCCAGTCAGGGCGCGCCGGTTGCGCCGTACTTTTCCTTTATCGTGCTCGAAGGCCGTTCGCAGGAAGATCGCCAGCGCCTGCTCAGCGGTTTCACCGATCTCGTCGTCGACATTCTCGGTGCGCCGCGTGCCAATGTGCGCGGTGGCATCGTGCCGGTCGCACCGTCCGACTGGAGCATCGGCGGCACCCTGGCCAGCGAATTGCGTCAGGCCGAAATCGAAGCCCGTCGCCTGGCAGCGACCACAAAAACTTTGGAAAAATAGATGAAGGTCCTCATCATTCATGCCCATTACGAGGCCAAATCCTTCAACAGTGCACTGAAAGACCTCGCGGTCAAAACCCTGACCGAGGCCGGCCACGCGGTGCAAGTCTCCGACCTCTATGCGATGAACTGGAACCCGGTGGCGTCCACGGCCGATTTCGCCGCGCCGAGCAACCCGGATTACTGCGTCTATGCGCTGGAACAACGCAAGGGCTACGAATCCGGCAGCATCGCCCCGGATATCCGGGGCGAAATCGCCAAGGTCGACTGGTGCGATCTGCTGATCTTCAATTTTCCGGTTTTCTGGTTCTCGGTGCCGGCCATCCTCAAGGGCTGGATCGACCGTGTCTTCGTCTCCGGCCACTTCTACGGCGGCAAGCGTTTCTACGATCAGGGTGGCATGGCCGGCAAGAAAGCCATGCTCAGTCTGTCGCTCGGTGGTCAGCCGCACATGTTCGGCGCGGATGCCATACACGGTGAAATGGACACCCTGCTCCGCCCCGTCATGCGGGGCGCGCTGGCCTATTGCGGCTTTACGGTTCTGCCGCCCTACGTTGCCTACCATGTCCCCTACGTCACGCCGGAGGCGCGCCAAACCATGCTTGATGATTATCGGGAACGTCTGCTGCATCTGGATGATCTGACCCCTATCGTCTTTCCCCGTCTGGGTGATTTTGACGACCGGCTTTATCCCAAAAAATAGCTGTTGCTGTTTAATCAAGGAGAAGACATAAAGCTTTATTACGCCACTGGCGCCTGTTCCCTGTCACCGCACATCGTGCTGTGCGAACTTGGCTTGCCGCATGACCTGGTCAAGGTCGAACTGTCTACCCATCTCACTGCGACCGGCGAGGATTTCACGGCGATCAATCCCAAGGGCTACGTGCCGGCCCTGCAACTCGACGACGGCCAGTTGCTCACCGAAGGCCCGGCCATCGTCCAGTACCTGGCCGACCTGAAGCCGGCTGCCGGCCTGCTGCCGCCCGCCGGTACGCTGGAGCGGGCTCGCGTGCAGGAATGGCTGACCTTCATTGGCACCGAACTGCACAAGAATTTCAGTCCGCTGTTCAATCCGGCTGCCTCGGTCGACTGGAAAGCGGCGGCGCTGGCCAATATCGAACGGCGTTTCGGCTTTGTCGAGAAGGCGCTGGCCGGGCGTGACTACCTGACCGGCCGGGCTTTCTGCGTGGCCGATGCGTATCTGTTCACGGTGGTGAACTGGACGCGCTTTGTCAAAATCGATCTCGCCCCGTGGCCGACGCTGGCGGCTTTCCATCAGCGGGTGCTGGCGCGGCCGGGGGTGCAGGCAGCGATGAAGGCAGAGGGGCTGGTTTAGGCTTTTTCGGGCGGCAAAGCGCCGCTCGTTGTTGGCCAGGATCAGTAGTTGGCGGCGCTTTTGCCGCCCGGCTCCGGCCGGTACACCCGGCGCAGTTCGGTGGTGGCGGCGGCGAGCAGCAGGGCGTCCACCCCGACGGCGATGAAGCGTGCACCGGCTGCGAAGTAGCGTTCGACAATGGCCTTGTCGCCACAGAGAACGCCGCCGCTCTTGCCGGCAGCGCGGGTCTTTTTGAGGCCGGCCTCGATGGCCTCGACGATGCTCGGATGATTGGCCTGGCCGAGCAGGCCGTAGGAGGCGGCGAGGTCGGCGGCGCCAAAGAAAATGCCGTCGACTCCGTCGACGGCGAGAATTTCGTCGAGGTTCTCATAACCGAGTTTTGTCTCAACTTGCAGCAATAGGCACATCTGCTCGTTGGCCAGGGCGCTGTAATCGTCGATTCGGCCCCAGCGAGAGGCACGGGCCAGCGCCGCGCCAACGCCACGTATGCCGGCCGGCGGATAGCGCATGGCGCGGACAAGGCCGGCCGCTTGCTCGGCCGTTTCGACCATCGGGATGAGCAGGGTCTGGACGCCGGTTTCGAGCAGTTGCTTGATCAGCACATGGTCGCCCTGCGGCGGACGGACGATGGCATGCGAGGGATAGGGTTCGATCGCCTGCAACTGGGCGAGGATGCTGCGCAGGTCGTTCGGGCCATGTTCGCCATCGATGAGCAGCCAGTCGAAGCCGGCCCCGGCGCAGATTTCGGCGCTGAAGGTTTCGCTCAGGCCCAGCCACAGGCCGAGCAGGGTTTCGCCCTGGCGCAGGTCGATCTTGAATTGGTTGCAGGGAATTTTCATGGTGGCAGGCTTCCAGTGTTTGGCGGGCAATACACGCCAGATCTTGGAGAAATACTATGGCCGGCCCATCGCAGCCCGTCCAATACAAATTTATGAGGTCGGCCATACCGGGCCGGTATGCGAGCCACTAAAATTGGCGCTTCTCCAGGCTTGCCTGATTGCGCTTCCGCCCCGATCTCTCTGTCATGTCCCCAACCCTTCCCTATCGCGGCCGCTTCGCCCCGTCGCCAACCGGCCCGCTGCATTTCGGCTCGCTGGTCGCTGGCGTTGGCAGCTATCTCGATGCCCGGACGCAGGGCGGCGAATGGCTGGTCCGCATGGAGGATGTCGATACGCCGCGCAATGTGCCGGGGGCGGCGGATGCCATCCTGAAAACCCTGGAAGCTTTTGGCTTTGCCTGGGATGGCCCGGTCATTTACCAGAGCCGCCGAGGCGACGCCTATGCCGAGGCGCTGGCGCGCTTGCAGCAGGCCGGTCTGGCCTACGGCTGCGCCTGCTCACGCAAGGAAATTGCCGATTCGGCGACGCGCCCGGCCATTGATGGCGGGCTGGCCTATCCCGGGACCTGCCGTATGGGTTTGCCGGACGGGCGGGAGGTGCGGGCCTGGCGTCTGCGCGTCAATGACGAGGCGACTGCTTTCGACGATCGGCTGCAGGGACGGGTCGTCCAGCATCTCGGCAGCGATGTCGGTGACTTTATCCTGCGCCGGGCCGATGGATTGTTCGCCTACCAGTTGGCGGTGGTGGTCGACGACGATTTTCAGGGCATTTCGCAGATTGTTCGCGGCGCTGACCTGCTCGCTTCGACGCCTCGCCAGATCTGGCTGCAGCGTTGCCTGGGTTTTTCCACGCCGACCTATGCCCATTTGCCGGTGGCGGCCAATGCGGCGGGGGAGAAACTGTCGAAGCAGACACTGGCCCGTGCCCTGGCGACCGATCAGGCGGCGGCCGAACTGCTCCGGGCGCTCAAGTTTCTCGGTCAGGCAGTGCCCGGCGAGCTGGCCTCGGCAACGGTCGCCGAGGTCTGGGCCTGGGCACTGGCCAACTGGGATTTCAGCGCGACTCCGCACGGCCCGCTCATCATTGTTCCTCAGGCGTAGTTTCCGAGGTGCTCCAGTGGCGTTCGCTGTAGCCGGCAATGCCGACCATCGCCCGGACCACCCCGTAAGCCAGCCAGCGCAGAAAGCGCGAGTACAGCGGTTGTTGCGACAACTCGGCGGCCAGTAGTTCGCGGGCACCGACGGCCATGGCCTGGTGGACACTGGCCGCGAGTTGGCCGGCAAATGCCGCGTCGCGCACGACGAGATTGGCTTCCTTGGCCAGCAGCAGGCTGAATGGGTCAATGTTCGATGAACCGACCGTGGCCCACTGCCCGTCAATGACTGCGACCTTGGCATGCATGAAGCTCTTCTCGTACTCGAAGATACGGATGCCGGCGGCCAGTGCCGTGGCGTACAGGGTCTGGGTGGCGTAGCGGAACAGGAGGTGGTCGCTCTTGCCCTGAAGCAGCACGGTAATCCGTACCCCCCGCTTGGCCGCCGCATAGAGGGCCCGACCAAAGCGGAGGCCGGGCAGGAAATAGGCGTTGGCGATCAGGATGTCGTCCTTGGCCGCGTCGATGGCTCCCAGATAGGCATTGAGGATGTCGTTGCGATGGCGGATGTTGTCGCGGATCAGGAAGGCGGCGCGCTGGTCGCCGGCCAACTGGCAAACCGGCGTGGCGACCGGGGCGAGGCGGTAGCGCCGCTTGAAATTGACCCACGAGACGGTTTCCCACATCCGCCGCGCCGCGTGGTGAACCTGCTGCAAGACCGGCCCTTCAACCTGCACCGCATAGTCGTAGTGCGGGCGCATGTCGACCGGCGCATTGTTGTCGTCGATGATATTGATACCGCCGACGAAGGCGATCCGCGCATCGATCACCACCAACTTGCGATGGAGGCGACGCAGGCGGTGGCGCTTGAAATGGTAGCGCCCGATTTCCTGCCGGTAGAACATGGCGCGGACGCCGGCGGCACTCAGCCGGTCGAGAAAGTCAGCCGTGAAGTTGTGGGCGCCGAAGCCGTCCACCGTGACATTGACCTGCACCCCGCGGCTGGCAGCGCGACACAACGCATTGGCCACCTCGTGGCCGATCTCGTCATTGGCGAAGATGTAACTTTCAAGGTAAATCTCGATCCCGGCGGCATCGATCGCGGCGAGCAGGGCCGGGAAGTATTCAGTGCCCGAATTGAGCAGGGTCAGCCGGTTGCCCGGCACAAACTCAGCGGCCATGCCAGGTCAGATGCGCCGATAGGGCGGCGTGGTCGGAAATGGCCGACCACGGCATGCCGTGATGGACTTCGGTGTGGCGGACGTTGAAACCGCGCACGTAGATGCGGTCCAGGCGAAACATCGGCAGGGCGGCGGGAAAGCTGCGCACGGGCCGGCCTGACACTCCGCCGAAGACTTCCTGCAGCCCCAGTCGCCGCGTCAGGTCTTCGCCGACCCGGTTGCGCCAGTCGTTGAAATCGCCAGCGACGATCAGTGGGGCATCGGGTTCGGCCAGATCGTCGAGATAGTCGGCCAGCGCCGACATCTGCTTGCGCCGCGAATAGCCGAAAAGCGACAGATGTACGCAGACGCAATGCACCGCCGGCGCATTCGGCAGATCGATCCGGCAATGCAGCATGCCGCGTTTCTCGAACTGCAGGTGGGTGACATCCTGGTTGTGGGCGTGCAGGATGGGGAAGCGGGAGAGGATGGCGTTGCCGTGGTGGCCATGGTCGTAGGCCATGTTGTGACCATAGGCCGAGGCTGCCCAGACGTCCTCGGCGAGGAATTCGTGCTGGGGTGAATCCGGCCAGTCGGCATGGTTCTCGGCATGCCCCAGGTGGAGGCCCTGGACTTCCTGGAGAAAGACGATATCGGGGTTGAGATGGCGCAGTCGCTCGCGCAACTCATGCACCATCATCCGCCGGTTGAATTGCGAAAATCCCTTGTGGATGTTGTAGGTCGTGACATGCAGCTCAGGCCGGGCGGCTTGGTCGGTCAATGGTTCACTCCGTCGAATTCCTTGTGGTGACACAATGTCGTGGACTTGCGATGGCGGCAATGGTGGCGCAGCCGAATGATCCTGTATGACGCAGTTTAATTCATGTTCCACTCCCGATGCCGCCAGAACAACTCGGCATTCCCGCCTCACTTCGGTAAAATCAGCTCAGAGGCGGCTTGGCGTTCCGGAATAGAGTCGTCACAAGAGCATGGACATTAATCATCATGGCGCAGATACGCCGTTCGCAGCTACTTTGATCGTGAACGGATTTTGCTCCGCAGGGGGATAGCGTGAATTCAAAGCGACTCGTGGTAGCGATGGCAATGATGGCCGGCCTGTCGATGGCGGCAGGCGTTCGGGCGGATGATTCTGTACCTGCGCCGGTTCCGAATTGGTCAGATCCGACGACCGGGATGGATTTCGTGTGGATTCCGCCAGGCTGCTTCCAGATGGGCAGTGGCGATGGCGATGCGGCGGAACAGCCGGTGCACAAGGTCTGTGTCAAAGGTTTCTTCCTCGGCAAATACGAGGTTACCCAGCGGCAGTTCAACAGGCTGGTTGATGGTCACATTGGCAGTTATCGGGGGCGCAGCCTGCCGGTCGATCAGGTGAGCTGGGACGATGCGATGGCGATGGCGCAGGAGTTGAGCGCACGCAGCAAGGCCAAGTTGAGGCTGCCGACGGAAGCCGAGTGGGAGTATGCCTGTCGGGCCGGTGGCGTGCATGATGCCTACTGCGGGTCCGGTTCCCTTGGTGCTTTCGCCTGGGGGAGCAAGGCCCCCGGTGGCCTGCATGCGGTGGGCGATCTGCGCCCGAATGCGTGGGGTCTCCATGACATGAGCGGCAATGTCCGTGAGTGGACGCTCGATTGCTGGCATGACAACTATCAGGGGGCACCGGCCGATGGCTCGGCATGGCTGGCTGGTGGCGACTGCGCCAAGCGCGTCGAGCGTGGCGGTAGCTGGAAGGGGGCGACCAGCAACCTGCGCGCGGCCAAACGCTCGCGCACGGGGGCTGCCCTGCAGGTCAATTACATCGGTTTCCGCCTGGTCCGCGAACCCTGAGTCAGAGGGCGAGGCTCAGGCCAGCCACGAGGCGCTGAGGGTCACGCCGCCTTCGTCGTTGGCGACCAACGAGAATTTTCCGCCGGAGAGCTGCATCTTGTCGAAAATCGACTGATACGGCGAGTCCTCGTTGTCGAGCACCAGGCTGTCGTCGCGGATAGTCAGCGTAATCGCCCCGTTGATTTTTTCCAGCAACACGCCAATGCGGCCGAGGGCTTCTTCTGCGGTCAGTGTGGTCAGCGCGTCGGCGAATACCCGGTAGACGATATTGTTGAGGGATGAGGGAATGTCCTGGTTGGTCAAGCTCAGGCTTTCCTCGACATCGATATGCGGATGTCGCTCGCGGAATTCGTTGAGGCGCATGTGCAGGGTCGTCACCAGGCCGAAGTCCTCTAGGCTGCCCGGGTGGATTTCGGTGGCCACATGGCGTACATCCTGTGTCGCTGCATGCAGTACCGGTACCAGCTTGTTCAGTGCCACCTGCGGGTCGACGCCCCGGCGATAGGCCAACATTGCAGCTTCGATTTCCATCTTGGCGGCAGCCAGTGTCTGGGCGATGCGCTCGTGCAGTTCGGCGGCAACCTGTTTCTTTTCCGCCTCGTGCGAGTCGATCATCCGTCGCGACACGGCAGCCAGCAGGTTTGAGCGCTCGGCGAGTTCGACCTGTTGCTGGTCGATGACGCTTTCAATGCGCTTGACGATGATCAGCAGCGAAAAATACAACATCAGCATGATGATCAATGCGGTCGAAATGAACAGGGCTTGCGACAGCGCACTCCGGTCGGCCATGGCTGAAATATCGGTGGATAGCAGTATGGCGCCGATCACTTTGTCGCTCTGGTTGGCGCGGAGTGGATAGTAAGTGTGGGCCAGGTTTTCTTCGCCGGACGGGGCGATATAGACATTGAGGATGTCCCGGTAGGCGACCTTGGTGACGATTTTTCCGGTCATCGCCTGAAGGAAGTTGGCGTCGCCGGAAAATTCCCGCTGGCGGTCTTGGGCGCGGCTCGCAAAGAGCACGCGCCCCGAACTGTCGATCAGGATGAGCCGGCGCAGGCTGCTGTGCCCCTCCAGTTCTCGCAAATAAGCCTGGGGGCCTTCTGTTGTTGGTGAAGGGCTGCCCGCTTCCCGCTCGTTTTGTCGGCGCAGGGGAGGGGTCATGATTTCCGCAAGCTCGGCTTCGATCGCGATGACATTGGCTGTTTCGCTTTGTTGCTGGATGTCGGCGATTGAGATGTAGCGGAAGCCCATCGTCATGAGGGTGGCGGCGATAACGATGGCGATAAGGCTGATCAGAGAAAACGAACGCAGCCCGGTAAATGAGTGCCGCATGACGCCTGACTGGCGCGACGCGCTCGCAACCTCGCCTTTCAGCGGGGATTTGGTGCCTTGCGGCCCATAAACAAAGCGACTTGGATTCTCATTGACCATGTGGCTATCACTTTAGTCGGGGGAGGGGGGGCGCTGTCAATGCGCTGGCGACAAATTGGGGGAATATTGAAGGGTTGAGTAGGGTTGCCCCTACCGCGATTTGCGCTTGGCGCATACCGATAAGCAGGGACTTACCCCGCTGCCTTCGGGGGCGCCTGATGCCATACTCGATCCGATTGCTAATTTCCGGCCTGTCCGGACCTGATACGGGAAAGATATTGATGTTGTCGAGGCGACTTGCTGTTGCTGCTGGATGCTGGAGGCTGAAGCTGGCCGGCGTCGGCGCGCGCCTCGTGGTCGCCGTTGGGCTGTTTTTTTCCACCCAGTGGGCGATGGCCGGAAACACCATATTCATCCACGCCAGTGCCGATGGCGCCATCGAAATCAGCGATGCCCAGGAGACCGTGGATTTTCGAGTGCTGCTTTCGGCTGCCGATTTGCAGACGGTGCCTGTCGATGTACTGGTGCCCCGGAGTGGTCGCGTCAAAGGCAGTGGCCAGCTGTTTCTCGCCCAGGGCGTTGAGCGTTTTCGGGCCGAGGTTGCCGAGGCATCGCGTCAGGCGAGAGTTGATGCGCGCCTGGTACATGCCGTCATGGCTGTCGAGTCCGGCTTCAATCCCAATGCGGTTTCTCGTGCCGGGGCGATCGGATTGATGCAGTTGATGCCTGGTACGGCGCGTCGATTCGGTGTTCGTGACAGTCGCGATCCGGCCCAAAACATCATCGGTGGAGCCCGCTACCTGAGCTATCTGCTCGACTTCTTCAAAAATGACATGACCCTCGCGCTGGCCGCCTATAACGCCGGTGAGGGGGCTGTTCTTGGGGCTGGGCGCAAGATTCCGGCTTTCCGGGAAACCATCGCTTACGTGCCGAAGGTTCTCGAAATATACCGTCGCCTCGAGTCTGTCCGAATCTAGTCAAACCCGACCATTTTCACGACTGCGATGCCGGCGCTTCTGCACTGGCGAAAAATTGATCGGCGCCAGACCGCTACGCTGGCACCGGCGTTTCCCCCTGTCTCCTGACTGGGCGGTATCTTCCTGTCCGTAATTTATGCGAAATGTGATATGTTTCACACGCATATTTAACATTGTTTCTCTATGATTCAGTCCGTTGAGCGGATGTTGTTCGCTCACGTCTTTTTCATTTTGAGCATTGGCTGGCTTCGGGGGATATACATGAAAGCAGGGATAACCGTTGGGCGTGGCGACGTTCGCCATGGTCGTCAACTAATTACCAGATTTTGCTTGGTTGCCAGCCTGGCATTGGCCTCAACCGTCGCGCTGTCAGCCGACGAGAAGGCAATGGACGAGCACCATCACCATCATCACCACCACGACCATGGTGCCGCCGCTCCCGGTTCCTCCCCTGTGGTGCGCAGCCAGGTTGCCTATGAGCTGCCGGCCGTGAAGCTGGTTCGTCATGATGGACAAAGCGTCAGCCTGACCAAGGAGCTTGACGATGGTCGTCCGGTCATCCTGAATTTCATTTACACGTCCTGTACGGCAATTTGCCCGGTGTCGAGCCAGATCATGTCCTCGGTCCAGTCGCAAATGGCCAAATTGTCGCTCAATGCGCATCTGGTTTCCTTTTCCATTGATCCGGAGTTCGATACGCCGGATCGTCTCCGGAAGTATGCGAAATCGTACGATGCGAAATCGCAATGGCATTTTTATACCGGCTCGGCACAGTCCAGCATCGCCGTCCAGAAGGCCTTTGATGCCTATCGTGGCGACAAGATGAATCACCTTCCCGTGACATTCATTCGTCAGGCGCCGGGTAAGCCTTGGGTCCGCCTGGAGGGGTTTGCCACTCCCGAGCGGATTGTTCAGGAATATCAGGCGCTGGTCGGAGGCTAAGTTTCAATGCCAGAAAGCGGCGCCGCGATGCCGGATCCTCACGCCTACCAGCGCCCGCCGGGCATGGTGGCTGATGTCCGGCGGCCGGGTGCCGAGGATGAGATTTGTCAGCTTTACCAGCTCCTCCGCGAAGCGAAATCCGAGTTGCAGATGGTCTCTGCCGAAATGGTTGCGGCCCAGGAACTCGAACGCAAGCGGATCGCTACAGAATTGCACGATAGTATCGGATCGTCGCTCGGTTCCATTGGCTTCGGCATGGGCGCTGCGCTGGCCCGGGCCAAGCTGGCCAAGGATCCGGAGCTGACGGGGCTGCTTGACCTTATTTCCGTCCAGATCAAATCGGCCTTGACCGAAGTCCGGCGAATCTCCCAGGGGCTGCGCCCCGCCTCGCTCGACGACCTGGGTTTGATCAGTACCTTGAGCTGGCTGGTCAGGGAGTTTCGTGCGGTTCACCCGTCGATTACCCTCGTGGCTGATATTGCGCTGACCGAGAGCGAGATCCAGCCAGCCTTGCGTACGCCGATGTTTCGTATTGTCCAGGAGGCGCTGAACAATGCCGTCAAGTACGCCAAGGCTGCGAAGATCGGTATTTCCCTTGGCCGCTCCGAGTATGAAATCTGTCTTGAAATCTACGATGACGGCGTTGGTTTTGATCCGCAGGAAATAGAAAGAAGAGAAAGCATTTCGGGTATTGGGCTGCGCGGGATGGCTGACCGGATCACCATTTCTGGTGGAGACTTCCGGTTGAGCAGTTCGCCGGGGAATGGCACCCGAGTTCTCGCCTGCTGGCCGGTGGCATCATGCGCAGCGGATGAGCCAGGTAGCAGTCATCACCACGTGGCTGGTCGAAACTCAGCCGCGTGACTTGAATCATGAAAGCGACACAGATGAAAAACAGGAATCAGGGCTTCATGGCCCGTGTGCAGGCTGGCTTTACCTTGCTCGAATTGCTTGTCGTCATGGTCATTATCGGCCTCCTCGTGGGTTATGTCGGGCCGATGTATTTCAAACAGGTGGGCAAGTCCGAGATCAAGGCGGCGCGGGCGCAGATTGACGCTTTTGGCAAGGCCTTCGATCAATACCGGCTGGATACGGGTCACTACCCGACCACGGAGCAGGGCATGGCAGCACTGGTTACCAAGCCGGCCAACGAAGCGAAATGGGATGGGCCTTACCTGAAGAAGGCGGTTCCCCTCGATCCCTGGGGGACGGCCTACGTTTACAAACGTCCCGGCGATCATGGCGAATACGACCTTCTCTCCTACGGCAAGGACGGCGTTCCTGGCGGGTCCGGCGAAGACGCGGATATCGGTAACTGGGAGTAGGGGCGATGCGTTTTGAAATGCGCTGTCTGGGCGAGGGGGGTGAAATCACCACCATCGTTCAGGAGGCCTCAAATATGGAGGCGGCGCAAAGCCAGGCCAGGCAGCAGGGCTATCGTGTCCTCAAAACAACGGTCCGGCGCGAATGGGGCGGCTTTCGCTGGGGCGGCGCGCAAAAATTTCCGCTCGGACAGTTCAGCCAGGAGTTGTTGACCCTGCTCGAGGCAGGCCTGTCGATTGTCGAGTCGATCGAAACCCTCAAGGAAAAGGAAGGGCGGGCCGAACATCAGCGCCTGCTTGGCCTGATCGTCGATGCGCTGTACGAAGGGCAGTCCTTTTCCCAGGCGCTGGAGGGATTTCCCCAGACCTTTACGCCGCTCTATGTGGCCACCATCCGCGCCAGCGAACGGACCGGCGACCTTCCGGAGTCACTGTCGCGCTATGTCGCCTATCAGGCGCAACTCGATATCGTGCGCAAGAAGATCGTCGCTGCGGCGATTTATCCGGTGCTGCTGGCCGCTGTCGGCAGCCTCGTCATCGTCTTCCTGCTGGTTTACGTGGTGCCGCGTTTCGCTCGGATTTTCGAGGACATGGGGGGGCGGGTTCCCTTCATGTCGCAATTGCTCATCCGCTGGGGGGCGCTGGTGCATGACCATGGCTGGCTGATGCTGTTCGGGATGACGGCTTTTTGCACCCTGATGGGCTTCTGGCTGACCCGGCCGTCGGTGCAGCGCGCCATCTTCGACTGGGTTTCCTCGCTGCCGGCCATTGGCGAACGTTTTCGCATGTACGAACTGGCGCGTTTCTACCGTACGGTCGGCATGCTGCTGCGCGGCGGTATGCCCATCATGGTGTCGCTGGTGATGACCGGTGACCTGTTGCGCGGGCCGCTTCGCCAGCGGCTGTCCACGGCCTCGGCGAGCGTGCGGGAAGGGGTGCCGCTGTCGGTGGCGATGGCCGCCTCGGGGTTGACCACGCCGGTCTCCTTGCGCATGCTGCGGGTTGGTGAGCGAACCGGGCAGATGGGCGAGATGATGGAGCGTATCGCCCGCTTTTACGATGATGAGGTGGCGCGCTGGGTCGAGTGGTTTGTTCGCCTGTTCGAGCCGCTGCTGATGGCTTTCATCGGTCTGGCCATTGGTGTCATCGTGGTCCTCATGTATTTTCCGATTTTTGAACTGGCAGGGAGCATCCAGTGAGCGTAATGGCGGGAACCGCATTTTCTCCGGCTGACGTTGAACTGGCGCGCACACAGGCCCGCCAGGAGAAACGCCGCATGGTCGACGTGCTGGCCGAATCCTCGGGCGGTGTTGACGCGTCCTTCCTGGCGCGCCTGGGCCAGATGTTTGGCTATCCGACCATCGAGATGGCCGAGTTGCACGCCGGTAAGCCGGCGCTTGATCTGCTCGAATTTCAGGATTTCGTCCGCCGCGAAGTGCTCCTCATGCGCCTGCCTGAAGGCGGCCTGACGCTGATCCTGAGCGACCCCTTCGATACGGCCCTGATGGCCTGGGCCGATGCCAGCATTCATGGCGAATTTTCCATCCGCCTGTCCTCGGCCGAGGATATTTCGGCCTGGTTGTCCCTGCACGAAGCCGGCGTCAGCGCCATGGATTCGGCCCTGGTCGGCGCCGGTGCCGGTCTGGCCCAGTCGTCTGCCGTTGAAGAACTGAGCTATCGGGCCATCAACGAAGATGCCAGCCCGGTCGTTCGCCTCGTCAATTCGACGGTTTATGATGCCTTGCGGGCCGATGCCAGTGACATTCACCTCGAATCGACAGCGGTCGGCATGCAGATCAAATACCGCATCGACGGCGTGCTCATGCAGGTCGGCTCGGTCAACGCGGTCAATCTGGCCGAACAGACCATTTCCCGCATCAAGGTCATGTCCGAACTGGATATTGCCGAACGGCGCGTTCCCCAGGATGGTCGCTTCCGGGTCAGCCTCAATGGTCGCGAGATCGACTTGCGGGTGTCGATCATGCCGAGCATCCACGGCGAGGATGCCGTGCTGCGGATTCTCGACAAGCAGTCGCTGACCGACCAGATGAAGGGTCTGTCGCTGAGCAGCCTGGGCTTCGACGAATCGATTGCCAAACTGCTCCGGCGGCTGGCCGGCGAGCCGTACGGCATGCTGCTGGTGACCGGGCCGACGGGGAGCGGCAAGACCACCACCCTCTATGCGGCGATTACCGAGATCAACCATGGCCGCGACAAGATCGTCACCATTGAAGATCCGGTCGAATACCAGCTGCCCGGCGTCCTGCAAATCCCGGTCAACGAGAAAAAGGGCCTGACCTTCGCACGCGGCCTGCGCTCGATTCTCCGGCACGACCCGGACAAGATCATGGTCGGTGAAATCCGCGACTCGGAAACCGCCCAGATCGCCATTCAGTCGGCACTGACCGGCCACCTCGTGTTCACCACGGTGCACGCCAACAACGTGTTCGATGTGCTCGGTCGCTTCATGCACATGGGGGTCGATCCCTACAGCTTTGTCTCGGCTCTCAACGGTGTGCTCGCCCAGCGTCTGGTGCGGGTCAATTGTCCGGCATGTGCTGCCGATTTCCAGCCCGATGAAGCGCTACTGACCGATTCCGGGCTGACGCAGGCCGACGTCGCCGATTTCAATTTCCGCGCAGGGAAGGGCTGCGGCCAGTGCCGCGGTAGCGGCTACCGTGGCCGGAAATCAATTGCCGAGGTCTTGCACCTCAATGATGAAATTCGCGAACTGATCGTCGCCCGCGCCCCGATCCGTGCCATCAAGGATGCCGCGCAGCGTAACGGCACCCAGTTCCTGCGCGCCTCGGCGCTTGAGCTGGTCAAGCGCGGGGAAACGACTTTGGAAGAAATCAATCGTGTCACTTTTGTCGCCTGAAGCGCTCACTGCCTATATCGGCCCCGGCGATGTCGTGGTCGTGCACCGCCGTGGCTGGCGCCGCACCATCGCCGGCGGACATATCCTGGCCTGCGCCGCTGCCGAGGCCAACGGCAAATCGGACAAACCCGCCTACATCGCCGTTGCTGCCGCCCTGCGCGGCATTCTGGCCGAAACCGGCGCGCGCCGGCTCGACATTGTGGTGTCCAACCACTGGGTGCACTACATGGTGCATGCCTGGCGCGACGACGCGGCTGACAACGAAGAGCAAAGCCTTCTGGCCCGCATGCGTTTCACCGAGATTTACGGCCCGGTGGCTGACAACTGGCAGGTGGTGATGAGCGACGAAGCCCCTGGTCGCCCGCGTCTCGCCGCCGCCATCGACGGCATGCTGCTGGGCATGCTCAACGATGTCGCGACGGAGTCCGGCGTGACGCTCAATAGGGTTCAGCCCTTGCTGATCGGCATCGCCAATGCGGCGCTGGGCCAATATGGACAGCGCGGCCAGAAATGGATTGCCGTACATGAGTCCGGGCGGCTGACCCTGGCCCTGCTTGATGGCGCTACCTGGGTATGGACGCGCAGCCAGCGCGTCGCTGTCGACTGGACCAACAACTTTGCCGGCCTGCTGGCCCAGGAAGCCCTGCTCGCCGGTCAGGACGAGAGCACCGAAGCCATCATTTTTGCGCCGCTGGTCAGCGGCAAGGCGATTGCCGCGCGCCCCGGCCAACTGGCCCACCTGCTCGCCGCGCCTCCCTTTGTCGGCGACGGACTGGGTCGTCCGGACCCGCGTTTCGGCTATCCGCTGGTGTTCCCATGAGCGTCCCCTTCCATCTCGATTTTGTCCGCTCCCGTCGTCCCGCCGGGATGCCCGGGATCATTCTCCTGGTCGCCGGCATTGTTGCCTTGTCGGGTATCGTTGCCTATGACCTGGCCGATCTGCAACCGACCCAGGAAGCCTTGCAGCAGAAAGTCGCAGAGAGCCAGCAACTTCTCAATGCCCGGCATCCCGAACCGCCCAAAGGTGAACTCGCCCGTTTCGAGAGCGACCGGAAAGAGGCCGACAAGGCAAGCATGGCCCTCAATCGTCCCTGGAAGGCCTTGCTCGATACCCTCGAGTCGCTGGCTGATCGGCCGGTTGCCCTCCTCACGCTTGAGCCGGATGCCATCAAGGGAGAGATTGCCCTGTCGGCCGAAGCGCGCAATCTCGAAGCGATGAGCGCCTATTACCGCGATATCCAGCGCCTCGACGGTTTCTCGGAAGTGGTCCTGCGCACCCACCAGACCAATTTTCAGGATCCGGACAAGCCGGTTCGCTTCCGCATCACCCTCAAGTGGAACGTCCAGCCATGAACGCCGCCCAACTCTACCGGCTGGTGGTCCATCAACTCCTGCGCCTTGGCGTGCCGGGCGGCCTTGGCATTGTCCTGCTGATGGCTGCCGTGGCGTGGTCGGTCCTGGTTCATCAGCCGGATATCCAGCGTATTGAAAGCCTCCAGAACAAGGTCGCCCGACTCGAAGCGAAGCTTGCCGAACCGCAGGTGGACGAACCTGCTTCGCCGGTCGAGAAATTGCAGGCCTTCTATAAGTCGATCCCTGAGCGGGACAAGATTCCGGACCGCCTCAACGAACTTTTCAAACTCGCCAGTGAGACGGGGTTGTCCCTCGATATCGGCGATTACACCCTGGTGCACGAAGTGTCGGGGCGGCTCGACCGCTTCCAGATAACCTTCCCGGTCAAGGGCGGTTATCCGAAATTGCGCCAGTTCATCTTTGCGGCGATTGAAGTTACGCCGGGACTGGCCCTCGAAAGCATCGCCTTCAAGCGCGAACGCATTGGCGATGGCGAGGTGGAAGCGCGGCTGTCCTTCCTGCTCTTCGTGGAGAAAGCCAAATGACGCCGCGCCGCCGAGGACTCCTCCTTGCTCTGGCCCTCGTCGCCACGGTGTTCATGGTCTGGTTCGTGACGCCGGATGGTGGCGAATCGGTCGGGCCGGTAAAGCGCCGGGCGCCAGCGGACAGTGTTGCCCTGAGCAAACCGGCCGAGGCAGCCGCCGGGGAAAAAGCGCCGGGTGATCCGGCGGAAGATGCCGATGCCGAGAAGGAAGCGCCCAAACCGGTCGATCTTTTTGCCTCGAATACCTGGTATATCCCGCCGCCGCCACCACCACCACCACCACCGCCTCCCCCGCCGCCGCCGCCCCAGCCGCCGGCGCTGCCCTTTACCTTTGTCGGCCAGTACATTGAAGGCGGCAAGCCGCTATTCCTGCTCGGTCGCGGCAATCGGGTGGTGTCGGCCTATGCCGGCGATGTGCTGGAACAAAATTACCGTGTCGAAGGTATGGTCAACGGGCAGCTGACGTTTACCTATCTGCCCATGGATGCGATACAAACGCTCAACACGGGGAACACCCAGTGACGAATTCGGAATCAAGGAATATTGCCATGCACCTTCGGCCCAAGACAGGGGTCCGCTCCGCGGTCACCCTCATCACCCTCTGTATTGCCACGCTGTTTGCCGGTTGCGCCAGCGACCTGCATCACTATCAGGGCATCTCGCTGACCGACGAAGGTCATTACGAGGAAGGCCTGGCTAAGCTCGATCTGGCCCGCCAGGAAGCACCCAAGGACGTCAAGAAGCAACAGGCCTACATCCAGCAGCGCGATCTGGTCATTAAGAAATTGCTGGCGCTGGCTAGCTCGGCGCGCGCCGTCGAGGATTACGAGAAGGCCGAGAGCCAGTACCTGCGCGTTCTCAATCTTGATTCGAACAACATGGCCGCCCGTCAGGGCTTGGCCGCCATCGAAGCCGAGCAGCGCCACGCCCGGATGTTTGCCGAGGCGCAGGCCGCCTTCAAGCGCGGCGATATGGTCAGCGCCCAGGCGACGGTGCGGGCGCTCCTCGTCGAGAACCCCGGTCACGTCAAGGGCAACCAGTTGCGCTACCAGATCGGCGAGTCCACGCTTAAGGAGGACATCGCCGGACCGACGCTCAACATCAAGGGGCGCAAGCCGGTCTCCCTGCAGTTTCGCGAAACCAACCTGAAGATGGTCTTCGAAGCCATTTCGCGCGCCACCGGCGTCAATATCCTGGTCGACAAGGATGTTCGCAACGACCTCAAGGTCACCCTTTTCATCCGCGATACCCCGGTCGACGAAACGCTCGACCTGGTGTTGATGCAGAATCAGCTGGAAAAGCGCGTGCTGGGCGAAAACACAGTCCTCATCTATCCGCAGACGGCGGCCAAGATGAAGGATTATCAGGAACTCAAGGTCCGTCGCTTCTCACTGACCAATGCTGATCCCAAGCATGTCCAGAGCATGATCAAGGCGATCCTTAAAACCAAGGATGTCTTCCTCGACGAAAAGACCAACGCCGTGATCATCCGCGATTCGGCCCAGGCGATCCGCCTGGCCGAGCGCCTGGTCGCCTCGATGGACCAGCCGGAGCCGGAAGTCCTGCTCGAAGTTGAGCTGATGGACGTCAATCGCAACAAGACCATCGACCTCGGTGTTAACTGGCCGACCTCGATCTCCTGGGCTTTTGCAAAGGTGCCGGTGGTACAGACTGACGGATCAACCAAGGCCAATTCTGGCCCGATTACGATCAATGACTGGCGCGGTCGTACCGGCCAGAACATTACGCTCAATGTTGGAAACGGCTTCGGCGTTGCGGTGAAGGCCCTGCAGAACGACGGCGATACCCGCGTTCTGGCTACGCCGCGCATCCGGGTGCGCAATCACGAGAAGGCCAAGACCATGGTCGGTAGCCGGACGCCGGTTATTTCCAGCGCCGCGACGACGACGCAGGGGGCCGCCTCGTCAGTCTACAACACCAACATCCAGTACCTTGAGACGGGTATCAAGCTCGAGGTCGAACCGACCATTTATCTTGATGGCGATGTCGCCATCAAGATTTCGGTCGAAGTCAGTGACCTCGGCGACAAATACGAAAATGCCACGACCGGGACGCTGGCCTACTCGACCACCACCAATAACGCCTCGACCGTGCTTCGGCTCAAGGATGGTGAAACCCAGTTGCTCGCTGGTTTGTTGCGCGGTATGACGGCCAATAATGGCAGCGGCAAGATCCCGGGTCTGGGCGATATTCCCATCGCCGGACGCCTGTTTGGCATCCAGTCCGATCAGTGGCAGAACCGCGAAATCGTTCTGGCGATTACGCCGCGCATCATCCGCAACAACCAGATTGCCGAAGGTGATCTGATCGAAATGTGGTCGGGTACCGAGTCCGCGCTGCGCTACGGCAATACCAAGATTCGTATTCCGGCCAATTCCGGCATCGTCAGTCCGACCGCCGTACCGACGCTGGCGCCGCCCCCGGCCCCAGCTCCGGTGGCACCAGTGCCAGCGGCTATGCCGGTAGCACCGCAGCCGGCTCCGGCCACGACCGTTGTGCCGGCTGAAATGCCCCCCGCGGTGCCACCTCCGGCAGCCGCCGCCGAAGCACCGGCTCCAACGTTGGTGACCATCTCGCGACCAGGCTTTAGCCCCACGGTCCGTCTGGTCACGCCGCAGGTTCCGCTCGTTCCGCCATCTGAAACGCCGGCCGCAGCGGCCACCAATGCCCCGGCTCAATGATCCTGCGTCGGCGCCTTTCCGGGGGATTCACCCTCATCGAGTTGCTGGTCACGGTCGCCCTGGTCGGCCTGATCGCCTCGATGGCCTTTCCCTTTGCCGAACTGAGTGTGGCCCGTGCGCGTGAACGCGACCTGCGCGATGCCCTGCAGCAGATTCGCACCGGTATCGATGCCTATAAGCAGGCCTTCGACGAAGGCCGTATCCAGCAGAAGGTCGGGCAGACCGGCTATCCCCCAAACCTTCAGGTTCTTGAAGATGGCGTGGACGATGTCAAGAATCCGACGGTCGGCAAAAAGCTTTATTTCCTACGCCGGATTCCCCGTGATCCATTTTCCAGCAACCCGTCGCAGTCGGCTGCCGATACCTGGGGCAAGCGTAGCTATGCCAGTTCGGCGAAAAATCCGCAAGAGGGTGAAGATGTCTTTGACGTCTACTCCAAATCGAAGGCGACCGGTATCAACGGCATTCCTTATCGGCAATGGTGACCATGCAGCCTGACAACCGTCCCCGCCTCGCCGGGTTCACCCTGATCGAACTGGTCGTCGTCATGGCCATCATTGCGCTGCTCGTCGCCCTGGCGGCACCGCGCTACTTCCATAGTATCGACCGCTCCAAGGAAACCGTGCTCAAGGCTAATCTGGCCCAGACCCGCGACGCCCTCGACAAATTTTACGGCGACAACGGCCGCTACCCGGATTCGCTGGAGATGCTGGTCGAGAAGAAGTACCTGCGTGGCCTGCCTTACGACCCGCTGACCGACAGCAAGGAAACCTGGGTCATCGTGCAGCCCAAGAATACCGATTCAGGTGGCGTGTACGACCTGCACAGCGGGGCCGAGGGCACTGCCTCGGACGGAACGAGCTATGCCAGCTGGTAAACAGGGCGGCTTTGCCTATGTCGCGCTGCTCATCACCCTGGCCATTGTTGCAGCCGGCGTTGGTGCGGTAGCTGATGTCTGGCATACCACCATGCGGCGCGAGCGCGAAATGGAACTGCTCTTCGTCGGCCATCAATTCCGTCAGGCCTTGGCGCAATTTGCCCAGCGCCGGGGGCGTTATCCGACAGCGCTTGCTGAAATGCTCGGCGACGGTACGGCAAACTCCGCCCGTTTCCTGCGCAAGATCTACCCGGATCCGCTGACTGGCACTGAGGAGTGGGGGACGGTCAGCAATACGGGCGGTCAGATCGTTGGCGTCTACAGTCGTTTCGACGGCGAGCCGATCAAGCAAAAAGGTTTTGCCGAGCGAGACAACGCTTTCGAGGGCAAGAAAAAGTACACCGAGTGGATATTTTCACCGCTGGCCTCGGTGGCTTCGCCCAATGACGTCAAGGCGGCGCCGCCCCCAAATGCACCCCAGCCGCGCACCGTGGTCAATCCGGAAAGCGGTTTGCCGGGATCGCGCAACATGCAAGGCAGTACGCCGCTGATTATTACCCCAGTTGTACCGAGAAGAGGGACGCCATGAGCAAATACACCATCCTGATCGCCGAAGATTACGCGCTGATCCGCGCCGGCATCCGCTCGCTGCTTGCCGCCGAGGCCGATCTCGAAGTGGTTGGCGAAGTCGACAACGGCAAGGATGCCGTACGCCAGGCCGTGGCGCTCAACCCCTCGCTGGTCCTGATGGACCTCTCGATGCCCGGTTCCAACGGCATGGATGCGATTGGCGAGATCAAACGCCGCAATCCCGATACCCGCGTCCTGGTCCTGACCATGCACAAGACCGACGAATATATCCAGGAAGCCCTGCGCATGGGCGCCTCCGGCTACATCCTCAAGGAATCGTCGTACAACGAACTGATCACCGGTGTGCGCACCGTGCTGTCGGGCAAGATCTATCTTTCGCCGGATGTCTCGGAACGCGTCGTCAACAGCTTCATCATGTCGCCGCCGGCTGCCACCCCAAACAACACGGGCGGATCAACCTGGAACAGCCTGACGGTACGTGAGCGCGAGGTCATCAAGCTGGTCGCCGAAGGGTCGAGCAACAAGGAAATTGCCGAATACCTCTGCCTGTCGATCAAGACCGTCGAGAAGCACCGCTCCAGCCTGATGCGCAAGCTCAACCTGCGCAATTCGGCCATGCTCATCGCCTACGCCATCGAAAAGGGTATCGTAACCCTGTAGTGCGTGGCGGGATGGTTCAGGCCGCTGGCCTGTCATCAAATCGTCATCGGATCGTCATCAAAACTCAGCGCCATGCCTTTAACCATGCGGGTTGCGACTTTTCGTGAAGTATTTCACGGGGCATACTCCAAAACCTGTTGGAGGGGTATGGTGGGGCGGGAAAACCCGCATAAGGGATGATCAAAAACACTCGACGGAGTAGGGTGTTTGCGCAGTGCGTCAAATTGCCGCAGCACCGAGAATGGCATCGTGTATGAGAGGCCGTGTCACTAAGCCCTCTCACAACGATCAACTTCTTAGCGGGGATTCGACGAAATGAAAAATCAGACGCAAACTTTCAGGCTTAGCAAAATCGCAACGGCTGTTTCGATGGCCACCCTGGCCCTGTCGGCCGGTCTATCCATGGCCGGTCCCGGCCGAGTGCCGGCTGTCGGTGGTTATACCGTACCGGCCCAGTGCGGTCCGGACGTTGAGCCGGGTACGCCGGGCTATCCGGCCTACTACGCCTGTATTAATACGGCCAAGGGCACCTGGGTTTCCACCGGCGTACAGCCGACCTACTTCGCCAACAGCCCGCTAGGTACTCGTATTGACCCCGTTGATAACACGCCTGTCTTCACCGGTAAGGCCCTGCGCAAGTTCGTCGATACCCTGCCGGGCGTAGGTTCCGCCGGCGCCAACAATCTCGGTCAGTATTTGCCGGTGGCCAAGGCTGATACTACCTCCTACCCGGGTAGTGACTACTACGAAATCGCCGTCGTCGAGTATCAGGAAAAGCTCCACAGCGACCTGCCGAAGGGGACCACCCTGCGCGGTTACGTCCAGATCGACCGTGGCATGACAAACACCTCGTCGGCAGCCGGTATTGCTGCCGCCAATGCTTACCGTGATCTGCTCGCCGGTCTGGCAACGCAACAGGCTGCCTATACCGCCGCTGTCGATGCGCTGAATCTCTTCAATTCGCTGGTTGCCGGCCTTGATGCCGCCAACGTCACCTACGCTGCGCAAAACGCCATCTACGCCCCGCTGTATGCCAATCTGGGCAGCACCCAGACTTCTTACAGTGCCCTGCTGGCTCAATACAATACCGACCTCGTGGCCTACAGCGCCCTGGTTGCCGCCCTGCCGACCCAGCAGCTGGCCTACAACGCCGCCGTCAGCAACGCCAATGCCGCGATGGCCGCCCTGAGCGCCGCCAACGCCGGTGTCCAGACCAACTACGATATCGTCAAGTCGGTCGATGCCCAGTATCAGGCCCTGGTTGATGGCCTGGGTGCTGCCCAGACCGCCTACTCGGCGCTCATGCAGCCGGTCACCGATTACCAGCAGGCTGCTGCCAATCTCCTGACGGTTCAGGCCGCCTTTACGGCTGCCCGTCAATCGCTGGTTGACTACAATACCAACGTTGCGATGCTGCCCAAGGTTCAGCAAGGGTATGCTGCTGCAATTGCTAACCATAACGCTGATTGGGTCACCTTTAATAACAACTGTGACATGATTCAGGTAGTGGGTGGCACTACTGCTGACTGCATCATGCCTGTCGAGCCTGCTCTGGTTCCCCCGGCTGGATATTGGTTTGCCAGCAACCTTGACCGGAAAAATGGCATTCTCAGTGTGGTCGGCCCGGCCCCTGTCGAGCCGCCTGTTCCTGCCGGTTACACCCACATCGGCAACGGCGTCCTCGAAGCCACCCTGCCGGCTGGCGGCTTGGTCATCCCGACCGTTCCGGGCGGTTATATCGTTGATGCCGCTGGCACCCTCAGCGTGTTCGGTCCGAAGCCGGGAGACGCCGTTATCCCGACGGGCTTCCAGTCCTCGGGCACCGGCACCTCGCTGGCTGTCACCCCGGTTGTCGTTCCGGTTCCGGCTGGCTACACCGTCACGGCTGGTGTCCTCAGCGTAACCGGTGCAGCCCCGACCGTTCCGGCTGTCCCCGCCGGTTACGTCGATCTCGGTAATGGCACCCTGGCTGTTGGTGCAGCGGCTCCGGTCATTCCGGCTGGCTATGTGTTGAGCGGTGGCGCCCTGATCGTTCCGGGTACCGCCCCGGCTGCCCCGACCGTTCCGGCTGGCTACGTGCTGGCTCCGGACAACCTCACCCTGACCGTTCCGGCTCTGCCCACCGGTACCGGATTCCCGAGTGCGGGCAGCCTCGGTTATCCGCTGCTCTACCCAAATGGCACCCCGATCCTGGTTGCCCTGGAAAACTCCGATCACAGCCTGGCGATTGATCCGGTCACCAAGCAGCCGATCATGGTTCCGGCCTATGCCTACGACAAGCCGCATTACCTCGGCCCGGTCATCGTTGCCCAGGGTCAGAGCTCTGAAGCTGCAAACGACAATCGTCCGACACGCGTCAAGTTCGACAATCTTCTGCCGACCGGTCGTGCCACGGTTACCAAGGATGCCGCTGGCAAGGTGACCAACGTTGTCCGTAACGGCGATCTGTTTATTCCGTTCGATACCACCCTCATCGGTGCTGGCGCGACGCCGGCGGCTGGTGAAACCTACATGCAGAACCGTGCCAACATTCACTTGCACGGCGGCAATACCCCGTGGATTTCCGACGGTACGCCGCACCAGTGGGTGACGCCGGTTGGCGAATCGGCCACCGTAACGCAGCGCCGAGGTGTCAGCACGGTCGACGTGCCGGACATGCCGGCTGCGGGTGATGGTTCGTCCACCCTGTACTTTACCAATGCTCAGTCGGCCCGCCTGATGTTCTACCATGACCACACCGTTGGTCAGACCCGTCTGAACGTGTACGCCGGTATGGCCGCCGGTTACGTCGTGCAGGATGCGGCCGAGCAGGCATTTGCTGCTTTGACCGGTCTTGATGGCCTGGGTATCCCCCTGATCATCCAGGAACGTACCTTCGTGCCGGAAGACATCGCCATCCAGGACGCCAAGTGGCGTACCGATGCCTGGGGCAAGCCGGGTGACCTGTGGTATCCGCACGTTGTCGAAACCAACCAGGATCCGAACAACCGCGCCAATCAATTTACCAACCCGGTTGGTCGTTGGGACTATGCCCTGTGGTTCTGGCCGGTTTTCCCGGTCACCAATGCACTGCCCACCGGTGATTACGGCAATGTCACGGTAACCCCCGAAGCCTTCGGCGATACGCCGCTGGTCAACGGTACGGCTTACCCGACGATGACGGTCAAGCCCGAACCGACCCGCATGCGCATTCTGAATGCCTCCAACGACCGCATGTTCAACCTGCAGTTGTATGTGGCCGATGACAGCGTAACGGCTACCGATGCTGATGGCACCATCCGCCGCAACACCGAAGTCAAGATGATTTCGGCCATCGCCACCGATCGCCTCAACAATCCGCTGCCGGATTGCCAGGTCGTTCCGGGGCAGTCTTACGATCAGCTGGTTGTACCGCTGCAGGCTATTGACGGTAACGGGGTGCCGATTTCCGGTGCTACCGGTCCGGGCTCCTGCTACCCGTACAACTGGCCGACCGACGCCCGTACCAGTGGCGTGCCCGATCCTTCCCTGGTTGGCCCGACCATTTGGCACATCGGCACGGAAGCCGGTCTGCTGCCGAAGGTTGGTGCTGAGCCGCCGGTGCCGATGAACTTCGACTACAACCGTCGTAGCGTCACTGTTCTCAACGTTTCGCAGAACAACGATCCGACTCAGGCATGTGCCGCCGCCAACAACGGCGCCGGTAACTGTCATGGTCTGTACATGGGCAATGCCGAACGGGCTGACGTCGTTATCGACTTCTCGGCCTATGCCGGCAAGACCCTGATCCTGTACAACGATGCACCGGCTCCGAACCCGGCTTCCGATCCGCGTATCGACTACTTCACCAACAATGGCGATCAGACGCTGGCTGGTGGTACGCCGAACACGCTGGCAGGTTTTGGCCCGAACACCCGCACCATCATGCAGATCAAGGTCGATGCAACGCCGACCACCAAGACCACCAAGGGTGGCGCGCTGGGCACCGCCAAGTGGGTCGACGAGGTGCTGAACCCGGCCCTGCAGGCTGCTTACCGCGCCAGCCAGGACAAGCCGTTGATTGCTCAGCCGGTTCTCGACCAGGCCTTTGGCACCAATATCACCGGTGGCGAAGCCCAGCTCGGTACCATTTTCATCGGCTCGAACTCGCAGCTCGCCACGACCTTCAAGGATGCCGACGGCACCACCAAGGGTTATTGCGTGCCTGACGTGATCCCGGCTGTTGCAGGTGCAACGACCTTCCCGGACAACCTGGCAACGATGAAGATGCCGGCCTCCAAGAACGGCATCAATTGCGACGGCCCGATCCTCAACAAGGCCATCCAGGAACTGTTCGACAAGTACGGCCGCATGAACGCCACCCTCGGTGCCGAACTGCCGGCCACCACGGCGCTGACCCAGACGACCATTCCGCTCGGCTACATCGATCCGGTTACCGAGACGCTGCCGGCTGGCGAAACGCAGATCTGGAAGATCACGCACAACGGCGTCGATGCGCACCCGGTGCACTTCCATCTGCTCAACGTGCAGGTGATCAACCGTGTGGGCTGGGACGGTACGCTGAAGGAGCCGGAAGACGGCGAGCGCGGCTGGAAAGAAACCGTCAAGATGAACCCGCTCGAGGACATCATCGTCGCGGTCAAGGCTGCCCGTCTGCCGCCGCTGCCTGGCTTCGGCGTGCCGAAGAGCGTCCGCGTCATGGATCCGTCCAAGCCGGAGTCGAATCCTGCTGTTGCTGGCACGATGAATCCGCCGGACTTCATGAACATCGACCCGCTGACCAACATCCGTCCGGCTGGTGGCCAGCAGAACGTCAAGTTCAACTACGACTGGGAATACGTCTGGCACTGCCATATCCTTGGCCACGAAGAGAACGACTTCATGCGTCCGTTCGTGTTCACCGGTATGTCGGTTGCACCGACTTCCGCCTCGCAGGCTGAGATTGCTGCCGCCACGCTGGCTGACAGCCGTCCGGGTGCCGTCGCTGGTGCTGCTGTTGGTGCCCTGCCTTCCGGTGCGCCGAGCGGCGTGACGGTGGTTGGTAATACCGTCAGCTGGATTGATAACGCCAAGAACGAGTATCGCTTCGACATTCAGCAGGCACCGTTCGATGCACCGGTTTCGCAGGTCATCTCCGGTATCACCTACTATGTCCAGGGTACGACGGCTGGCAACTACACGACCATCGGCACCGCACTGGCTAACGCCAGCAAGTGGACCGCCCCGGCAGCTCTGCCGACGACCGGTGTTGCCTTCCGCGTTGCAGCTGTCGCTGCTGGCGGCTCGGCTCCTTCGACCGACGTCGTGACGACGCCGGTTCCGGCTCCGGCTCCGGTGGTTGGTGGGCTGACTGCGACGCTCGTGACCCCGACCAGCCTGACTCTGGGCTGGACCAACCCGACCCCGTCGGCTACGGTTGGCGTGCCGACCGAGACGACTGTCGGTTGTACCGGTGCCGCAACTTGCGTCGGTCAGACCACCGCCTGGTCGGCCGTGATGAACACCTCTGCCTACAAGGCCGGTGCTCAGACACGCGCCTTCACCGGTCTGCAGCCGGGTACCGCCTACACCTTCACGGTGACCGAGACCAATCCTACCGGCAACGCCAGCACCTCGCTGAACGTGACGACGCCGATGGTGGCTCTGGCTGCTGCGCCGGTCCTCACCTTCTCGTCGGGTCCGGTGGCAATCGCCAACTGGGCACCGGTGGCTGGTGCGGCTAGCTACAATGTCCAGGTCAGCGTCAATGGCGGCGCCATCCAGACGTTCAACGTTGCGGGCACCACCTTCGATACGACCGGTATCTCCCTGACGGCGGGTCGTCCGGTGATGATCCAGGTTGCTGCGGTGAGTGCTGGCGGTGTGGCCTCGGCCTACAAGGCCACCACCACCAACGTGCCGGCCATCCCGAACGTTGCTGGTCTGACCATCCCGACGGCAACCACGACGGCAACTGGCGTGACCTTGAACTGGACGCCTTCCAACAGCGTTTCGGCGACCGGTTACTCGGTGCAGATGGCGTCTGATGCAGCCTTCACCAACGTGCTGACGACCACCGCAGTCGCTGGGGCGGCAACGAGCACGCTGGCTGTCACTGGTCTGGTGCCGAATACCACCTACTGGTTCCGTATCGCCAACACCGACAACAACGGTGCGACGGTTGGTACCTACGGTGCTGGTGTCAGCAAGCTGACCCTGCCGGCAGCCGCCACTGCGCCTAGCTTCAATGCCGTGGCAACCACCACCGCCACCGTGTCTCTGACGACGATGGCTGGGGCGACTGCTTACCAGGTGTATCGTGATGGCGTAGCGACTGGTGGTGCTTCGCTGACCACTCCGCGTACGCTGACCGGTCTGGTGGGTAATACGACGTACAACTTCACGGTTGCCAATCGTAATGCCACTGGCTACGGTGCCCAGTCCCCGGCCCTGACGGTGCTGACGGCTCCGGCTACCCCGGTTGCTCCGGTCGCTGCTCAAGGCGCCATTGGTAGTGCTGCAGCAACCGTGACCTTCGTCCCGGTGGCTGGCCTTACCTACGATGTCGTGATGCAGAACCGTACGACCAACGTTGTCTCTACGGTAGCTACCGGTGTGACGAGTGGTTCGGTCACGGTGAATAGCCTGGTCGTCGGTAACCAGTACCGCTTCGCCCTGATCGCCAGCAACTCCGCAACGGCTCCGGCTGTTGGCGGTGGTGTCTCCCTCCAGGGTGGCTTCGGTAACACGGTTACTGCCCGGTAATTCGTAGCACTCATAACGCCGGCTTCATGGAAGTTCATGAAGCCGGCGTTTTTTTTGCGTTACGATTACGTCTTCTGGCGTAATCACTGAACACAGGAATCGACGAATGAAAAAATTGCACATGCTCCCGCTGGTTTGCGTTCTTGTTGCTGCCAACGTCATGGCGGAAAGCCAGCCGGTCGGCAAGGAAGTCAGGCAAACCAGGGAATCCAAGGAAAAGACCAGCTATGTGATCGGTATGCAGACCGGCCGCAATCTGCGTATGGGCGGAATGGAGATCGATGTGGAGCAGATGATTGCCGGTCTGCGCGATGGTCTCGATAACAAGTCGACCATTTCGGACGACGAGGCCCGCAAGATCATGACCAATGCCATGAATGACGCCCGCCGCAAGACCCGTGTCGCGGCCGAGGATAATCGCATGCGGTCGGCCAAGTTCCTTCAGGAAAACCGGATCCGGCCTGGCGTTGTCGTGCTCCCCACTGGCGTCCAGTATGAAGTGATCAAGCAAGGCACCGGTGCCAAGCCGATGGATGTCGACACAGTGGTTGTCAGTTATCGTGGCACCCTGATCAATGGTCAGGTATTCGACAAGTCCGAGGATGGTAAGCCGGTGGCCTTCAAGCAGGCCGGCCTGATTGCCGGCTGGCGCGATGCCCTCAAGGAAATGACGGTGGGTTCGCAGTGGAAGTTGTACGTGCCGCCCGAGCGTGCTTACGGCGAGCAAGGTGCCGGCGCAATCGGCCCCAACGAAGTGCTCATTTTTGAGATGGAACTGGTGGCGGTCAAGCCGTCCAAGTAAAGGGTCAGATCATGGCGCATCCCGATTACCTGAGCCGCAGCGGACAATGGGGGCGCGTTGTCGGCGTCCTGGCTGGCCTGCTGTTATGCCTTTTGGGCGGAACTGCGGCCCTGGCCGCCGATGACCTGGTCGAACAGGGGCGGCGTATTTACGTGGACGGGGTGCTCCCCTCGGGAGCGCCGCTGACCGCCCTGCGGGCCGGCGACGTGCGGGGTGAGGGGAGCAGCGTGGCCTGTGTCACCTGCCATCGCCCGAGCGGGATGGGTCAGGTTGAAGGCGATCTGCAGGTCAGGCCGATTACCGGCAATTATCTGTATCACATCGGCCGCAAGAACATGGCGACGATGGATCCGCGAATCGGCAAGCGGATGAATCAGGCCCATGCCGGCTATAACGACGAGACGCTGGCCCGCGCTATCCGCGAGGGCATCAACAGTCAGAACACCCGCATGGTCACCCTGATGCCACGCTATAACCTGGAAGCGCCCGACATGGCGGCGCTGCAGGCCTACCTCAAACAGTTGTCGGCGAACTGGTCACCCGGCGTCACCGCCAAGATGATCCACTTTGCCACCATCGTCACGCCGGAAGTCGAGCCGGCCCGGCGCAAGGTTTACGTCGACATGCTGCAGGGCATTTTCGACCAGAAGAATGGCAGCACGATGCCCGGTCGTCGCCACATGGTTTCGCCGGCAGAAATGCTCGGGGGCACCGAGCGTAACTGGACTCTCCATGTGTGGACGCTGGAGGGCGCGCCCGAGACCTGGGCGGCCCAGCTCGACGCCCTATATGCCCGTCAGCCGGTATTCGCTGTCCTCGGCGGCCTGTCCTCCGGCGACTGGTCGCCGGTGGCCGACTTCTGTGAACAGAAGCGCCTGCCCAACTGGTTCCCCAGTGTCGATTACTCGCCTTCGGAGCACGGTCGTTATACGGTTTATTTCTCGCGCGGCGTAGGTCTCGAGGCGGATGTGCTGGCCAAGACCCTGCGTGACGGCGCACCGGTCAAGGGGCGTATCGTCCAGGTCTATCGTGAGGGCAAGATCGGCCAGAAGGGATCTGAACAACTCAGGGCGGCTTTGGCCGAGACCGGCGACAAGACGGTGGTCGAAGATCGTGTCGTCCGCAAGCCGGGGCGCAAGGCGGTTCGGGAAGCATTGTCCGGACTGAGTCGCAGTGACGTGGCGGTCCTTTGGCTGACGCCCGATGATCTGGCCGCCCTCGGTGAAGGGGCGCCGCCGAAGAGCCGGGTGATTGTCTCCGGGCGGCTGGCTCGTGGTCAGTGGGCGACCCTGCCGCTTGCCAGCAAAAAGTCGCTCGAAGTGGTTACGCCTTACCTGCTGCCGCACAATCAGGATGCCAATCTGGCGACCTACCGCATCTGGATGGATTTACGGCGGTTCCCGGTGGTCGACGATGCCATGCAAAGCGAACTCTTTTTTGCCGCCAGTTACATGACGGCGACCATTTCGGAAATGCTCGACAATCTTTATGTCGATTATTTGCTGGAGCGGGTGGAAAACATGCTGACCGTTCAGGAAACCCTGCGTGCGGTCGATGAGTCGCGCATGCGCTCACTGGCCGGAAAGCCCGGTGCGATGATCGCGCATTACGGGCCGGAAACCTCGCCGGAGGGGATCCACCGCTCGACGCTCGAGCGGGTCACCAATATCAAGGCCGAACAGACGGGAACCAGCATCTATCCCGCACTCGGTCTTGGGGCCGGGCAGCGCCATGCCTCCAAGGGAGCGTATCTGACCCGTGTGGCGGGGCCGGGCCTGCATGATCTGGTCTCGGACTCTGGCTGGATCGTGCCCTGATTGGGTGGTGCGCGGAGCGGCCCTGGGGTCTATAACGATAAGGATGAACAGCTTTGCGAGGTGAAACAATGATCACGATGCCTGTCAGCCTTGCCCGCATCGGGGCAGTGGCATTTGTGCTGGGGTGTTTGGCGGGACCAACCGTGGCGCAGCAGACTATCTATTCCTGCGAGATGGATGATGGTTCGGTCGTTCTTGAAACCGAACAGGTCAGCAAAAAATGCCAGAAGGTGTCGGAAACCGCTGCGCCGCCCAAGCCGCCGGTAGCGGCTGCCGCTCCGCTGGCTCCTGCCGCCGCAGCCAGTGCGGCGAAGCAGCCGGCCGCGCCGGTCGCCAAGCCGCCGGCTGCAGCGCCCGGTCAGCCGGTGTCCGCCGTGGCCAAGACCTCGGGTAGCCTGGTCGTCAAGGCGCCGCTGCCACCGGTCAAGGTGCCGCCCAAGCGGACGGTGGCAGAAACCTATCATGATCTACAGGTCAAGAAGGCGGAAACAGCCCTGCATCAGGATGATCCCGAGCACGGCATCGTCGGTGCAGCACCGACGACCAACGCCGCCCGGCGCTATCTGATGACCGACAGGGCGCACTACCAGAAAGAGATTGGCGTGACGCCCCAGGCTGCGCCAGAACAAAAGTAGCTGAAAAAGGCCGGGCCACAGAGTGGGCCGGCCAGCTGCATCAGGAAATCGCCAGCATCCGGTCGAGGGCCAGTTTGGCCAGTCCGGCCTCGTGTTCCGGCACGGCGATCTGATTGACCACCTTGCCGTCAACCAGGTTTTCGAGGGTCCACGCCAGATGCTGCGGGTCGATGCGCTGCATGGTCGAACACATGCAGATGGTGGTCGCCATGAACTGGACGATCTTGTTCTGCGGCAGCACTTCCCTGGCCAGGCGGTCGACCAGGTTGAGTTCGGTGCCGACCAGCCAGCGCGTGCCTTCTGGCGCTTCCTTGATGATCTTGACGATGTGTTCGGTCGAACCGACATAATCGGAGGCAGCACAGACCTCGAAATTGCATTCCGGGTGGGCGATGACCTTGCCTTCCGGGTATTTGGCGCGGAAGGCGTCGATATGCGACTTCTGGAACATCTGGTGCACCGAGCAGTGCCCCTTCCACAACAGGATTTTGGCCTGCTTGATCTGGGCTGGCGTCAGGCCGCCGAGTTCGAGGTCGGGGTCCCAGACGACCATTTCGTCCATGGCGATGCCCATGTTGTGGCCGGTCCACCGACCGAGGTGCTGGTCGGGGAAGAACAGCACCTTCGGACGACGCTCAAAGGCCCATTTGGCAATCGTGCCGGCGTTGGACGATGTGCACACGATGCCGCCATGGTCGCCGCAGAAGGCCTTCAGGTCGGCTGCCGAGTTGATGTAGGTGACCGGCGTTACTTCCTCTTCGGCGTTGAGCACGGTGTTCAGTTCGCGCCAGCAGCGTTCGACCTTGGCCAGGTTGGCCATGTCGGCCATCGAGCAGCCGGCGGCGAGGTCGGGCAGGATGGCTTTCTGGTGCGGGGCGGTCATGATGTCGGCGACTTCGGCCATGAAATGCACGCCGCAGAAGATGACGTATTCGGCATCGGTTTGCGAGGCAAGGCGCGATAGTTTGAGCGAATCGCCGGTCAGATCGGCGTATTGATAGACGTCGGCACGCTGGTAGTGATGGCAGAGGAGGACGGCCTTCTTGCCGAGTTTGGCGCGGGCGACGCGGATGCGCTCATGGCAGGCGTCGTCGGAGAGGCGGTTGAACGGTTCGAAGGCGATGGTGGCTGTTTGCATGCTGTTCTCTGAATTTTGGCGTCGGTTTTTGCGGCGCCGGCAATTATCCCTGAATCCATGGCAATCCGGCCTTGCGCCAGCCGCCGATGGTATTGCGGTGCCCGTTGGCATCCTTGTCGCCCTCGAAGCCTTCGAGGATGTTGTAGCAACTGTTGTAGCCGGCTTCGGTGGCCGCCGTGGCGGCGCCGACCGATCGTACGCCGCTGCGGCAGAGGAACATGACCAGGGCTTCGGGATCGATCTGGCGCTTGAGTTCGGCCACGAAATTGGGGTTGCGCACGCCGCCGGGGTATTGGTTCCACTCGATTTCGACGGCGCCGGCCACCCGGCCGACCCAGTCCCATTCGGCACGGGTGCGGACATCGACGATTCTGGCGCCGGGGGCCAGATGCAAAATGTCGCTCGCTTCCTGCGGCGTCAGTTCGCCCAGGTAGGGCCGTTCCAGTGCTTTGCCCCGGGTTTGGGCGAGCTTGAGTATCTCGGTTAACTTTCCCATCGTATCCAACTGCTAAAATTACACATTAACAGTATAGGGCAAGAGATCATGGGACCAGAGCATCACCCTCCCGCCGCCACTCCCGGCGAGCGCGCTGCCGAGGCGCAAAAGGCAACCTGGGTAAGCGTCGCGGTCAATCTGGTGATGACTGTCCTTCAGTTGATCGTCGGCTGGCTGGCCCATTCGCAATCGCTGATCGCCCACGGCCTGCATTCCTTTTCCGACCTGCTCTCGGATTTTCTCGTGATCTACGCCAGCCGGCAGAGCGCCCACCCGGCCGACCAGGCGCATCCTTATGGCCATGCCCGCGTCGAAACCGCCGCGACGCTGGTGCTGGGAACGTCGCTGGCCCTGATTGGCGGCGGCATTCTCTGGGAGTCGGGGATGCGTCTGCAGCACATCGAGGCCCTGCCGACGGTTGAGCTGTCGGCCCTGTGGGTGGCGATTGCCACGGTGATTTCCAAGGAAGGCCTGTATCGCTACCTGATTCGCGTCGCCGAGCGTCAGCGTTCGCAACTGCTTATCGCCAATGCCCTGCATACGCGGGCCGATGCGGCGTCGGCGCTGGTCGTGGTGGTCGGTATTGGCGGCGCCTTGCTGGGCTGGTCTTTCCTCGACCTGCTGGCGGCAGCCTTGATGGGTTTCATGATCTTGCACATGGGGGCTGGTCTGGCCTGGGGGGCGATCAAGGAACTGATCGATACCGGTCTTGACGATGTTCAGGTTGAGGCGATCCGCAAGACCCTGCTGGCCACGCCCGGCGTGCGCGACCTGCACGAATTGCGGACCCGGCGCATGGCCCATCAGGCGCTGGTCGATACGCATGTCCAGGTCGATTCGCGGATCAGCGTGTCGGAAGGCCATCGCATTGCCGAGTCGGCGCGCGCCCGCGTGCTGCGCGAACATCCCGAGGTGCTCGATGTGCTCGTCCATATCGATCCCGAAGACGACATGGACCCGGATAGCTACGCGACACGATTGCCCGCCCGGGATAAATTGCTCAGCGAATTGCAGCCCTTGCTGGTCGATCTGCCGGAACCCGAGAAAATCGTCCTGCATTACCTGCGCGGGCAGATCGAGGCGGAAATCTATTTCAGCCACACCCTGTTCGAGAATGGCGAGGCGCTGCGACAGGCCGAGTCGATCCTGATCGACCGCCTGAAGTCGCATCCGCTAATTCGGAAAATTTCGCTGAATTGTTTTGTTGCACCATAAAGGTGCGTAAATTTTCGCCATTGCACAATGGTGGTGCGCTAATTCTTTGTTTAAACCCCGCATCTCATTGTGGCAAAATACAAAGATTACTCGTGAGCGTTTGGCACGCTTTCTGCTAAACACTCCGGGTTACAAATTTTTGATTGTCGCCGGATCGCCCGGCAACTTGTTTTCTTAGGAGATTAAGGCATATGGCAACCCCGCAAGACGTGCTCAAGATGATCAAGGAAAACGACGCCAAGTTCGTCGATTTCCGTTTCACCGATACCCGTGGCAAGGAACAGCACGTCACCGTGCCGGTTTCTGCCTTCAGCGAAGACAAGTTCGAAAACGGTCACGCTTTCGACGGCTCCTCGATCGCTGGCTGGAAGGGCATTCAGGCTTCCGACATGCAGCTGAATCCGGATCCGGATACCGCCTACATCGACCCGTTCTTCGACGAAACCACCGTCGTCCTGACCTGTGACGTCGTTGACCCGACCGATGGCCGTGGCTACGACCGCGACCCGCGCTCCATCGCCAAGCGCGCTGAAGCCTATCTGAAGTCCTCCGGCATTGGCGACACCGCCTACTTCGGTCCGGAACCGGAATTCTTCATTTTCGACGGCGTCGAGTGGAATGTCGACATGTCCGGCTGCTCCCTGAAGATCCACTCCGCTGAAGCGGCCTGGGGTTCGGGCGAGAAGAACGACGGCTCCGGCTCCACCGGCCACCGTCCGACGGTCAAGGGCGGCTACTTCCCGGTTCCGCCGGTTGACAGCCTGCACGACATCCGTTCGGCCATGGTCCTGACCCTGGAAGCCCTTGGCTGCCCGGTTGAAGTTCACCACCACGAAGTCGCCACTGCCGGTCAGTGCGAAATCGGTACCGTGTTCAACACCCTGGTCAAGCGTGCCGACCAGACCCAGATCCTGAAGTACGTGGTGCACAATGTGGCCCACCAGTACGGCAAGACCGCTACCTTCATGCCGAAGCCCATCGTTGGCGACAACGGTTCCGGCATGCACGTTCACCAGTCGATCTGGAAAGACGGCAAGAACCTGTTCGCCGGCGACGGCTATGCCGGTCTGTCTGAACTGGCTCTCTTCTACATCGGCGGCATCATCAAGCACGCCAAGGCCCTGAACGCCATCACCAACCCGGGTACCAACTCGTACAAGCGTCTGGTCCCGCATTACGAAGCCCCGGTCAAGCTGGCTTACTCGGCCAAGAACCGTTCTGCTTCCATCCGCATTCCGTACGTTGCCTCGACCAAGGCTCGTCGTATCGAGACCCGTTTCCCGGATCCGATCGCCAACCCGTACCTGTGCTTCGCCGCGCTGCTGATGGCCGGCCTGGATGGTATCCAGAACAAGATTCACCCGGGCGATCCGGCTTCCAAGAACCTGTACGACCTGCCGCCGGAAGAAGATGCAGCCATCCCGACCGTCTGCGCCTCCCTCGAGGAAGCCCTGGCCGCTCTGGAAGCTGACCACGAGTTCCTGACCCGTGGCGGTGTCTTCTCCAACGACTGGATCGATGCCTACATCACCCTGAAGATGGACGAAGTGAATCGCGTTCGCATGACGACCCACCCGGTCGAGTTCGATCTGTACTACTCCTGCTAATCAGCCGGATCTTGAAGAAGGGCGGGTA
This sequence comes from Dechloromonas sp. HYN0024, assembly GCF_003441615.1. NCBI lineage: Bacteria > Pseudomonadati > Pseudomonadota > Betaproteobacteria > Rhodocyclales > Azonexaceae > Dechloromonas > Dechloromonas sp. HYN0024. The sequence continues at coordinate 2,901,963 of NZ_CP031842.1, read as the reverse complement.
TTTCCCGCCCTTTTTTTGTGCACTTTTTTCAGGCTCGGACGTTAAGTCCGATACACTCAGAAAATTGACAGGAATGATGCTGATGACACGCTGCTCGCTTGCCTTGCTTATCGCCTTGTTGCCGCTCTCGGCCTCGGCCCAGTCCATCTATAAGTGCGTTGACGCCAGCGGCAGCACGACCTACTCGAGTACGCGGCTGGAAAAGAACTGCAAGGTCATTTCCTCCAGCCCGGAAGGTTCCGCACCCGCACCCGCGCCTGCCCGTGCCCGGGCACCCGGCGCTGCGGCGAATCCGACCCAGGCGGGCTTCCCGCGTGTTCAGGAAGATACCCAGAAGGCGCGTGACGGTGACCGCCGCCATATCCTTGAGCAGGAACTGGCCGGCGAACAGCGCAACCTCGAGCAGGCCAGGAAGGAACTGGCCGACCAGGAAGTGGCCCGTACGCCAAGCGACCGCCTGTCTGGCTATCGCGAGCGCGTCGGCCAGCATGAGCGAAATATCCAGGCGATCCAGAAAGAACTGGCGGTCAGCCGATAGGGAGCAGTATCGACCGATTGAAAAGGGCGCCGAGGCGCCCTTTTTTGTCTGTGACGCCAGCCGTTAGTCCTTGATCCTGACCTTGTACCAGGCCGCATAGAGCGCCGGCAGGAAGAGCAGGGTCAGGGCCGTGGCGACCATCAGGCCGCCCATGATGGCGACGGCCATCGGCCCGAAAAAATCGTTGTGCGACAGGGGAATCATTGCCAGCACGGCAGCAGCGGCAGTCAGCACAATCGGCCGAAAACGCCGCACGGTCGATTCGACAATGGCTTCCCGGCGCGGGCGGCCTGCCGCCATGTCCTGTTCGATCTGGTCGACGAGAATGACGGCGTTGCGCATGATCATGCCGAACAGGGCGATGGTGCCGAGCAGGGCCATGAAGCCGAAGGGCTGGTTGAAGACGAGCAGGAACAGGGTGATGCCGATGATGCCGAGTGGTGCGGTGAGCAAAACCATGACGACGCGGGAAACACTCTGCAACTGGATCATCAGGACGGTGACCACGACCAGTACGAACAGCGGGATGCCGGCCATCACCGAGCCGGAGCCTTTCGAGGACTCTTCGACCGAGCCGCCGGTGGCGATGTGATAGCCCTCCGGGAGCTTGGCCTGGATGGCATCGATGGCCGGTTTGAGATGGCCGACGATTGTCGCCGGCTGCGTCTTGTCGTAGAGATTGGCGCGGACCGTGATGGTCGGCAGGCGATCGCGGCGCCAGATCAGGCCGGGTTCGAAGCTATGCTTGAGGCGGCCGATCTGGCTCAGCGGTACGCTTTTGCCGGCGCGGGTCGGCACCGAAAGATCGTCGAGGGACGAGAGGTGACTGCGTTCCTCACGGTCGCCACGGAGCACGACGTCGATACTCTTTTCGCCCTCGCGATAGGTGGTCACGGTAAAACCGTTGAGCGACATGTTGAGCAGCGCGGCGATATCCTGGCTGGACACGCCGAGCAGTCGGGCCTTGTCCTGGTCGATTTCGATCTCCACCGACTTTGACAGTTCGCTCCAGTCAACATTGATGTTCGACAGTTCCGGGTCCTGGCGCATCGCCGTGGCGACCTGGCCAGCCACCTGGCGCAGGATCGCCGGGTCTTCGCCGGAAACGCGGTATTGCACCGGGTAGCCGACCGGCGGGCCGTTTTCGATGCGGGCGATATTGCCCCGGGCGGCGAAGCTGTCGCTGTCGAACAGCTTGATCAGGCGCTCGCGCAGGGCCTCGCGGGCCTCGACGTTGCGCGTCACGATGACGAACTGGCCGACATTGCTTGACGGCATCTGCTGGTCGAGGCTGAGGTAGTAACGGGGCGAACCGGAGCCGATGTAGGCGATGAAGTGCTCAAACTGGTCGAATTCGGTCTTGTCCTTGTCCAGCCATCTCTCAAGTTGGCGGACTTCGGCGTCGATGGCAGCAATCGAGGCACCTTCGGGCAGGCGCAGTTCGACGTTCAGCTCAAGACGTGTCGAGTTCGGGAAGAACTGCTTCTGCACCTTGCCCATGCCGACGATGGACAGGGCAAAGAGGGCAATGGTGATGCCGATGACCAGCCAGCGCCGACTGACGCACCAGCTGACCAACTGGCGAAAGCGGGTATAGAACGCGGTGCCGTAAACGTCGTGGTCTTCGGCATGGGCCGGGCCGTTGAGGCCGAGTTTGTCGGCCAGCCAGGCCAGTCGCGGTAGCCGTTGGGCCAGGCGGCCGGGCGTGTGCGCCGCCCGTGGATCGGGGAGCAGCTTGTAGCCGAGCCAGGGAATGGCAATGACCGCAGCCAGCCAGGAAATGAGCAGGGCAAAGACATTGATCTGGAAGAAGGCGAAGGCGTATTCGCCGGTTGACGACTTGGCCAGGGCGATCGGAATGAAACCGGCGACGGTGACCAGTGTCCCCGACAACATCGGGCCGGCCGTGCTGGTGTAGGCGAAGGAGGCGGCGCGGGTACGTTCCCAGCCTTGTTCCATCTTCACCCACATCATCTCGACGGCGATGATGGCATCGTCCACCAGCAGGCCTAGGGCGAGTACGAGGGCGCCGAGCGACACCTTGTGGAGGCCGACGTTGAACAGATACATGGCGAGGAAAGTCGCAGCCAGAACGAGCGGAATGGAAATGGCGACGACCAGTCCGGTACGGATGCCGAGACTGAGGAAGGTGACCAGCATGACAACGGCGACGGCTTCGGTCAGGGCCTGGGTGAAGGCCTTGACCGAGCGGGCGACAGCGGTCGGCTGACTGATCGCGACGCCGATGTCGACGCCGACCGGGAGCGCCGCCTGAAGCGTCGCGACACGGCTGCTTAAGGCCTTGCCGAGTTCGATGATGTCGCCCCCCTTGGCCATGGTGACGCCGATGGCCAGGGCCCGCTTGCCACCATAACGGACCTGGGTGGCTGGCGGGTCGATGCCGCCGCGGTGCACCTCGGCAATGTCGCCGAGTCGAAAACTGCGGTTGCCGGAGCGGATCAGCGTGTCGGCCACTGCCTGCACGCTGTTGAAGGCACCACCGGGGTGAATCTGGATGCGTTCGCTGGATGTTTCGAAAAAGCCGGTGGCGGCGACCGCATTTTGCTGGTTGAGGGCCTGGGTGATGGTGGCCAGATCGATCCCTAGGGTTGCCAGCTTGCTGTTGGAGAGTTCGACGTAAATCTTCTCGTCCTGGATGCCGAATATTTCGACCTTGCCGACCTGCGGCACGCGCAGCAGATTGTCACGAACACGCTCGGCCATATCCTTCATCTGCGGATAATCGAGGCCTTCGGCAGTCAAGGCGTAAATATTGCCAAAAACGTCGCCGTACTCGTCGTTGAAAAAAGGCCCCTGAATGCCGCTCGGCAGGGTGTGCCGGATGTCGCCGATTTTCTTGCGCACCTGATAGTAGACATCAGGAACACTGCCCGGCGGTGTGCTGTCGAGGGCGAAGAACAGCACGGTCGACTCGCCGGGGCGGGAAAAGCTGGATACCCGGTCAATGTATGGTGTTTCCTGAAGCTTTTTCTCAATTTTGTCAGTCAGTTGCTGTTCGACCTGGCGCGCCGTCGCTCCCGGCCACAGCGTGCGGATGACCATGACTTTGAAGGTGAATGGCGGGTCTTCGGCCTGGCCGAGCCGGCTGAAGGCAATAACGCCCATTACCGCGATGGCGAGAAGGAAATAGCCAACCAGTGTGCGGTGGTGCAGGGTCCAGTCGGACAGATTGAAGCGGTGGCTCATCTCAGCGCTGCCGTTCCGGGGCGGTGACTGGACGGGCCTGGACCTCCTGGCCGTCGACCAGCTTGCCGGAACCGTTGATGATGACCAGTTCGCCTGCTTCCAGTCCGCCGCTCAGGGCCGCACCGTCTTCACGGAAGCGGGCGACCTGGACCGGGCGGGAAACTACCTTGCCGTCCTTGACGACGCGGACCAGCGGCCCTTGGCCGAGATCGATGATGGCGCTCAGCGGCACCAGCAAGGTGCTTTCGGCGCTGCTGTCGACGGCCACTCGCGCCGTCATGCCGAGGCGCACTTCGGGCGGCGGCTGAAGAATGCGGATGCGGGCAGCGTAGGTGCGGGTGGCCGGGTCGGCGGCTGGCGACAATTCGCGCAGTTCGCCGCGCAGGGCCAGTTTTGGGTCAGCCCACAGGCTGACGGCCAGTGTTTTTGCGGCTTTCAGCTCGGCCAGACGGCTTTCGGGAATGGCAATGGCCACTTCCTTCTCTTCCGGTCGGGCGACACGCAATACGGCCTGGCCAGCGCTGACTACCTGGCCGGCATCGGCCAGTACGGCGGTGACGACGGCGGGAAATTCGCTGCTCAGGGTGCCGTAAGCAGCCTGGTTGCCACTGATCCGGCTTTGCGCGCGGGCTTGCTCGAGGCGGCCCTGGGCGCTGTTCCAGGCGTTGTCCTTGGCATCAAAAGCGGCTTGGCTGACGAATTTCTTGGCGAGGAGTCCGGCATAACGCTCACGCTCGGCACGGGCTGTGGTCTGCTCACTTTCGGCGGCGCTCAATTGCGCCCGGGCCGCGGCGGCGGCGAGTTCAAGATCGGCCGGATCAAGGCGGGCGAGCGGCTGCCCGGCTTTGATCTCGGCGCCGGCATCAACAAGGCGGGCGCCGATCTTGCCGCCGACGCGGAAAGCCAGATCAACTTCGTGGCGGGCGCGAATCTCGCCGGTATAGATACCGCCGGCTGTCGCCACGTTGCCTGCCGCCTGAACGAGCACGGCACGGCTGGCCGGTGGCGGCGCTTCGCCTGAGCCGCAACCGGCCAGGGTGGTGGCAGCGAGCATCAGCAGGGTGGCGATGCGGGGAGCGAAGTTAGGCATTTTATCAAGATCCGGTAGCGAGTCCGTGGATGATAATGAACGATGGGTCAGTAAGGCAAGTTATCGTCGAGGGCGACGTTCAAATCGTTACAATGGCGAACATGAACGTGACCCATTCTTCCTTTGCCGGCCTTGATCTGCTGGCTTCGGCCGTACTCCTGCTGGATGACGGGTTGGCCATTCGCTATATCAATGCCGCGGGCGAAAATCTTCTCGCCGTGAGTGGTCGCGTCGTGGCCGGAAAAACGCTGGCGGCGGTGTGCACCTGTTCGGCGACCCTGCAGTCGGCACTTGATAACGGGCTTAACAACAACTGGGGCTACACCGGCCAGAACATCGAATTGAAGCGCAGCGATGGTGAGGTCCTCAATATCAACTGCACGGTGACGCCGCTGCGCCCCGATATCGCGCCCGGCGTCCGCTTGCTGCTCGAACTGCAACCGATCCAGCATCATCTGGCGTCGACCCGCGAAGAGCGCCTGATCGAGCAGCAGCAGGTCAGCCGAGAACTGATCCGCAATCTGGCGCATGAAATCAAGAATCCCCTGGGCGGCATCCGCGGTGCGGCCCAACTGCTCGAACATGAACTGGCCCATCTGGCCAACGCCCCGTCGCTCAAGGAGTACACGCAGGTCATCATCAAGGAGGCGGATCGCCTGCAGGACTTGATGCAGCGGCTGTTGACGCCGCACCGGGCAATGTTGCCGACGACGGTGAATATCCATGAAATCCTCGAGAGAGTGCGTAGCCTGCTGACTGCGGAGTTTCCCGGTTCGCTCAGTGTTCGTCGTGATTATGACACCAGTCTTCCGGAGTTGGTCGGCGACCGCGAGCAACTGATCCAGGCCGTTCTCAATATAGCCCGCAATGCCGCCCAGGCGATGGGCGGCGAAGGCGAAATCATTCTCCGTACGCGCTCCCTGCGCCAGGTAACGCTGGCCAAGAAGCGCTATCGCCTGGCCATGGAGCTAAAGGTCATCGACAACGGGCCGGGCATTCCTGACGCGATCCGCGAGCGCATGTTCTACCCGCTGGTTTCCGGGCGTGAAGGGGGGAGCGGCCTCGGTCTGACCATCGCCCAGAATTTCATCCAGCACCATCACGGGACGATCAATTGTGTCAGTCGGCCGGGGAATACGGTGTTCACACTGAATCTGCCGGTCGAGCAGGCTTGAGTCTTGCTTCGGTAATGCTCATTGTGAACACAAAATGAGCCATCAAAATATGAAACCCGTCTGGATCGTAGACGACGACCGCTCCATTCGCTGGGTGCTGGAAAAAACCCTGTCCCGCGAAGGTATCCCGTTCAAGAGTTATGCCTCGGCCAGCGAGGCGATTTCGCAGCTCGAACAAGGCATTGAACCCCCGCAAGTACTGCTTTCCGACATCCGCATGCCCGGCCAGTCGGGGCTTGAGCTGCTGCAGGAGGTAAAAACCCGTTTTCCGTCAGTGCCGGTCATCATCATGACCGCCTATTCCGATCTGGAAAGTGCGGTTGCGGCATTCCAGGGCGGCGCCTTCGAATACCTGCCCAAACCCTTTGACGTCGATCAGGCTGTGGAGCTTATCCGACGCGCCATTGATGAATCCATGCACCAGAGTGGTGCGGCGGAGGAGGAAGGGCTGGTCCCCGAGATCCTCGGTCAGGCACCGGCCATGCAGGAAGTCTTTCGGGCCATTGGCCGTTTGGCCCTGTCGCACGCCACCGTGCTGATTACTGGCGAGTCGGGTTCGGGCAAGGAACTGGTGGCGCGCGCCCTGCACCGCCACAGTCCGCGGGCCGACAAGCCCTTCATCGCCATCAATACGGCAGCGATCCCGAAGGACCTGCTCGAGTCCGAGCTGTTCGGTCATGAGCGCGGTGCCTTTACCGGGGCGCAGGCGCAACGGCGCGGCCGCTTCGAGCAGGCCGAGAGCGGTACCCTGTTTCTCGACGAAATCGGCGACATGCCGGCCGAATTGCAGACCCGTCTGCTGCGTGTTCTGTCGGACGGGCACTTCTACCGCGTCGGCGGTCATTCGCCGATCAAGGCCAACGTCCGGGTCATTGCCGCGACGCACCAGAACCTCGATACGCGGGTCAAGGATGGCCTGTTCCGCGAAGACCTCTTTCATCGTCTCAATGTCATCCGCGTCCGCCTGCCTGCCCTGCGCGAGCGGCGCGAAGATATTCCGCTGCTTGCTCGTCATTTCCTGCAAAAGAGCGCGCGGGAACTCGGGGTTGAAACCAAGCGCCTGACGGAAGCTGCGCTCAAGTACATGAGCGGCCTTGATTTCCAAGGCAACGTTCGTCAGCTCGAAAATCTCTGCCACTGGCTGACTGTCATGGCGCCGGGGCAGCAAGTCGATATCGGCGACCTGCCCGGCGAACTGCGCGAAGCAACCCCGGTGATGCTGGCGACCGATTGGGAAGGAGCGCTGGAGGGCGAGGTTGACCGTCTCCTGGCGCGCGGCGTGCCGGATATTCATGGTGTGCTGTCGCAGGTCTTCGAGCGGATCCTGATCGCCCGCGCGCTGGCCCATACCGGTGGTCGCCGGATCGAGGCGGCACAGGCGCTCGGTATCGGGCGCAATACGATCACCCGCAAGATCGCCGAACTCGGCATCGATGGCGGCAAGGAGCACGCGGCAGAGTAAAATCCATCGCATGACCCTGATTGATCCTGTTCTGTTGAAGGCCCGCCTGGGCGACCTGGCGGGTCGTTTTGACGTCGATGCTCTGGACGTGTGCGACTCGACCAACAGCGAACTGATGCGCCGGGCCGAGGCGGGCGCGCCCTCGGGCACGGTCGTCGTCGCTGACCGGCAAAGAGCCGGCCGGGGGCGGCGCGGGCGAAGCTGGTTGTCTTCGCCCGAATCCAGTCTGACTTTTTCCCTGCTTTGGCGTTTCGCCGGCCACCCGGCCAGCTTGAGTGGCCTGTCGCTGGCGGTTGGCGTCGGTCTGGTGCGGGCGATGGAAAGTCTTGGCGCGCAAGGCCTTTGTCTCAAATGGCCGAACGATGTATTGCTCCGTACCGGTCAGGATTTTGCCAAGCTGGCCGGCATCCTGATCGAACTGTCGTCTGACCGGCGCGGCATGCAGACAATCATCGGTATCGGTCTCAACCTGTCGCCGCCCGTTGGCGATCTGCCACAGCCGGCAGCCGGTGTAAGCCAGGCCGGCCTCGGGCCAATAGACCGGCATGATGTGCTGGCGGCCATTCTCACCCATTTGGCCGGGGTGCTCGACCGGTTTTCGGTGCGCGGCTTTGCCGGACTGAAAGACGAATGGCAGCGTCTGCATGCTTGGCAGGATCAGGCGGTGCAACTTTTCGGCGAAGGCGAGGTGACCAAAGCCGGGCGCTGTCTGGGCGTCGATGACGATGGTGCTCTGCTGCTCGAAACGGAAATTGGCCTTGAGCGCATATTTTCCGGTGATGTCAGCCTGCGCCCCGCAGGAACTACCATCGGTGAGGGCTGCCCATGATCATCTGCCTGGATAGTGGCAATAGCCGCATCAAATGGGGTGTGCACGACGGTGACCGTTGGCTTGCCCAGGGGGCTGTCACCCACGCCGACAGTGGCCAATTGGCGCAGCTGCCCGTCGACTGGCCGACGCCTGACAAGGTGATGCTGGCCAACGTGGCCGGGGTCGAAGCGGGCGGCCGGATTCGCCAGCATCTTGCCGCGTGGCAGGGAGTTTTTGTCGAAGCTCGCTCGGAAGCCAGCCGCTGCGGCGTTACCAGTCATTACCGTAATCCCGGGCAACTTGGCGTCGACCGTTGGTGTGCGCTGATGGGCGCCCGTGGTCTGAGCCAGAGTGCGGCCATCGTCGTCATGGCCGGTACGGCGACAACCATCGATACGCTGGATGCCGACGGCAACTTTCTCGGCGGCCTGATCCTGCCGGGCGGCGAACTGATGCGGCGCTCGCTGGCTGCCGATACGGCTGCTCTGCCCTTTGCCAATGGTGGCCATGCGACCTATCCACGCTGTACTGACGATGCCATCGTCAGTGGCACCATCGAGGCGCAGGTCGGGGCCATTGAGCGCGCCTGGCAGCGGTTGGGGAATATCGACAAGGTCTGCCTGCTGTCCGGGGGCAATGCCGCCAGTCTGGCGCCCCATCTGTCAATTCGATGGCGCTCGGTCGATAACCTGCCGATGGAAGGCCTGCTCCGTCTGGCGCTTGCGGCCTGAGGCTTGAACAAACCACGGCGAGCGGTGACAATCCCCTGTCATTGCCCCACCTCCGGGAGATTCCATGTTCGATCCGGTCATCAGTAGTCTGCCCGCCTTTGCCGGCTATTTCGCGACGGCCATCGGCCTGCTTGCCGTCTTTGTCGTGCTCTACGTCTTTGTCACCCCCTATAGCGAATTGCAGTTGATCCGCGAGGGCAATGTCGCGGCGGCCATCAGCCTGGCCGGGGCCATCGTCGGTTATGCGCTGCCCATTGCTGTCGCCGTGGTCACCAGCCACAACATCGAGGTGATGATCGGCTGGGGCATCGTTGCCTGCGTCGTCCAGTTGACCACCTACGTCGTGGCGCGTCTGGCCTTGCCACAGATCAATCTCAATATTCCCCAGGGCAAGATCGCCTCGGGAATATTCCTCGCCTCACTTTCTCTCGGTATCGGCATCCTCAATGCCGGCTGCATTGCCTGACCTTCCAAGGAGACTCCAATGGCCCTGATGGACTTCATCAAGAAGCAGTTTATCGACATTCTGCAATGGACCGAGGAGGGCGACGGCACGCTGGCCTGGCGCTTCCCGATGGCCGAAATGGAAATCCAGAACGGGGCCAGCCTGACCGTGCGCGATACGCAGGTGGCGATGTTCGTCAACGAAGGCCAGGTCGCCGATGTCTTTGCCCCTGGTATGTACCGGTTGACGACGCAGACCCTGCCGGTCCTGACCTATCTGAAAAACTGGGACAAGCTGTTCGAATCGCCGTTCAAGTCGGATGTTTACTTCTTCTCGACGCGCACCCAGATTGATCAGAAGTGGGGGACGCCCAACCCGATCACCATTCGCGACAAGGAATTCGGCGTCGTCCGTCTACGTGCCTTCGGCATCTATTCATATCACCTGACCGACGCCAAGACGTTCTACCAGAAGATTTCCGGCACCCGCGACAGCTATGGCCGTGAAGAACTCGAGGGCCAGTTGCGCAATACCCTGGTCGCCGGCCTGACCGACCTGTTCGGCGAATCCGGCGTGGCGTTCATCGACATGGCGGCCAATCAGGACGAGTTCGGCAAGGCGATGCAGGCCAAGGCTGCACCGATGTTTGCCGAATATGGGTTGATGCTCGATTCGCTGGTCGTCCAGAACGTTTCGCTGCCGGAAGAGTTGCAAAAGGTTCTCGACCAGAAGATCGGCATGAACATGATTGGCGACATGCAACGCTATACCCAGTATCAGGTCGCCAACAGCATCCCGGATGCGGCCAAGAACGAGGGCGGCATGGCGGCGATGGGGGTAGGACTCGGTGCTGGTGTCGGTTTTGGTCAGGTCGTCGGGCAGGTCATGGGTGCCGCCTTGCAGCCGGCTTCGGCGGCTGGCAGTGTGAGTGCCGACGAGGTCGTGGCGACGCTGGAAAAACTGCACGGTCTGGTCGAAAAAGGCATCCTGAGTCAGGCCGAGTTCGACGCCAAAAAGGCGGAGCTGCTCAAAAAACTGAGCTGACCGCTAACCCGTGTCCGTCAGTGCATCATGCCCTTCCTGCGGGGCGCCGGTTGTCTTCAAATCGGCGTCCTCGGTCTTTGCTGTCTGTGAGTACTGCCAGAGCACGCTGGTTCGCCACGACCAGAATCTGGAAGACATCGGCAAGATGGCGGCGCTGGTCGACGACCGCTCGCCGCTGCAACTGGGGGTAGAAGGGCGCTACAAGGGCGTCCATTTCGCCCTCATCGGACGCATCCAGATCAAGTATGGCCAGGGTTTGTGGAATGAATGGCATCTGTTGTTCGATGACATGCGGACCGGATGGCTGACGGAGGCGGGTGGAGAGTATGTGCTCACTTTTGCGGAGTTCGTCGGGGAGGCGCTGCCGGCCTTTGCTGACCTGACCATTGGCCAGCGCTTCGTTCTGGCCAGCCAGACGTGGACGGTAAGCAATGTTGAAAACGCCGAGTGCGTCGCCGGGCAGGGCGAGTTGCCATTCAAGGTCGGGGCCGGCTACCCGGTGGCGACGGTCGACCTGAGAAATCAGGCCAGCTTCGCCACCCTCGATTATTCCGAAACACCCCCCCTGTTTTTTGTCGGCGAAGTCGTTGATTTCGCATCGTTGCAGATGAATGGCCTGCGTGACGGGATGGCGCTTCCGACGGTGACCGTGCAGGCGCAGGTTTTCCGTTGTCCGGCCTGTGGTTCGCCGATGTCGGCCAGGTCTGCCGAGATTCTGTCGGTCGGTTGTGTGGCCTGCGGCGCAGTGGTCGATACTGCCGACCCGAATCACCGGGTGCTGACGACGGCGCTGGGTGTCCGCAACCCCATCTATGAGCCGCGTTTGCCATTGGGGACCACGGGTCGGCTGGACGGCAGCCCGGTCGAAGTCATTGGCTTTCTCGTCAGGCAGACCCGGGTCGATGGCATTTCTTACGACTGGCGCGAATATCTGCTGGCGGCCGGACACGGGACCTATCGCTGGCTGACCGAATACAACGGCCACTGGAATATCGCCGATAGCTTGTCGAGACCGCCCAGCGTCAGCCATGTCATCGAAGTCGATAGCATCCGTTTCGGCGGCCAGCGTTTCAAGCATTTCTCGACAACTCAGGCCGCCGAGGTGGTCCAGGTCAGCGGCGAGTTCACGTGGCGAGTCAGGCGGGGGGAAACGGCCCGTATTGTCGACTATGTGGCGCCACCCCTCATGCTGTCGAGCGAATCGACCGGCACCGATCTCAACTGGTCACAGAGCCGCTATGTCGAGCCAGCCGTTATCGCCGAGGCCTTCAGCTTGCCCGAAGCGCTACCCGGGCCGGTCGGTGTCTTTGCCAACCAGATCAATCCATGGGCCAAAAACAGCGAGCGGGTGTGGGTGCTGTTCTGGAAATTCGTGCTGGCCGTGGTCCTGATCCAGGCGTGGTTTGTCTTTTTTGCCGGCGGCAAGTTGTTGCTGCGCCAGGAGTTCATGTTTGATCCAAAGATGGCCGGAGAGGTGCAGACCCGCGAATTCGAGATCACCGGAAAGGCGCGCAAGATTGCCGTCAAGAACCTTACGTCGCTCGACAACAACTGGATCGGCCTCGACCTGATGCTGGTTAACAAGGCGACTGGCGCTGTCTGGCCGACCTCGCAGGCCTTGTCTTTCTACAGTGGCTACGACGGTGGTTCGTGGTCGGAAGGCAGCCGCGAGGACGAGGTGGTTTTCCGCAATATTCCCCCGGGCACCTATTACCTGACCGTCGATCCCGACATGGCACCGGAAAAACCTGTCGTCGTGCGCGACACGGTGGAAGTACACATCGCCGGGGCCGGCTGGTCCAATTTTGTGATGGTGATTATTTTTCTTCTGGTTTTTCCGGTTTTCAGCGCCTTACGTCAGGCTGCCTTCGAGGCGCGGCGCTGGGCCGAAAGTGATCACCCGCCGGTGCATGGTGGCGACGCGAGCGGAGACGATTGATGTTCACCAAAATCAACCTGCTGGCCGGTATCTTTGCCGTACTGCTTTTTGCTTACGCCCAACTGGAAGGCTGGAACATGTTCGACAACGAGGCGCGGTCGGCGCATGGGGGTTCCGGCGGCTCTGGTGGCAGTAGCCGGACCTATCACAAGTAGTGGGCTAGTCGCCGCCGCAACCGCCCCCGCATCCCCCGCCATCGGACGACACGGCATCGCCGCCACAGCCGCCGCCACAGCCGATATGGCTGGCGCAATAAGCGGATCCGACGCCAGCGCCTTGGGCGGCCAGGCAGTCGAGTTGATACACGAAGCCGCCGCTGATGCCCAGCGCCGCATCGAGCGCGAACAGGCGGGGCAGGCGATCCGGCTTTTTCGGGTCGATTTTCTCGCTGGCGCAGGCCAGTCGCCAGGCGCGTTTCAGGCCATCGCTCGCCTGCGTCGGGGTGCTCATTGCCTCGGCCGGGGTGTGGTGCAGAAAACGGCCAAAAGCGTGGCGGCAGAACTTGTCGTACTGGCGGGTGAACAGGATGAATTCATGCCAGGCTTCGTCCACCGCCTGCGAGGGCATGGCCACCATGCGCCGGCCCGCCTTGCGGCAAAGCTGGAAGTAATCGACCAGCCCGGCGAAAACCTCGGCGCGCTGTGCGGCCGTCAGTTCGGGTCGGCATGCCGCCAGTCGCTGGTCGATCAGGCGCTGGTAGGGAAAGGCGGCAATGTAGGCCGCCCGCCGCTGACGGATCCAGGCTCGCCAGAGCAGTGCGGCGACCAGCGCCAGCAGTCCGATAACGATGAGCTTGCCCATGCTCAGCCGTTGACGTCAAAGCAAAGGTATTTGATTTCCAGATAGTCCTCGATGCCGTATTTCGAGCCTTCACGGCCGAGGCCGGATTGCTTGATACCGCCGAAGGGTGCGACCTCGTTGGAGATCATCCCGGTATTGACGCCAACCATGCCGTATTCGAGGGCCTCGCCGACGCGCCAGCAACGGCCGACGTCGCGGCTGAAGAAATAGGCGGCCAGCCCGAACTCGGTGTCGTTGGCCATGGCGATGGCTTCCGCTTCGGTCTCGAATCGGAAAATCGGGGCAACCGGGCCGAAGGTTTCCTCGCGGGCGACCTTCATGGCGGTTGTTACATCGGCCAGCACGGTCGGCTGGAAGAAGTTGCCGCCGCGTTCGTGGCGGGTGCCACCGCACAGGACGCGGGCCCCCTTGCTGAGCGCATCGGCGACATGATCCTCAACCTTGGCCAGTCCGGCAGCATTGATCAGCGGGCCTTGCGCGACCCCGGCCTCGGTGCCGTTGCCGACCTTGAGGCTGCGTGCCTTGTCGGCAAACTTCCGGGCGAACTCCTCGTAGATGCCCGATTGCACCAGAAAGCGGTTGGCGCACACGCAGGTCTGGCCGGTGTTACGGTATTTGGCGGCGAGCGCGCCGTCGACCGCAGCGTCGACATCGGCATCGTTGAAGACGATGAAAGGCGCATTCCCGCCCAGTTCCAGCGACAGTTTCTTGATGGTCGGCGCACACTGTGCCATGAGCAGGCGACCGACCCCGGTCGAGCCGGTAAACGATAGCTTGCGGACGATGGGGTTGGCGCACAGTTCGCCGCCGATAGCAGCCGGCTGGCCGGTCACGACGTTGAAGACACCGGCCGGGAAGCCGGCCTGCTCGGCCAGTACGGCCAGGGCCAGGGCGCTCAAGGGCGTCGCTTCGGCCGGCTTGACGACCACCGGGCAACCGGCCGCCAGCGCCGGTGCCACCTTGCGGGTGATCATGGCGAGCGGGAAGTTCCACGGGGTAATCGCCGCACACACCCCAATCGGCTGTTTGATGACGATCAGGCGGGTATTCCAAGCCGGGCTGGGGATGCTTTCACCGTAGGTGCGCTTGCCCTCTTCGGCAAACCATTCGATGAAGGAGGCTCCGTAAATGACCTCGCCCTTGGCTTCGGCCAGGGGTTTGCCGCATTCGGCGGTAATCAGTTGAGCGAGATCGTCGGCATTGTCCAGAATCAGGCGGTTCCAGGCCTGCAGCAACTGTGCCCGACGGCGGGCCGTGAGCGCCCGCCAGGCCGGCCAGGCGGCATTGGCCGCGGCAATCGCCCGCTGCGTTTCAGCGGCACCGCATAGGGGAACATCGGCCAGCTTGTCCCCGGTCGCCGGGTTGGTGACGGCCAGCAGCGCACCATCGTCGGCATTGACCCAATGTCCGCCGATCAGGTTGGTTGACCGGAGCAACTGTGTGTTCTGTAAGTTCATGGCCTTGAAAATTCCTGTAGAAACGGTAAGTTGAAGATTATTCGAAGAAAGCACCCTGACTTGATGCGCCTTTCCGCCCTCATCCCGATATTGCTGTCCGCTTTGTTCCTGGCCGCCTGTAGCGGCCCCTCGCCGCGTTCAGGCGACACGCCGGAAACTATAACGCAAGCCTCGCTGCCGGTCAGTGGAAAGGGCCATGAAGTCGTTTTCTACGCCTTGGGCCTGATCGATACCGACTATCGCTTTGGCGGCCGCAATCCCGAAGCCGGGCTGGATTGCAGCGGCATGGTCAGCTATATCTACGACCGGGCGGCCGGGCTCAAGGTGCAGGGCAGCGCCGCCGACATCGCCCGCAATGGCCGACCGATTGCGCGGGGCGAACTGCGGCCGGGCGACCTGGTCTTCTTCAATACCCTGAATCGTCCGCTGTCGCATGTCGGCATCTATATCGGCGATGCCCGCTTCATTCATGCGCCGTCGACCAACGGCAAGGTACGCATCGACCGGCTGAGCGACAGCTATTTCGCCCGGCGCTTTGAAACGGCGCGAACCTATTTCGATTGATTGGCCAGCCATCGCTGGCGACGGGGTCTTCTGCCGGGCGTGCGTTATGGCGCATTGCGCCGTTACCTCAATATATTTCCGACATGGACGCGAGGCGGCTGTGAAGGGTAGAATACGCCCCTCCCAGGCGCCCGTAGCTCAGCTGGATAGAGTACTGCCCTCCGAAGGCAGGGGTCGGACGTTCGAATCGTCTCGGGCGCGCCATGAATTCAACGGGTTAGGTGATTGTTACCTAGCCCGTTTTCATTTTGTGACCATACTGTGACTAATCTGAGACCAGTATGTGACTACGTTCGCAATGAACGTTTCGGGAATCTCGAAAAACGACTACTGCCTGCTGTGAGCGTGTAAGAATTTTTGTGTAAACGGTCACCCGGCAGGAAACTGCCACATTGCCAGGAGCGATGATGACCGTAGGAAAGAAAGCAGTACCCAAAGAGTTGCTGGATAGCCTGTTGGCTGATTACCGGAAGCCGGAAGACCTGATTGGTGAGAATGGGTTGCTCAAGCAACTCACCAAGCTGCTGGTTGAGAAGGCGCTGGAAGTTGAGATGGCTGATCATCTCGGCCACGGCAAGAATGAGCCGGTGGAGAACACCGCCGGCAATACCCGTAATGGCAAGAGTAAGAAGACGCTGAAAGGGGAGTTCGGGGCATTGCCGATAGAGGTTCCCCGCGACCGCCAAGGCACTTTCGAGCCGCAGCTAATCCCAAAGCACCAGACCCGCTGGACAGGCTTTGACGACAAGATTCTGTCGCTATACGCCCGTGGCATGACGGTCCGTGAAATCCAGTCGCATCTGGAAGAGATGTACGGCACGGAGGTGTCGCCCACCCTGATTTCGTCAGTCACCGATGCGGTCATTGAAGAGGCTAAGGCCTGGCAATCACGACCACTGGATGCGCTGTACCCGATCGTCTATCTGGACTGCATTCACGTCAAAGTCAGGGATGGCAGTGTGCGCGTCAAAGCCGTGTATCTGGCCATCGGACTCAACATGGCGGGCGAGAAGGAAGTTCTCGGTCTGTGGATCGCCCAGACGGAAGGCGCCAAGTTCTGGCTGCAGGTGGTCACCGAACTCAAGAATCGTGGCGTCCAGGATATCTTCATTGCCTGCGTCGATGGGTTGAAGGGCTTTCCGGAAGCCATCGAGGCCGTCTATCCCCATGCAGCCGTTCAACTGTGCATCGTCCATATGGTCCGGCACAGCCTGAACTACGTTTCCTGGAAGATGCGTAAAGATGTTGCTGCTGACCTCAAACGGATATACAGCTGTGCCACCGCCGACGAAGCAGAACAGATGCTCGGAGAGTTTGAGGGCAAATGGGACGATGCCTACCTGCCCATCAGCCAGTCCTGGCGCCGGAACTGGCCGCGCATAACGCCGTTCTTTGACTACCCGCCGGAGATCCGGAAAGTCATCTACACGACCAATGCGATTGAATCAGTGAACATGAGCCTGCGGAAAATCACCAAGAACCGGGGCTCCTTTCCGAGCGATGAGGCGCTGATGAAACTCTTCTATCTGGCACTCCGCAACATCAGCCAGAAATGGACCATGCCCATTCGCGATTGGAAAGCAGCACTGACCCGATTTACTATCCAGTTCGAAGACCGGATGAATAACGTTTAACTCAAACCCCGTTTACACAAAATTCCGGACACGCCCTATTTACGCCATTTTCAACCAAATTATTCATATTGTAAACGTACTATACGTTCATGGATGGAGTTTCCTCCGAAGGGTCTCGGGCGCGCCAATATTCAATGACTTAGGCCACTCCATGTGGCCTTTTTCATGTCCGTATGGTTTGGCCTACGTCGCCGCCTTGCCCTGTATCGGCAGCCAGACCCGGAAGCAGGTACCCTGGCCAAGGGTGCTGGTGACATCCATGTGGCCGCCATGTTTCTTGACGATGATGTCGTAGGTGATCGACAGGCCGAGCCCGGTGCCTTTGCCGACCGGTTTGGTCGTGAAGAAGGGCTCGAATATCCGGTTGCGCACGGCTTCACTCATGCCCTGGCCGGTGTCCTCGATTTCAAACCACACCTGATCACTTTCGCTTCCTGTACGAACGAAAATCTTGCCCTGCTTTTCAATGGCCTGGGCGGCATTGACCAGCAGGTTCATGATGACCTGATTGATCTGGGCCGGGATGCAATCGACCTGGGGTATGTTGCCCAGCTCGCGGACGATTTCCGCCTTGTACTTGAGTTCATTCCAGACCACATTGAGCGTACTTTCAATCGCCGCGTTGAGATCGGCGAATTGCTGCGCTTCGGCCTGGTCGACGTGGGAGAAATCTTTGAGGTTCTTGACGATCTTGGTGACCCGGTTAAGACCTTCCTGCGATTCGGTGACCAGTGAGGGCAGGTCTTCGCGCAGGAACTCGATATCCGCTTTCTTGCGGGCTGCGGAAATTTCCTCCGGGTTGCCCCCTTCGTAGGCGCTGATGATGTCCAGCAACTGGGAAACGTAAGACTTGAGTGTCCCCAGATTGGAATTGACAAAGCCGACCGGGTTGTTGATTTCGTGGGCGACGCCGGCTGCCAGTTGACCGATGGCGGCCATTTTTTCGGATTGCAGAAGTTGTTGTTGAGCTTGTTCGACCTTGTGCAGCAGTTCCTTCAGTTCCTTTTGTTCGTTGGCTAACTGAATGTTGGCGCTGGCCAGTGCGGCGGTACGATCCTGGACCCGTTCTTCAAGGCTTTCGTTTATTTTTCCCAGCGTTCGGTTTTGGTCGGAAAGTAGCGCATAGAGCCGTGAAAGCGCGCCGAGAAGAATGGCTGTTCCCGGATCTTCTGCCTTTTTCTCGGCCTCGAAGGCGGCGCTGGCAGTCAGACCATTTTGCAGGCTGCTCATTTGGCGAGCCATCGCCTGGTCTTCGCCGAGAATATGTACGGTCAGCCAGGCTGCAAGAAAGCCGTGCACCGCCTCTGCGGGCTTGTCGATGGCAGCGCGGGATTTCCAGAGGCTGACCAGTTGTTCGACAAACTGCCGATGGTGGCTTATATGCTCGTCGCGGTGGCGTGGATCGACGGCCAATTCGCCCATCATTTTTTCTTCGTCGGAGAAATGGTGCCGGGCATACTCCGCAAGGCTACGGAAGAGTTCCTGCAACCGTTCTTCGGATACATCGCCGAGAAGCAGTTCGCTACCCAGCATATTGACCGCTTCGACTAAATGCTTGTGCTGTGTGTCGACGAGAGGAATGCCGGTTTCGAACCGGGTGTCCCAAACAAATGCATCCATATCAATATTCTCCTGTCATCGGACCGAGAACCCGAAGAATTTCATCCGGGGTAGTTGCGCCAGCCTGTACCCGTTCAACGGCGTGATGGACAATGTTACGCAGTCCCCGCCCCCTGGCTTGACGGCTGATTTCAAGAACGCTGGCGCCACTGCCAATGCAGTCGCGCAGTGCATCATCAAGGGTCAGGATTTCGTAAATGCCGACGCGTCCCTTGTAGCCGCTCCCATGGCAGGCATTGCAGCCTTCCCCGCGCCGGATTTCTTTAACTTCAGCGAAAGCGCTGCCCAGTCGATTCAGTATGGCAGGGTCCGGCTTCGCGGGCTGGCTGCAGGCTGGGCATACGTTGCGTACCAGGCGCTGGGCGATGATGCCTTCCAGCGCGGTAGCGACGACATAGGGCTTGAGGCCAAGATCGAAGAGGCGGGCAATGGTCGCGACGGCCGAGTTGGTATGCAGCGTCGAATAGACCAGGTGGCCGGTCAGGGCGGCGTGAAAAGCGACTTCGGCCGTGTCGAAGTCGCGGATTTCGCCGAGCAGGATGACGTCCGGATCCTGGCGGAGCAGGGCGCGCAGGACGGCGGGGAAGGTCAGGCCGATCTTTTCCCGGATGAGCACCTGGCCGGCCATGTCGAGGTAGTACTCGACCGGGTCTTCGATGGTGACGTAGTTCTTGTCCGGGGTGGCGTCGTGCTGGAGCAGCGAATAGAGTGTTGTCGTCTTGCCGCTGCCGGTCGGGCCGGTAGCGAGGATGATGCCTTGGGGCTTGGCGACCATGTCGGTGACGCGCAGCAAGTCGTTGCTCGAGAAGCCGAGTTTCTCGATGGTGTGCACTGTCGAATTGCGGTCGAGGATGCGCATGACGACTTTTTCGCCATTGATCGTCGGCAGGGTGGAAATCCGCAGGTCGACCATGCGCATCGGCGTCTTGACGGTGATGCGGCCATCCTGCGGGCGACGGCGCTCGGAGATGTCAAGCTCCGACATGATCTTCAGGCGCGACACCAGCGACTGATGCAGATGGTGTGGGATATGAATCTTGTCGGAGAGCACGCCGTCGATACGATAGCGCACGATAACGCTCTTGGTGCGGGGCTGTATGTGGATGTCGGAAGCACCGAGGCGGATTGCTTCGAGAATGATGGCGTTGGCCAGACGGATGGCCGGCGGTGTCTCGGTGTCGCGGAGCAGGTCTTCGAGCTTGGCGGCATCTTCCTCCTCGATGACGATCTCGATGCCTTCGTAGGGGTCAGGCGAGCTGACCAGGGTTTCCAGCTCCTTGAAGTCGACTTCGCCACCACCGTAAATCTCGTCGACTTTCTTGCGGATCGCTGCGATGTCGGCGGTTACCGCGTTGATGTCGAGACCGGCGGTGAAGCGGACTTCATCGATCAGGCCTTCATCGAGCGGGTCGGCCATAGCCAGCAGCAGTCGGCGGCCTTCCAGCTTGAGCGGGACCACCGCCTGGCGCATGCAGAAACTGCGCGGAATCAGATCAGTCAGGGCCGAATCGACGCTGAATTCCGAGAGCTGGACTTCCTCGATCATCATGTCGATCTTGAGCAGATCGCGGATACGGCGCTCCGCCACCCATTCCTTTTCCAGCAGTATGGTGATCAGCGGCTCCTTGCGCCGTTCCTGGAGCATGGTCAGTTCCTGCAACTGGGCATCGGTGAGCAGCTTTTTCTTGTGCAGCATGATGCCGAGCCGGCTGTGGTGTGTCGCGGCGAGCCGCGACAGGGCAGAGATTTCCTTCGACTTCAGCTCGTTCTCTGCCTTCAGGCTACGGTTGCGGGTGATCAGGTCGAACTGCTCAAGGGCCAGGGCGACGGTGACGCGCAGGTCGTCATCGTTCCACGGTTTGAGGATAAATTTGTAGACGGCACCTTCGTTGATGGCGCCCATGACGGCATCGGTATTGGCATGGCCGGTGAGCATGATGCGGATGGTGTCCGGCGACTGCTTTTTGACTTCCTGCAAAAACTGCGCGCCGTTCATGCCGGGCATCATGAAATCGCTGATCACCAGATGGATCGTTCCCGTGGCGAACTTCTCCAGACCCTCCTTGGCACTCCAGGCAGTGAGGACCTCATAGTTTTCCTGATGGAAGACCCGGCTGAGCGCCTTGACGATGCCCGGTTCATCATCGACAAAGAGCAGACGGTAGCGCGGCGGCGTCAGGTGGGTGGCCGGTGCCTGCGGGGCGGCGGTCTTGCCGGTAAATAGCGACGAATAATCGGTCATGGCGGGGTCGGGAAAAACAGGGTTACGGTGGTGCCGACATCCGGCTGGCTGTCGAGGCTGATGCGGCCGCTGTGGGCCTGCACGACGTTGCGTGCCGTGGCCAGCCCGAGTCCGACACCGGCCCCGACCGGTCGTGTCGTATAGAACGGTTCGAAGGCGTGTTCGATCTGCTCCTTGTTCATGCCGATACCGTTGTCGTGAATGCGGATGTGGATGCCTTCGTCGTCGGCCTCCGAGGCAATCCTGACTTCGCCCGGGCGTCCGGCATCCTTGATGGCCAGTACGCCATTGCGCAGGATGTTGAAAAACAGCTGGTTGATATGCCCCGGCAGGCAGACGATGCTGGGCAGGGGCAGCAGATCGAAATGGAAGCCAATGCCGGCCGGCGTCTGTGTTTCCAGCATGTGGACGGCTTCGTGCAGGCAATTGTTGAGGTCGGTATATTCTTCGGCGGCTCGGTCAATATTGGAAAAGGCCTTGAGGTCGGCGACGATGCGGGCAATGCGCTCCATCCCCTTGGCGCTGTCGTGCAGCAGGTCGATGCTGTCTTCGAGAATGAAATCGAGATCAAGGGCCTGCCAGCTTTCGGCCGCCGGGCCGGAAGCGGCTTTCAGATCGGCAAACTTGCCGAGATATTTCTCGAAGGTGCTCAGGTTGCTGCGCACAAAGCCGAGCGGATTGTTGATTTCGTGGGCCATGCCGGCCGCCAGTTGGCCGACCGAGGCAAGTTTCTCTGCCTCGTAGAGCATCTGCTGGCGTTCTTCCAGCTGGCTGACCTGCTTCTTGACGCGGCTTTCGAGTTCGGCCGAGAGGGTCTTGTAGCGGGCTTCGGATTCGCTGAGGCGGGCATGTTCGCGCTTGAGCGACTCGAAATCCTCGGCCACGGCTTCGAGGTGCAGGGTCGATGCCATCTTGAAACGGATCTGGGCGCGCAGCAGGGTCAGGAGCAGATTGCGGGCGGCCGTCAGTGCGGCGGCGGGGGCGGTGCAGCTGAGCAAGTAGCCGACCGCTTCGAGTTCGAGGATCAGCGGTTCCCGGCGGGCCTCGGGCGAAGGCTCCCCCCAGAGCGGCTTGCCGGCCTCATCGGTCAGGGCGAAATCGCCGCCGAGCAACGCCCTGAGCGCCGGGCCGATTTTTTCTTGGCTGGTGGCGTCGAGCAGTTCATCCAGTTTCCACTCGCGGTCAAAGCCCAGGCTCATGCCGATTTCCCCAGGGCCCCGGCAACGAAGGCGTTTTCATTGAGGCCGTGCCGGGAGAGCAGTTCCAGACTTTCGCCAAAGTTCCGGTACACGGCGCGCAAGAGCAGTTCGAAGGTCGATTCGATACCTTGCCCGGTCAAGGCGATGGCAAAGACCAGCGGCCATGGCGCGGCTGACCAGCGTTCGCGGATTTCGGCCTCGGGTACGGCATTGGGCAGGTCGCATTTGTTGAACTGGACGACCATCGGCAAATGTTCGAAATCGAGGCCGACGCGGGCGCAGTTGGCGGACAGACTCTGGAAGGATTCGCCATTGTTGGTTTCCTGGGCGCGATCAGCGTCGGCGACGAAGACCACGCCATCGGCACGTGACAGGACCGCCTTGCGCGTGCCGTCATGGGCGACCTGTCCGGGGACGGTGAATAGCCGGAACTTGATAAGCAGACCGGAGGGGGCGCGAAAACCGAGGGGCAGGAGATCGAAGAAAAGCGTGCGGTCGTCCTTGGTCTCCATGGTCATCAGCTCGCCCTTCATTTCCGGGGCAAGGAGGTCGTGCAGACGCAGCAGGTTGGTCGTCTTGCCGCTCTGCGCCGGGCCGTAATAGACCAGTTTGAAGGTCAGGTGCTGGGCATCGCTTTCGGGCATGGCCAGTCAGTCCTTGCGCTGAAACTCGGGATCGAGAATGACGGAACCGTCCGGGCCCCAATTTACGTCGGTGATCCCCGGTTCAATGTGCTCCAGCCGTTCCGCTTCCAATTGCTCGGGTGTGATGTCGCCCATTTCAAGGCGGACCAGATTGGCCAGCTGGCGGTTCTCCAGCATCAGGTCGCGATGGGCCAGCGCCTGGCCGATGGCCGACATCAGTTCATAGTCGTTCCACGGCTTGCCGATGAAGCGGTCGATGCCGACTTCATTGACGGCGCGGACCAGGGCATTGAGATCGGCGTAGCCGGAGAGGATCAGGCGGGCGGCATCGGGCTGGATGTCCTTGGCCGCCTTGAGGAATTCGATGCCATCCATGCCGGGCATCCGGTAGTCGCTCATGAACAGGTCGAACTCGTCGTGGCGCGCCGCTTCGAGCGCGGCTTCCGGTGAATTGAAATCGGCAATTTCCAGCGTGTAGCTCTTGTTGCCATAGGTGCACGGGGCGAGGCGCAGGACGCGCTTGAGTGCCTTGAGGATGGAATCCTCATCGTCAACGATCAGGATGCGGCTCATTTTTCCTCCTGGCGAACATGGAGCATCAATTTGGTTTGTTCTGCATCTTCCATCCTGATCAGTTGCCCGATGACTTCGGCCGTCAGTACAGCACCCTTGGCGAGCAGCAGGTAGCCGTCCCGGTGTACAAAGTCACGACTGAGCACCATGCCGGGCTTGAGCAGCAGGGGCCGGAAGGGCACCTCAATGGTGGTCGGCTTGCTGCTCTCGGTAAGCAGGGCAATGAAGGCATCGATCACTGCCGGGTCATAGCGCTTGCCGCGATTCTCGATGAGGTACTTCTGGGCTTCGGCCGGCTTGAGCGGACGCTGGACGAGGGTGCCAATAAGCAGCGAGTCATAGTCGTTGACCACTTGCAGAATCCGGCTGCCCAGTGGAATGGCATGGCCGACGAGGTGGTCGGGATAACCGTTGCCATCGAATGATTCATGATGATGGCGGACGAAGAGCGCCGCCTCCTTGAACTTGTCGATGCCCATCAGGACGTTCTGGCCGATGACCGGATGCTTGACGACGAGCGCCCGCTGTTCGGGCGTCAGTGTGTTGAAGGGCTTGGTCAGAAGGTCGTCGGGCAGGCCGAGCTTGCCGATGTCGTGCAAGAGGCCGGCCAGCATGATGTTCTGCTTCTCGACATCAGACAGGCCGAGACGCTGGGCGACGCTGCGCGCATGCTCGGCGACCCGCCGGCCGTGGCCGGAAATCTGGCTGCCGACGGTGCCATTGCGCAGTTCGATCAGGCCGGAAAAGACCTGGACGCTGGTCAGGAACGACTTTTTAAGTTCGCTGTGCGACTGCTCGACAAAAGCCAGCGCCTGGCTCACTTCGGCCGTACGTTCGGCGACTTTCTGCTCGAGGCCGGCGTTGAGTTCCTTCAACTGCTCGTTCTGGGCCTGGGCAAGCTGGGTCAGGCGCTCGTTTTCATATTTGAGGCGCTGATGTTCGATGGCTTCTCTGACAATGGTGACGATTTCGTTGTCGTCCCACGGCTTGGAAATGTAGCGATAGATTTCACCCTGGTTGATGGCAGCGACCGTCGACGTGATATCGGCATAACCGGTGAGCAGGATGCGGGTCACGGCCGGCCAGCGCGAACGGACTTCCTTGAGGAAAGTGGCGCCATCCATTTCGGGCATGCGCATGTCGGAAACGACGAGGTCGATGTGTTCCTTTTCGAGGATTTCCAGCCCGGCGGCACCGCCTTCGGCAATGAAAATCTGGTAACCGTGTGGCCGGAACAGGCGACGCAAGGCAGAAAGAATACCCGGTTCGTCATCAACAAAGAGCAGAACGGGAGCGGCCAAAGTCTCGCTCATGAAGATATCTCCGGATTTTGAATGGCAGCTTTCTGGGCTGGGTTGATGGGTAAGAGGACGCGGAAAGTGGCACCCCGACCGAGGACGCTGTCGACCTCGAGGCGTCCTCCGTGTCGCTGCACTATGCCATAGGAGAGTGACAGCCCGAGGCCGGTCCCCTTGCCGACCGGTTTGGTCGTGAAGAAGGGTTCGAAAATCCGCGTCATGTGCTCCGGGGCAATGCCTTTACCGGTGTCGCTGATTTCAATGCAGACCGTGTCGGCATCCTGGCGGAAGGTGCGAATGGTGATCGTGCCCTGCGTTTCAATGGCGTGTCCGGCATTGACCAGAAGGTTCATGAAAACCTGGTTGAGCTGTGAAATGAGGCAGAACAAATGGGGAATGTCGCCATATTCCTTGATCACCTTGGCCTTGTACTTGAGCTCGTTCCAGACGATGTTGAGGGTCGAGTCAATGCCTTCGTGGAGATCTGCTTCCTGCCACTCCTGTTCGCCAACCCGCGAGAAGTTCTTGAGGTCGAGCACGATCTTGCGTACGCGGCCAAGGCCATCCTTGGATTCGGCAAGAAGGTTGAAAATGTCGTCCTTGAGGAAGGCGAAGTCGTGCTGTTCCTTCAGTTGCCGGATGGAGTCTTCGTAGAGACTGGCTTCGCCGGATCGGGCGAGCATCCGGTCGTAGCCGTCGATGATGGCCAGGAGGTCGTGGATGTAGCCGTCCAGTGTCCCCAGGTTGGAATGGACAAAGCCGATCGGATTATTGAGTTCGTGGGCCACGCCAGCCGCCAGCTGACCGATCGAGGCCATTTTTTCAGATTGCATCAACTGGTTGTTGGCTTCTTCCAGGCGCTTGTTGAGTTGCTTCTGTTGTTTCAGGGCGTCGCTGAGTTCTTGCTGCTGCTGTTTGCGCTCGCTGATGTCGGTGAGAACACCGTCGAAAAATGCCGGGCGGCCATCGGCGTCGCGCACCACGCGGGTCCGGTCAGCGACCCAGATCACCTTGCTCTGTGCGGTCAGCAAGCGATATTCGAGGTCGTATCCAGTCGCTGCGGAGACCTCTTGGCGGGCTATTTCGGCGGCAATCCGGGGCTGGTCGTCGGGGTGGATCAGATCGCCAAAGGCGGGGTTGCCGGCGACCAGGTCGCTGGCCTGATAGCCCCACTGCACGACATTCTCCGAGATAAAGGTCACCGGCCGGCCGGGGCTGGCTGACCAGCGGAAGAAGACCACCGGGCTGGCATTGACTACCTGCATGGCCAGGTCGAGCGCGTCGGCCGGACGTTCCCGGCCTACCGGTGCCGGCTGACTACGGCGCATGCTCAGTCTCCTTGGCCTTGCGGAAGGCTTCGCGTATCTGTTCGCGCAGAATGTCGTCATCCCACGGTTTGGTCAGGAACTTGTAGATGGCGCCGCGATTGATCGCGCCGGTTACCGATTCGAGGTCGGTGTAGCCGGTCAGGACAATGCGCAGGGTGTCCGGATAAAGCTGGCGAACCCGGGCAAAGAACTCGGTGCCCGACATTTCCGGCATGCGCTGGTCGGAGAGGATCACCTGTACCGGCTGTTTGGCCAGATGCTCGAAGGCCTCTGCCGGCGACTGGGCGGTCAGGATGTTGAAACTCTCGCGGCGCAGCAGTCGGGTCAGGGCGGTGAGGATGTTTCGTTCGTCGTCGACAATGAGCAGCGTCTGCTGGCTTTCCTGCAGCTTGTCGTTGAATTGCATGCGCTTGCCGCTGGCCAGCAATTGCTCGAATTCGGCGGCCGGCACCGGGCGACTGAACAAATAACCCTGCATGGCGTCGCACCGCCGGCTGCGCAGGAAGCTGGCCTGTGCCTCGGTTTCGACGCCTTCAGCCAGTACCGAGAGATTGAGGCTGCGAGCGAGAACGATGGCGGCGTTGGCAATGGCGGCATTGACCGGATTTTCGGTGATGTCGCGGACGAAGCTTTGGTCAATCTTGATCTTGTCGAAGGGAAAACGGGAGATATAGGCCAGTGATGAATAGCCGGTACCAAAATCGTCGAGCGAAATCTTGATGCCGAGCGACTTCAGCGCCCGGCACTGGATAATCGCCTCGTCGACCTCGTCGATCAGGGCGCTTTCGGTAATTTCGAGCTCGAGTGCGCCGGCCGGCAGCCCGGTCTCGGTCAGGCACTGGCTGACTATGCCGACCAGGTTGGCCTGACGAAACTGGCGTGACGAGAGGTTGACCGCAATGCGCAGGCTGGCCAGTCCAAGGTCGAGCCACTGGCGGACCTGCCGGCAGGCGGTGCGCAATACCCATTCGCCGATCGGCAGGATCAGCCCGGTTTCTTCGGCAATCGGGATGAACTCGGCCGGAGAGACCGGACCGAATGCCGGGGTGGTCCACCGCAGCAAGGCCTCCATGCCGATCATGTTGCCGGTGTCGAGGCTGATCTGGGGCTGGTAATAGACGGTCAGTTCATTGTTTTGCAGGGCCTGGCGCAGGGCGGCTTCCAGTCCGAGGCGGCGACTGGCGTCGGCGTCCATTTCCGGCGAATAGAAGCGGAAGGTGTTTTGCCCGCAGGCCTTGGCACGGACCAGGGCAGCATCGGCGCACTTCATGATGGTATCGATGTCGTTGCCGTCGCGCGGCGCCACGCTGACGCCAATGCAGGCCGAGATGGTGATCGAATGGCCGCCCACGTCGAAAGGCTCGGCAATGGCATCAAGCATGCGCTGGGCGAGGGCGATGGCATCCCGTTCCTGTCCGAGGCTGGCCATTACGAAGCCGAATTCATTGCTCGACCGGCGACCGACAGTGTCGCCGTCGCGCACCTGCAGATTGAGCCGGCGGGCGACCTCGACCAAGATGCCGTCGCCAATGGGCGGGCCCAGCGTGTCGTTGATGAAGCGGAAGCGGTCAAGGTCAAGCAGGATCACCGCCGTTTCCCGGTTGAAGCGGTGCGCGCTGATCAGTGATTGCCCGAGACGGTCAGCAAACAGGCTGCGGTTGGGCAGCTTGGTCAGCGGATCGAAGCTTGAAAGATACTGGATGCGCTCGGCTGCCGCATGACGCTCGGAAAGGTCGCTGAAGATGCCGACATAATTGCTCAGGCGTCCCGCCGCATCGTGTACGGCCGAAATGCTCAGCCATTCGGAGATCAGTTCACCATCCTTGCGGCGGTTGGTGATCTCGCCCTGCCATTTGCCATGGCGGTTGATGTTGTCCCACATGTCACTATAGAACTCGGCACCATGGACGCCGGACTGAAGCATGTTCGGGGTTTTGCCGTAGGTTTCGCTGGCGCAGTACCCGCTGACCTTGGAAAAAGCCTGGTTGGTGAGCAAAATCCGGCGGTTGGCATCGGTGATGCAGATGCCATCGCTGATGCCGGTGAATACGACCGATGACAGGCGATGTTCGGCTTCGGCCATCTTGCGTCGGCTGATGTCGGCCATCGTGCCCAGGCTCAGGGCTGGCTTTCCGTGGGCGTCGCGCTGCAGTATCCGGCCGCGGACTTCCATCCACACCCAGTGGCCATCGGCGTGGCGCATGCGGACTTCTTCAACATGAATTTCATCACCCGAGGCAGCCCCGCCTTCAAGGGCCAATCCCATGGTCGCCCGGTCTTCCGGGTGGATCAGTTCGAGGCTGGCGGCGATCGTCGACGGCCCCCCGTCCAGGCCGAGAATGCGTGACAGGCTGGGGCTCCAGTTGTTGCTGCCGACAGCGTGATCGTATTCCCAGGTGCCGAAGCCGGAGGTGGCCAGAGCGACTTGCAGGCGGGCTTCGAGGGCGATGTTTTCGGCTGTCCGGCGGGCGACTTCTTCTTCCAGCCAGGCCTTTTGTCCGGCCATCATGTCGCGGGCCCGCTTTAGTTCCAGTTGGGACTTGACGCGAATGCCGAGGACGGCGGGATTGATCGGCTTGGTGATGTAGTCGACAGCACCTTCCTCGATGCCCTGTTCTTCGTTCTCCGGACTATCGAGGGCGGTTACGAAAATGACCGGGATGTCATGCGTTTCCTGGTCGGCACGCAGGGCCTGGAGAACGGCGTGGCCGTCCATGCCGGGCATCATGACATCGAGCAGGACCAGATCGGGGTGAGGGTCGAGCCGGGCGTAGCGCAGGGCCACCGGGCCGCTGTTGGCGACGCGCACATCAACGCCCAGTTCGCTGATCATTTCGGATATGGCGCTAAGGTTGTCGGGCACATCGTCAACGATCAGAACGACGGGCTTGCCCGGTCTTTGAGTCTGGCTCATCCCGCATGCTCTCCACGTGCTTCGTTCATGAACGGTAGTCTCCCTCCTCAAGCGCGCTGACACAAGGAATTCCATGCGCGCCGAAGAAAAAAATCAGCTTATCAGCCTTTTTATTCTTTCTATCAGTGGCGGTGTCGCATCAAAGTCGAACAGGGCGATCTTCTGGCGCAGTTGCTCGCACTCGGCCGGACAATGCTGGGATAGCTGGGCTTGCAGGCGGGTGAACTGGCGGGTCGCCTCAATGTCGCCACTGGCTAGCAGTGCCGCCAGGACGTCGAGTTTGGGCAGGAGGTCGGCGGCACCGGCCGGCGCGGCTGCCGCGCTATCCGGCAATGGCGCGGCGGCGGCTGGCTGGCTATGTCTGGACGGCAGATATTTCGCAAGTAGCGCATACAACTGGTCAGGCGGGGCTGGCTTGCCGAGGAAGTCGGTCATTCCCGCATCCATGCAGCGTTGCCTGTCCTCTTCAAAGGCGTTGGCCGTGAGCGCCACGATGGGGATTGAGTCGCCACCAGCGAGGGCGCGAATTTCCCGGGTGGCGTCCAGTCCGTTGAGTTCCGGCATCTGGATGTCCATCAGGATCAGATCAAAGCCAGACAGTTTGTACTGGTCGACGGCCTGTAAACCATTTTCGGCGGTGACGACATCGAGTCCGATACTGGTCAACAGTTCGACGACGATGTCGCGATTGATCTGGTCATCTTCGACCACCAGAACACGGCCGCGCAGCGGCTTCGCAGGCAGCGTGGCCGGGGCGGGTGGGCTGGCTGATTCTTGGTGGGCCAGGCCCAGGCGGGCGGTGATCCAGAAGCGGCTGCCGACGCCAGGTGTGCTGTCTACGCCGACTTGGCCCCCCATCAGCTCGGCGAGGTGGCGGGCGATGGCCAGACCCAGGCCGGTGCCGCCAAAACGCCGGTTGGTAGCGCTGTCGAGTTGTTCGAAGGCGTTGAACAGGCGGGCGGTATCTTCGGGGCGGATGCCGATGCCGGTATCGCTGACGGTGAACCGGCAGTTGACGTGCTCACCCTCAATACCCAGCAATTCGCCTTCGATGGCGATCTCGCCCTCTTCGGTGAACTTGAGTGCATTGCTGCTGAAGTTGAGCAGCACCTGACGCAGGCGGGTAACGTCGCCCATTGCCCGCTCCGGCAATCCATCGTCCTTGATCCGTACGGTCAGGCCCTTGCCGCTGGCCCGGTCGCGAATCATCGCGCCAACGTTCTGGAGGACTTCGGCCGGCGAAAACTCTCGGCTTTCGAGCACCAGCTTGCCCGCTTCAATTTTTGACAGGTCGAGAATGTCGTTGATGATCTGGAGCAGATGCTGCGCGGCTGTCGATACCTTGTTCAGCTTTTCGCGCTGTTCCGGTTGCAGCGGGCTTTGCCCGAGCAGGTAGTTGAGGCCGATGATGGCGTTCATCGGGGTGCGGATTTCGTGACTCATGTTGGCCAGAAATTCCGATTTGGCCTGGTTGGCGGAGTCGGCCTTGTCTCTGGCTACGGCGAGTTCGTGGGTGCGTTGCTCGACCAGTATTTCAAGGTGTCGGCGGTGGGCGGAGAGTTCGGCCTCATTGCGCCGTTGTTCCGTGATGTCTTCCTTGACGGCCACATAATGGGTGACCCGTCCGCTACTGTCGCGAACCGGAGAAATGGTTGCCAGCTCGAGGTAGTGCGAACCATCCTTGCGCCGGTTGATGAATTCGCCGCGCCAGACCTTGCCGGCCAGTAGTGCCGGCCACATTTGCCGATAGGTTTCTGGTGGCGTCTGGCCGGACTGGAGAATTTTCGGGGTCTGGCCGATGATCTCGGTCGCCGTATAGCCGCTGGCCAGGGTAAACGCCTCATTGACGAAGATGATTCTGGCATCTAGATCGGTGATCACGATACTGGCCGGGCTTTGCTCAACCGCCGTCGACAGCCGGCGCATACCTTCCTCGGTATTGGCCAGCTGGATATTGAGGGCGCGCAGTTCGATCATCTGTGCCTGGCGTTCGCGTTCGGCATCCTTGCGCCGGGTGACGTCGATGGTCATGCCGCCCAGCAGCTTGTTGCCACTGCCATCGTCGACGACGAATTTGGTGGTTTCGTAATCCCGGCCGTTAAGGTTTTCTTCAATGACCTTGCTGATGCCGGTGGAGAGGACTTCCCTGTCTTCGTTGGAGATTTTTTCGCCGAACTCGCCGGGAAACGCTTCCTGGGTGGTCTTGCCGATCAGTTCGTCCGGGTCGATGCCGAGCAGGGTTTTGAATCCCCGGTTGGCGACCAGAGTGCGTGCATCGGCATCCTTGACATAAGCCAATCCGGGGAAATGGTCGATGAAGTGCTGAAGGATGAACAAGGAGCGAAGGTTGGCCTCCTCTTTCTCCCGGATTTGCCGATCGAAGGCTTGTTGCCGGCGTTGGTAGAGGAATAGCAGGAGCGCGCAAATACTGGCCAGAAGGAGAAAAGACAGGATGCGGTGGGTTGTCTCGGATTGCCACGGGGCGAAAATATCCTCGACGTCGCGTGCCGCGCCAACGATCAGTGGCGCCGACATGTGCAGCATCTCTGGTTGCAGGGTGCGCATTGACATCATCCGCTCGCGGCCGATCGAGAATGAGCGGCCGGTCATCAGGCTGGCCGGCTGGGCGCTATCCATGTGCCGACGGAAAAAAGAACCAGGGACATCGACCGACTGACCCTGGGGACATTATTCTGCTCCGGAAAGAGAATCAGGATCTTGCCCTTGCCATGGGCCACCGAGAGTGTCGCATCGGGGCCGGCATGGATCGAGGCGAGCATGGTGCGCATGCTCTCGCTATCGAGGGTGGCCGTGACCAGGCCGGCAAATTCCCCCTGCGGCCCGCTGATCATGCGGCCGACGATGATGGTGTAGGCACCCAGGGTGGTGACGAAGGGTTCGCTCAGATACAGCGTCTCAGCCTTGGGGTTCGTCAGGAAGGCCTTGAAGTATTCCCGCTGGGAAAAATTCTTTCCCGGCAGTTCTGGCTGGTTGCTGACCAGCGCGGTGCCGCTGGCATCAAAGACGGCCAGGGTGCGGATACCCTCAAGCGCCTGGGCCAGTGTCTCCATTTCCCGGGTGATAACGGCTTTTCCATCCGGTTGGGTGAGTTGCCGGGGTGCCGTGTCGCGGAGCTTGTCGAGTACCACGCTGATCGAGCGAAGTCGGCGCTCCATTTCTTCGGCAGCGATCAGGCTGTGGTTTTCCAGCCGGCTCGTCGCTTCATTCTCGATACGGCGGCGCGATGTCAGCTGGTCAAAGCCGATTTCCGCTCCGAGAAGCAGCAGGCCCAGTCCCAGCGCCAGCCATTGCCGGCCGAAACGATGCCGGGGAAAAGCGAGGGGCGAAGTGGCGGGGCTGACCGGGGTGAGGGCAGGAGGTGTCACGACAGCTTTCGGCTCAGCCCGCCTCGTAGCTGGAAAGGGTCACCCCGGCATGGGTCAGCATCTCGCGGATGGTCTTGATATCCATGCGGCTGCAGGTGCTGCTGTTGTGCGGGTGATGGAGGAAGGCCTCAACCTTGTTGAGCGTGACCTTGAAGCGTGCGCCGTGGGCCGATTCGACCTCGGCACCGAGGTGGTGGAGCAGCGACTCAATCTCCCGCCAGTGGATGTTGGCCGAGGGCGGGTCCTGGAAAATGCTGCGCATCAGGTGAGCATGCTTGTGACTCATGGTGAAGCTCCAAGCGTAACGAACCTGGATATTCTATGCCTGTGGCGCCGCCATGTCAGGCAAATACGATCTTCAGCATGGCCAGGGCGAGCAGGGTGTACCCAGCCGCAACAAGATCATCAGCCATGACGCCGAAGCCATTTTTGACGTGTTCGTCAAAATAGCGGGCCGGTTGTGGCTTGGTGATGTCGAAAAAGCGGAACAGGGCGAAGGCGGCGAGTTGCCAGAGGATGGTATCGGGCGTCAGGAGCAGGACCAGCCAGAAGGGCACGATTTCGTCCCAGACAATGCTGCCGTGGTCGGGATCGCCGATGGCCCGGCCGGTGACATCGATGAACCAGATGCCGGCGAGGTAGGCGGCGCTCAACAGGAAGAGCAGACCGCCATCGGAAAAATAGGCGTGGAAGAGCGCGTAGGTCGCCCAGGCGAACAGGGTGCCGAAGGTCCCCGGCGCTTTCGGGGCCAGCCCGCTGCCGCAGCCCAGGGCAAAAAAATGCGCCGGGTGGGCGAGCAGGAATTTCAGGTCAGGACGTCGGGCCAAAGTGATCGTATCCCTTGCGGTCGAATTCGACCGGCTTGCCGTCCGGATCGAGGACGGTCACGCCAGCGCCAGCGACCATTTCGCCGATATTCCACAGCGGCAGCTCGAGTTGGGCGGCAATTTGCGCGATAGCGAGGCTTTGCGTGCCGGGGGCGGTAAAGCACAGCTCGTAGTCGTCGCCACCGGTCAGCTGGCATTCGAGGGCCATGCGGCGGAGGTCGGCATCGTAGCTTTCGCCCTTGGGCAGATGCGGTAGCTGGACCAGTTTGACAGCCGCCGCGCAGCCCGAGCGTTCGGCAATATGGCCGAGATCGGCGAGCAGGCCGTCGGAAACATCAATGGCGGCACTGGCAATGCCGTTCAGGGCAAGGCCGAGGGCGACGCGCGGGCGGGGCTTTTCGAGCGCCCCGACGCACAGGCGCGGCCATGGTTCGGGCAGCGTGATGCGGCCCTGAAGGTGGGCGAGGCCGAGGCTGGCCAGGCCGGGGCGGCCGGATACCCAGATCTGGTCGCCGGCCTTGGCCCCGTCGCGGTGCAGGGCGCGGCCGGGTTCGACTTCACCCATGGCGGTAATGCAGACGTTGAGCGGGCCTTTGGTCGTGTCGCCGCCGATGACGTCGACCCCGTATTCGGCGGCACAGGCGAAAAAGCCGTCGGCAAAGCTGGCGATCCACGCTTCATCAACCGCCGGTAGCGCCCCGGCCAACGTTGCCCAGCGTGGTTGCGCACCCATCGCGGCGAGATCGGAGATATTGACGGCGAGCGCCTTCCAGCCGAGGTTGCGGGGGTTGGTGTCGGGCAGGAAATGGGTGCCGGCGACCAGCATGTCGGTGGTGACTGCCAGTTGCTTGCCGGGGCTCGGCTGGACCAGCGCGCAATCATCGCCGGGGCCGAGGATGGCCGACGGGGTGGGGCGGACGAAATACTTCCTGATCAGGTTAAATTCGCCCGCCATTGATTTACTTGCCCTGCTTGCGGGCGGCAACCTCGTCGGCCCGGACGACGCCGGCGACCTTGTCGAGAACGCCATTGATGTACTTGTGGCCGTCGGTGCCGCCGAAGGCCTTGGTCAGTTCGATGGCCTCATTGATGATGACGCGGTACGGGGTTTCCGGATGGTTGATCATCTCGAAGCTGCCGAGCATGAGGATACAGGCTTCGACGGGCGACAGTTCGGTGAACGGGCGGTCGATGTGCACCGAAATCTTCTCGATCAGCGCTTCCCCCTGACCAATGACGCCGCGCAGGGTGCCGACGAAGAATTCGCGGTCAGCCTTGGCGAAACCTTCCATTTCCGGGGCGTAGGCTTCGATGGCGGCCTCATCGGCGCCGCCGACACGCCACTGATAAAGGCCTTGCAGCACGAACTCGCGGGCCCGGCGACGGGCCGACTTGGGCGGTGCCTTGACGTCGTGGGGATGTTCGCTGTCGCTGAGGAAGGTGGTCATTGGAGCAGGGCTTTCTGGAGATTGGCCATTTCGACGGCGGCCTGGGCGCAGTCGCTGCCCTTGGGTTGGGTGCGGACTTCGGCCTGCTCGTCGGTATCGCAGGTGAGGATGCCGTTGGCAATGGGGATGCCGGTGTCGAGCTGGACTTCCATGATGGCGCGGCAGGCGTCATTGGAAACGACTTCGAAATGGTAGGTGTCGCCGCGAATGACCGCACCGAGGGCGACCAGCGCGTCGAAACTGCCACTTTGCGCCATGGTTTGCAGGACCAGGGGAATTTCGAGGGCGCCGGGGACATTGGCGATGCTCATGTCGGCATCGGCGACGCCGAGGCGCTTCAGTTCAGCGACGCACGACGAAAGCAGGGCTTCGCAGACGGGCAGGTTGAAGCGGCTCATGACGATGCCAACACGCAGACCGCTGCCGTCGAGGTTGTTGTCGAATTCAAAGATATTGTCGAAACGGGACATGGCTTACAACTCCGCTGGCGTGGTGACGAAACCGGTAACTTCAAGGCCAAAGCCGGTCATGGAGGGCATCTTGCGCGGGCTGGAGAGCAGGCGCATGCGGGAAACGCCGAGGTCGCGCAGGATCTGGGCACCGATGCCGTAGGTCCGGGGATCCCATTTGGTCGGGGCGCTCGGCGCCGTGCCGGTGAGGCGGGCAAGCAGGGCTTCGCCATCTTCCGGACGGTGCATGAGGACGATGACGCCGTGACCGAACTGGGTCAGGGCCGCTTGCGCTTCGTCGATGGAAAAAGCCTGGCGCTTGCTGGCCGGATCAAGGAAGTCGAGTACCGACAGCGGCTCATGCACGCGGACCAGGGTTTCCTCGCCGGCGGCGATGTTGCCCTTGACCAGGGCCAGGTGGGTTGCCCCACTCGCCTGGTCGACATAGGCGTGCATGGTGAAATCGCCGTGGGCGGTGCTGATCGTCTTGCTGGTGACTCGCTTGACCAGGGTTTCGGAGGCGGCACGGTAATGGATGAGGTCGGCGATGGTGCCGATCTTCAGGCCGTGGGTCTGGGCGAAATCCATCAGTTCCGGGAGGCGGGCCATGGTGCCGTCGTCGTTCATGATTTCGCAGATTACCGAGGACGGCTCCAGACCGGCCATTCCAGCCAGGTCGCAGCCGGCTTCGGTGTGACCGGCGCGGACCAGCACGCCGCCTTCGCGGGCGGTGATGGGAAAGACGTGACCGGGCTGGACGATATCGTCGATGGTCGTGCCCTTGGCCACGGCGACCTGGATGGTGCGCGCCCGGTCTGCCGCGGAGATGCCGGTGGTGACGCCTTCGGCGGCTTCGATGGAAACGGTGAAGGCGGTGCCGTACTGGGTCTTGTTGTTCTTCGCCATCTGAACCAGGCCAAGCTTGCGGCAGCGGGCTTCGGTCAGCGTCAGGCAGATCAGGCCGCGACCATGCTTGGCCATGAAATTGATGGCATCGGGCGTGATGTGTTCGGCGGCCATGACAAGGTCGCCCTCGTTTTCACGGTCTTCTTCATCGACCAGGATGACCATGCGGCCGGCCTTGAGTTCGGCAACGATCTCGGCGGTGCTGGCAATGGTGGGATGGGGTGGCATTGGGTATCCGGGAACAGCAAAAGGGGGGTGCTATTTTCGCAGAAACAGGGGATTAGCACATGACTTTAGTGCACGGGCGGTGGCCTGTCGGTGCGGCGACTCAGGGGCGGTAGGCTTCGACCTGGATGCGCAGCCTGACCTCATCGCCGATGAAGGGCAGGCCATTGCTCAGGCCAAAATCGGAGCGGCGCAGCACGCCCGTGGCGTCGGCGCCACAGCCGTGCTGCCGTTTGGCCAGATTGAAACCGCACTTGAAGCGGCTGATGTCGAGGCGTAGCGGACGGACTTCGCCGAGCATGACGAGGATGCCGTCGACGGCGCTGAGGCGTTCGTCAGTGAAAATCAGGGTCTGGCTGCGAAAGAAAATGTAGGGATGGTCTTTGGCGTTGAACCACGATTCGCCGCGCAGCACCTTGTCGCGCAGTTCAAAGCCGGTGTCGAGTGAAGCGACGTCGATGCTGATGTCGATGCGGCCGGTCTTGCCCTCGGGATCGAATTCGACAATGCCGCTGCTCCGGTTGAACTGGCCGCGCTGGGTGGAAAAGCCGAGGTGGTCAATTTCGAAGCTGGCGTAGGTGTGCGTCGGATCGATGGCGAATTCCTCGGCCTGCGCCAGGGGGAGCCAGGCGGCCAGCAGCAGGGTAGGGATGAAGGATTTCGTCAGCACGGGGTTTCGCCTGAATGATTGGGGACTGTCGTTCTGACCGTGCCGCTGGCGAGGCGTTCCCCGCCGCGTGTTAGCATCTTTGCCCATGCGGCACGCCCTCCTTTTTTCCGTCTTTGTCATTGCCTCATGCGGTCTGGCTTACGAGCTGATTGCCGGGGCGTTGTCGTCGTACCTGCTGGGCGATTCGGTGACCCAGTTCTCGACGGTGATCGGCACTTACCTGTTCGCCATGGGGGCTGGCTCATGGCTATCGAAATACATCACCCGCGACTTGATCGGGCGTTTCATCCAGATCGAATTGATTGTCGGGCTGCTTGGCGGTTTTTCGGCGATCGGGTTGTTCCTTGTCTTTACCTGGCTGTCAGCACCATTCAAGCTGGTGCTCTATCTCGCGGTGTTTGGCGTCGGGATTCTCGTTGGTCTGGAAATCCCGCTGGTGATGCGAATCCTCAAGCGTGAACTGGCCTTCAAGGACCTCGTGTCGCAAGTGCTTACTTTCGATTACCTCGGCGCGCTGGCGGTCTCCATCCTGTTTCCGCTGGTGCTGGCGCCACAGATTGGTATGGTTAGGACGGGGCTGCTCTTTGGCGTTCTCAATGTCGCCGTGGCGCTGTGGGCGCTACACCTTTTCCGCGACCAGTTGCCCGCGCGGCGCTGGCTGGCGGTGCAAAGCTGGACGGTATTCGGACTGCTGGTTGCCGGCTTCGCTGGCGCCGGACAACTGACGACCCTGGCCGAAAGCCACCTCTATGCCGACGAAATCATCCATGCCGAAACGACGCCCTACCAGCGCCTTGTTGTGACGCGCTGGCGTGACGACCTGCGCCTGTTCATCAACAACAACCTGCAGTTTTCATCGCGCGACGAATACCGCTATCACGAGGCACTGGTTCATCCCGGTCTGTCCAGCTTGCCCGGTGCCAAACGTGTGCTGGTGCTGGGTGGCGGTGACGGGCTGGCGGTGCGCGAAATTCTCAAGTATCCGGGCATCGAGGCAGTGACGCTGGTCGATCTCGATCCGGCGATGACCGACCTGTTTTCGACGGCGCCGCCATTGGTGGCCTTGAATCAGGGGGCGCTGAGCTCACCGAAAGTGACGGTGGTCAGCGCCGATGCCCTGCAGTGGCTGGAGGAAAGCCGCGACTATTTCGACTTCATCGTTATCGATTTCCCCGATCCGACCAATTTTGCGCTGGGCAAGCTGTATACCTCGGCTTTCTACCGCCTGGTCGAGAAACGACTGTCGGCACGCGGCTTGCTCGTTGTCCAGTCGACCTCGCCGCTTTATGCCCGGCAATCCTTCTGGTGCGTGGTGACGACCCTCGAAAGCGCTGGTTTCAAGACGGCGCCCTATCACGCACTGGTGCCGTCGTTTGGCGAATGGGGGTACATCATCGCGGGGCGTCAGGCATTTGTGCCGGGGCCGCTCATCCCGGAAACCACGCGTTTTTTGACGGCGGAAATGCTGCCCGGCCTATTCCTGTTTCCGGCCGATATGGCCCGCCTGCCGGCCGAGGTCAATCAGTTGAACAATCAGGTGCTGGTGCGTACCTTCGAAGCCGAGTGGCGTCAGGTTATCCGTTAGTCGGCTGGTGGGCCTTGAGGTAGTCCACCGTCGCTTCGAAAGGCATGGGGCGGCTATACAGGTAACCTTGCAGCATGTCGCAGCCAAGACCGGCAAGGAAGTCGCGCTGGGTTTCGGTTTCGACGCCTTCGGCCACCAGTTCAAGGCCGAGGCTGTGGCCAAGGGCGATTGTCGCGGTACAGATGGCCGCATCGTTGGGGTCGGTTTCGAGGTCCTTGACGAAGGATCGGTCGAGTTTGAGCCGGTGGATGGGCAGGTGCTTGAGGTAGGCCAGCGATGAATAGCCCGTGCCGAAATCGTCGATGGCCAGCTTGACACCCATCGCGGCGAGCTGGTCGAGGATGGTCAGGGTCATTTCCGGCTTGTCCATGGCCGTACTTTCGGTGATTTCCAGCTCGATATCCTGCGCTTCCAGGTCGTAGCAGGCGAGTGCCCCGCGGACCAGCAGCACCAGGTTTTCGTGGCGTAGTTGCTGGGCCGAAATGTTGATGGCAACGCGGATACCGGTGACTCCCCGGCCCTTCATCACGCGGATCAGGCGGCAGGTTTCCCAGATCACCCAATCACCAAGTGGCTGGATCAGGCCGGTTTCTTCGGCGATGGGAATGAAGCGCATCGGCGAAATCAAACCGAGCTTCGGGCTGTTCCAGCGCAGCAGGGCCTCAACGCCGACAACGCGTCCGCTGACCGTCTCGATCTGCGGCTGGAAGTGCAGGGCAAACTCGCTACCGGTCGGCGAGATGCCGGCGACGGCCTGACGCAGTTCGTTTTCCATCTGGAGGCGCTCGCCCGCCGCCTCGTTCATTCGGGTTGTATAGAACTGGTGGTTGTTGCGGCCGGCGCTCTTGGCGAAGTACATCGCCGTGTCGGCATTGCGGAGCAATGTGCCGGGATCACGTCCATCAATCGGATACAGGCTGATGCCGATGCTGGGGGTGGCGTACAGCACGTGATCGGAGATCATGTGGCTGTCGACCAGATTGCTCTGAATCTTGCTGGCAACGCGGGCAGCGGTCAGCGGGGATTCGATTTCCGGGAGGACGACGACGAATTCATCACCGCCGATGCGGGCGACCAGATCGCTGGCCCGGACGCATTCGCGCAAGCGCTGGGCGACGCTTTGCAAGAGCTGGTCGCCGATCTGATGGCCGAGCGTGTCGTTGATGTTCTTGAAGTTATCGAGGTCGATCAACATCAGCGCCAACTGCTGGTTAGTGCGTTCGCAGGCGCGCAGGGACTGCGCCAATTGTAATTCGAAAGCCAGCCGGTTGGGCAGGTTGGTCAGCGGATCGTGATAGGCCAGATAGGTCAGGCGGTCGGCAACCTCGTGGCTGGCATGGGTGTCGATGTAGTTGGCGACATGCCCCTGAAAGCTGCCGTCGGCATGGCGCAGCACGGATATCTTCAGTTGGCGCGGATAGATCGAGCCATCCTTGTGCTTGTTCCAGACCTCACCTTCCCAGTAGTCCTGGGTGTCGAGGGCCTGCCGCATGGCCGCATAGAGGGCCTGGGTGGTGCGACCGGAGGCCAGAACCCTGGGGTTCCGGCCGATCAGTTCTTTGAGTGAATAGCCACTCAGTCGGGTGAAGGCCTGGTTGGCCGCAACAATGTGGTTGTTGCAGTCAGTGACCAGAATGCCTTCGTGGCTTTGTTCGAAAGCGCAAAGCAGAGCCTTCTCGGAGGGGGAGTTCCGCTTCGAGGAGTGCTCGGCATTGCTGGTGACGGCGCGCTTCATTAGAACAACCTGACTATGTATGCGCCAATTCTAATCTTCCTGTCAGACGTTAAACAGGAAATTCATGACGTCACCGTCCTTGACCACATATTCCTTGCCTTCGGCGCGCATCTTGCCGGCTTCTTTGGCCCCGGCTTCGCCCTTGTAGGTGATGAAGTCTTCATAGGCGATGGTCTGGGCGCGAATGAAGCCGCGCTCGAAGTCGGTATGGATGACACCGGCCGCCTGCGGGGCGGTGTCGCCCTGATGGATGGTCCAGGCGCGCACTTCCTTGACCCCGGCCGTGAAGTAGGTGGCCAGGCCAAGCAGCTTGTAACCGGCGTGGATGAGGCGGTCGAGGCCGGGCTCTTCGAGGCCGAGGTCGGCGAGGAACATCTGCTTTTCTTCGTCGTCGAGGTCGGCGATTTCCGATTCGATGGCGGCGCAGACCGACACCACTTCGGCCTTTTCGGTGGCCGCGTGGGCGCGCACGGCGTCGAGCAGCGGGTTGTTCTCGAAGCCGCTCTCGGCGACGTTGGCGACGTAGAGCACGGGCTTGCCGGTGATCATGCAGAAGGGCTTGATCAGGGCCAGTTCTTCCTTGGAAAGGTCGAGGGCGCGAATGGCCTTGGCCTGGTCGAGCTGGGTGAAGCATTTTTCGAGAACGGCGACCAGCGCCTTGGCTTCCTTGTCACCGGAACTGGCCGGGCGGCGGTAGCGGTTGAGCGCCTTCTCGACCGAGGCCATGTCAGCCAGCGCGAGTTCAGTGTCGATGACTTCGATGTCGCGCAGCGGATCGACGCCGCCCGAGACGTGGATCACGTTGTCGTCGGCAAAGCAGCGCACGACATGCACGATGGCGTCGGTTTCGCGGATATTGGCCAGGAACTGGTTGCCCAGGCCTTCGCCCTTGGAGGCGCCGGCGACGAGGCCGGCGATGTCGACGAATTCGACAATGGCCGGCTGCATCTTCTGCGGCTTGACGATGGCGGCGAGCGCGGCCATGCGCTTGTCGGGCACTTCAACGATGCCGACGTTCGGCTCGATGGTGCAGAAGGGGTAGTTTTCTGCCGCAATGCCCGACTTGGTCAGGGCGTTGAAGAGGGTGGATTTGCCGACGTTGGGCAGGCCGACGATGCCGCATTTCAAAGACATGAGGTTTTTCCTAAATGGTTGCCAACTAGACGGCTTTACCGTGTAACTGTTGTTGGGCGCCGGCAAAGTCTCCGGCGGCAAGTTTGGGCCAGGCCAGCAGGCAGCGGGCGAGGGCGTGTTCAATGTCCGGCAGTTCTTCCTTGCGCGGCTGGTGCAGCACGAAGTCTACAACCTGCTGGGACAGGCCGAGGGTGCGCGGATGGCCGATGCCGAGGCGCAGTCGCCAGAAATCCGGCGTGCCGAGTTTGGCCTGAATATCCTTCAGGCCGTTGTGTCCGCCATTGCCGCCGCCCTGCTTGAGGCGAATGCCGCCGGGTGGCAGGTCAAGTTCATCATGGATGACGAGAATCTCTTCGGCGGGAATCTTGTAGAAATTGGCCAGCGCAGCGACCGACTGACCGGAGCGGTTCATGAAGGTGCTTGGCTGGAGGAGCCAGGTTTCACCACTGCGCGCCGCCTTGCCATGGAACTTGGCCTGGGGGGCGAGCGCCATCTTCAGTTTGTCGGCGAGATGGTCGACAAACCAGAAGCCGACATTGTGTCGGGTCGCTTCGTATTCCGGGCCGGGGTTGCCGAGGCCGACGATCAGGCGGGGTGGGTTCATGGTCAGTAAAATGAAAAAGCCGCCGGCGGCAAAAAGCCAGCGGCGGCCATCACAGCTTGGGGCCGGAAATTACTCGGCAGCAGCTTCGCCTTCAGCGGCTTCTTCGGTCGAACCACCCTTGCCGACGATGCCGACGACGACGTCGTCAGTGGCGTGGGCAACGAGCTTGACGCCGTTCGGCAGCTTGAGCTGGGAGAGGTGGATGCTGTCACCGATCTTCAGGGCCGACAGGTCGACTTCGACGAACTCGGGCAGATCCTTGGCCAGGCAGTGGACATCGACTTCGGTGATGACGTGGTTGACCAGGCCGCCATTGAGCTTGACGCCCGGGGCGATTTCTTCGTTGACGAAGTGCAGCGGCACCTTGATGTGCAGTTCGTGCGTGGCGTCGACGCGCTGGAAGTCGATGTGCAGAACCAGCGGACGGTAGGCGTGCATCTGGTAATCGCGGAGAAGGACTTGTTCCTTCTTGCCATCGACCACGAGGTTGATCACGGAAGAATGGAAGGCTTCCTTCTTCAGCTTGAGCAACAGTTCGTTGTGGTTGGTTTCGATGGCTACCGGGGCAGCTTCGCCACCGTAGACGATACCCGGGACGGTGCCAGCGCGACGCAGGCGGCGGCTCGCACCCGTTCCCTGCAGCGTACGCGCTTGGGCGTTAAGTTCAAATTGCATGGTGATACTCCAGTAGGTTTCCCGGACCG
The DNA here is from genome assembly GCF_003441615.1 of Dechloromonas sp. HYN0024. Lineage (NCBI taxonomy): Bacteria > Pseudomonadati > Pseudomonadota > Betaproteobacteria > Rhodocyclales > Azonexaceae > Dechloromonas > Dechloromonas sp. HYN0024. Next base: position 2,859,574 of record NZ_CP031842.1, on the reverse strand, counting down.
CGACCAGTTCGGGAAGGTTAAAAAAACTTAGTCGATGAACAGCGACGAGACGGAGTCGTCGTTGCTGATGCGGCGAATGGTTTCGGCCATGATTTCGGCCACGGAAAGCTGACGGATACGGGGCGATGCAGCAGCCTCGTCGCGCAGCGGGATGGTATCGGTGACGACCAGGGCGTCGAGGTCGGAGCTGTTCACGCGCTCGACGGCCGGGCCGGACAGTACCGGGTGGGTACAGTAGGCGACAACCTTCTTGGCGCCATTGGCTTTCAGCGCGGTGGCGGCCTTGCACAGGGTGCCGGCGGTGTCGACCATGTCGTCCATGATAATGCAGGTGCGTCCGTCGACTTCACCGATGATGTTCATCACTTCGGAGACGTTGGCTTTCGGGCGGCGCTTGTCGATGATCGCCAGATCGCATTCGAGACGCTTGGCCAGCGAGCGGGCGCGGACAACGCCGCCGTGATCGGGCGAAACGACCATCGGGTTTTCATAATGCTGCTTGCGGATGTCGTCGAGCAGGATGGGCAGGGCGTAGATGTTATCGACCGGAATGTCGAAGAAGCCCTGAATCTGTTCGGCATGGAGGTCCATGGTCAGGACGCGGTCGACGCCGGAGGCGACGAGCATGTTGGCGACCAGCTTGGCGGCGATGGGCACGCGCGAGGAGCGCGAACGGCGGTCCTGGCGGGCGTAGCCAAAGTAGGGGATGGTGGCGGTGATACGGCCGGCCGAGGCGCGCTTGAGCGAGTCGACGATGACCAGCAGTTCCATCAGGTTGTCGTTGCAGGGTGCGCAGGTCGATTGCAGCACGAAGATGTCACGGCCACGAACGTGTTCCTGCAGTTCGACGCTGACTTCGCCGTCGGAAAAACGACCGACATTGGCGCGACCGAGATCGACATTGAGTTGCGTTGCGACGTCGGCAGCCAGTTTTGGATTGGCATTGCCGGTGAAGACCATCAAGCTGTTGTAGGCCATTCCCATGTTCCTCCGGACTTTTTGCATGCTTACGTGCATTTGCCCGCCACAATGAAAATTGGGCAGGCTTGTGACCTGCCCGAAGGAAACTTGGCTGGGGAAGAAGGATTCGAACCTTCGAATGCCGGAATCAAAATCCGGTGCCTTGACCAACTTGGCGACTCCCCAGCGGTTGCTCGAACGGGTTCGCGTCCGAGCGAGGCGCGAATAATACAGTAGCTCTGGCGGGAAATCCAGCCCTTTAGCGAATTTTTGCGAGCGGGTGGGCGGCGAGGCCGTCGGCAACCCAGCCCCGCATGCCGGTCGGGCACTTGGCCAGAACGGCTTCGGCCTCGCTGCGTCGGGCAAAGGCGGCAAAGACGCAGGCCCCGGAACCGGTCATCATGGCCTGGGGGGCGTGGCCCTTGAGCCAGTCGAGATGGTCGGCGACGGCCGGGAAGCGGGTGCAGGCAACCGGCTCCAGGTCGTTGTGGCCCTGGCCGGGCTGCCAGTCGGTCGGGCTGATGGCCGGGGTGTCCCGCTTCAGATCGGCCGCGCCGAAAATGGCTGCGGTCGGCACGTGAACGTCGGGGTGCAGGATCAGGTAGCTGGCTGCGGGTAACGCGACATCGGTAAACGCCTCGCCAACGCCTTCGGCAAAGGTGTTGTGACCATGGACGAAAACCGGGACGTCGGCCCCAAGGCTGAGCCCGATCTTTTCCAGGGTGGGTCGGTCGAGGCCGGTTTGCCATAGGTGGTTCAGCGCGAGCAATACGGTCGCCGCGTCGGAGGAGCCGCCACCCAGTCCGCCGCCCATCGGCAGCTGCTTGTCGAGGTGGATGGTGACGCCCTGCCGGCAGCTGGAGGCTTCCTGCAGTTGCCGGGCGGCACGGACCGTCAGGTCGGTGTCGGCGGGGACGCCGGGGATCGGCGTGGCGAGAACGATTTGATCATCGCTGCGCGGCGCAAAGCGCAAGGTATCGGCCCGGTCGATGAAACGGAAAACGGTTTGCAGCAAATGATAGCCATCGGCGCGGCGACCCACGACGTGCAGGAAAAGATTCAGTTTGGCCGGGGCTGGCCAGGCGCTATCCCAGTTCCAGTCGGTCATTGCCCGTCCTTCCATGCTTCGATGCGCAGGCGCAATTCGATTTCGCCCGGGCGCGACAGGGTTAGGCGGGCGGGCAGCGCACCCGGGTGCTCATCTTCAAAGCTGTAATCGACTTGCCAGCCGTCTTCGATCAGACGGACCGGGCGGCCAAGGGGGTCGCGCGTGATCTGCGCCGCGCCACCCGAGCGGCCGAGCAACCAGGTCGGCAGCCGGCTGATCGGCAGGCGCTGGCCGGTGACGTCTTCAATCAGGGTGTCGGGGTCGCTTGATTCGCGTGTCCTGCCATCCGCCGTGCGCAGACGGGAAATTTCCGGCGTGGTCTCGATTTCGGCCAGGCCGTAGCCGAGTGGGCTGGCGAGCAGGACGCGGTCGCCAGTTTTCTGGTGCGTCCAAGTCAGGCGTCCACCTGAGTTTTGCGCGGCCTGGCCGGGCATTGAGACGCGCAGCGCAAAGCGTCCCTCGAGGACAAAATCGCCCAGGGTGTCGCGCTCGGCCATTGGCGCCGGCGGCAGGCTGGTGCAGGCAGTCAGCAGGCTGACCGCGAGGAGCAGGGCGAGGCGCAATATCAAGGCCGGAATTTCTTGACGGCGGCCCCCAGGACTTCATTGTCCGGATTGGCTTTGGCGGCTTCCTTGAGAAGGCGGCCGGCTTCATCCTTGCGGTTGAGTACCCAGAGGACTTCGCCCAGGTGGGCGGCGATTTCCGGGTCGGCCTTGATGCGGTAGGCCTGCTCCAGTGTCTTCAAGGCTTCGGCCAGTTTGCCCTGGCGGTAGAGAACCCAGCCCATGCTGTCCATGATGAAGGGGTCTTCCGGCATCAGGCTGAGCGCCCTGGCAATCAGGGCGTTGGCTTCCGGCAGGCGGATGTTGCGGTCGGCCCATGAATAACCGAGGGCGTTCAGGGCATGGGCGTGATCCGGCTTGAGGCTGAGCAGGTGCTTGAGGTGGCCTTCGAGGGCCGCCGGCTGACCGATGCGTTCTGCCGTCAGGGCGGCTTCGTAGAGCAGTTCCGGATTGTCTGGCTGGCGCTTGAGGGCGGCTTCGAGAACGCCGTAGGCGTCGGTGTGCCGGCCGGCTTCGCGCAGAATCTGCGACTCGGCAAGGACCAGTTGGGACTGTTCGGTGGCTGTGCCGCCGCGGGTGTTGTGAAGGAGGTCGACAGCCTCGTTGATCTTGCCCTGCTGGAGGAGGAGTTGGGCTAGTCGCGAACGAGCGGCGACATATTGTTCGCCGGCCGTAACCTGGCGGAAGTGTTCGGCGGCAGCGTCGGCCTTGTTCTGTTCCTGGTCGAGTTGGCCGAGGAAGAAGTGGATGCTGCTCTTGTCGGCGAAATCCGTGTAGAGCAGGTGTTCGAGCTGGCTGCGACCGGTGTTCAGGTCGCCCTGTTGCAGGGCCAGCATGGCGACCGGGTAGATGAGCTCGGGGCTGTCCGGGTTGTCTTTGATCAGGCGGTCGAAATGACGGCGGGCGTCGTCGTAGCGCTTTTCGCTGATGAACAGTCGGGCCAGGGCCATTCTGGCGTCGCGGGCGGTCGGGTTGGCGTTGACGAAACGGTCCAGGCTGTCGATTGCGGTCTGGATGGACAGCCGGGACTGCAATTGGGCCCGGGCCAGGGCGGCGCTTTCCCAGTCGGGGCGCAACTGCAGCGCCTTTTCGGTTTCGTTCAGGGCGCGCAGGTTATCGTTGGCATTGGCTGCGGCCTGGGCCATTGCAAAATGGGCCTCGGGCAACTTGTCATAAGGCGAGGCAACCCGGTCGACGAGGGACTGGACGGCTTTCTTGTCCTCGTGGCGGGACAGCATGCGGTTGAGATGCATGAGGTTGGTGCCGAGGTTGACCTTGTCCTGTTCGAGCAACTGGGTCAGTTGCGGAGCGAGTTCGTCGAGGCGTTTGGCGAGAATCAGCAGCGAGGACTGCGATTGCCGCGCCTGGGTTGAGTCAGGTTCAACCTCAAGCCACAGTCGGGAAAGCTCGAGGGCGCGATCGAACTGGCGGGCCTGGCCGGCCACCTCGGTAGCGCGGGCCAGCACTTTCGGGTCACGGGTGCGCTGGGCCAGATCGGTCCAGGCGTCGGAGCCGAGTTTGGCATCGCCGCGCTGCAGCGCGAATTCGCCAACCAGCGCTTGAAAGACCGTACGCGCCAGCAGATCCTCCGAGGCGGCTTGCGGGTTCGGGCGCTTGCTGGCCGGTTTGGCGGCAGCGTCGCCAGCGGCCAGGCCATAGCCGCCGTGGGTCAGTCCCAGGGCGAGGGTAAGGGCGGCAGCGATTCGCTTCAGTAGCATGGACGGCTTTCGATCAAGGATTGCGCAAGAATTGCTTTATTGGAACGCATGGAATCGGATAAGTTTGCGATGTTATTGGGGTTTGCCCGGAGGAACAAGCAATGCCGGAATTGCCGGAAGTAGAGGTGTGTCGTCGCGGCCTGGCGCCGGAACTGGAAGGTGTCTTGATCAAGGGGGTGGAAATCCGCGTCCCCAAACTGCGCCAGGAGATTCCGCGCCAGTTGATCGATCTGTTGCCCGGTTGCCGTATCGCCGCCATTCGCCGACGTGGCAAGTACCTGCTGATCGATTGCCGGCGGGATGATGTCGAGGGTAGTCTGATCGTCCATCTCGGGATGACGGGCAATCTGCGTTTTGTGCCGCACGGCCAGTTGCCGGCCCGGCATGATCATGTCGATCTGGTCCTGCCTGGCCAGATTCTGCGGTTTTCCGATCCGCGCCGCTTCGGTGTCGTGCTCTGGCAAGCCGGCCCGCCGGCAGCGGCCGGGCAGCATCCGCTGCTGGCAACACAGGGAATCGAGCCTTTGTCCGACGATTTCACCGTCGACTGGATGGTTTCGGCCATGGCCAAGCGCAGTGGGCCGATCAAGCCGACCCTGATGGATAGCCACCTGATTGTCGGCATCGGCAATATTTATGCCTCGGAAAGTCTTTACCGCGCAGGCATTTCGCCGCTGCGGGCGGCCAACCGGATCAGCCGGGCGCGCTATGGGCAACTCGTCGCCGCCATTCGCGCCACCCTGTCGGATGCCATTGCCGCTGGTGGCAGCAGCATCCGTGACTATGTGCATAGTGATGGCAGTGCTGGCTGGTTCCAGATCCAGGCTGGCGTCTACGGGCGGGCCGGGCAGCCATGCCGGCGTTGTGGCGGGGTCGTCCGGCAAATTCGGCAGGGCGGGCGAAGCACCTTCTACTGCGCTGGTTGCCAGCATTAATTGCTCTCTCCAAGCCCCTGTTTTTATGCTAAATTGGAATTTCCGATTGCATCCGGGAAGGACGCCTCATGTCGCTCGCCAACCAATTCGCTGCCTACACCACCTGGCGCTCGCGCCTGGCCTCCAATATTGCCGAGCTGCAGGGCTGGCTGGGCCAGAACGAGCTGTCGGATGCCCAGAGCGACCTACGCCTGACGCAACTCCTTGATCGCTTGCGTGAAGATCGCTTGAACGTGGCCTTCGTCGCCGAGTTTTCGCGCGGCAAATCGGAACTGATCAACGCCATTTTCTTTGCTGACTACGGCAACCGGATGCTGCCTTCGTCGGCCGGCCGCACAACCATGTGCCCGACCGAACTGCTGTTCGACAGCAACAAGGCACCGTGCATCGAGCTACTGCCCATCCAGACGCGGGCCTCCAGTTCCAGCGTCACGGAATACAAGCGTTTTGCCGACGAGTGGACGAAAGTGTCGCTCGATACCGAATCGCCGGAAGCGATGCAGGACGCCCTGCGCCATGTCAGCGAAACGACCCGGGTCAGCCCCGAGGAAGCCGGCCGCCTGGGCTTCCAGGTCGGCGAGGGGCAGATTGACCTCTATGTCGTCGGCGAGGACGGGCTGGTTGAGGTGCCGCGCTGGCGCCACGCCATGATCAATTTCCCCCATCCGTTGCTCAAACAGGGGCTGGTCATCCTTGATACACCGGGCCTCAATGCCATCGGTGCCGAGCCGGAACTGACCCTTTCGCTGTTGCCCAATGCCCATGCTGTGCTCTTCATTCTGGCGGCCGATACCGGCGTCACGCAATCCGATCTGGCGATCTGGCGCGAGCATATCTGCGGTGGTGGCATGGCCAAGCGTGGCCGGATGGTTGTCCTCAACAAGATCGATGGCCAGTGGGACGAGTTGAAGTCCATCGAGGAAATCGATGCAGAAATCCAGCGTCAGGCCGATACCAGCGCCGCCATTCTCGACTTGCCGGTCAGCCAGGTTTTCCCTGTATCGGCGCAGAAGGGTCTGGTTGCCAAGATTAACGGCGATGCCGCCCTGCTCGAACGGAGTCGTTTGCCTCTGCTGGAAGCGGCGCTTTCGGAAGAATTGATTCCGGCCAAGCGCGACATCGTCTGTGAAAGTACCGAAGGCGAGTTCGGCGATGTCAGCCGCCGCGTGCGCGGTCTGCTTGACGCACGTCTGCTCGGCCTGCGCGAACAATTGACCGAACTCACTGAACTACGCGGCAAGAATAAGGGCGTCGTCGAATACATGATGGGCAAAGTGCGGGCCGAAAAGGACGAATTCGAGTCCGGCCTGCAACGCTATTACGCTGTGCGCAGCGTCTTTTCGACGCTGACCAACAAGCTCTTCGGCCATCTTGGCCTCGACGTCCTGCGTCAGCTGACGCAGGAAACCCGCGACGTGATGCTTGAAGCGGCGTTTTCGAAAACCTTGTCGCATGCCATGGCCGATTTTTTTGCCGGGTCGCGCAATGCCCTCGCCAAGTCGAATGGCGAAATCAGCGAAATTCTCGCCATGATGGAAGCGGTCTACAAGAAGTTCGCCATTGAGCACGGTCTCAAGCTGGGCTCGCCGACACCCTTCTCGCTGCTGCGTTACGAGAAGGAACTGGATCGCTTGCAGGCATGGTGTGACGATCACCTCAACACGATGGTCAGCCTGCTCACCCACGACAAGAAGAACATCACGCATAAATTCTTCGAGGAAGTGGCGACCCAGGTGCGGCGCGCCTTCGAGCATGCCAATCGCGATGCCGAGGTGTGGCTGCGCGCCATCATGGCACCGATGGAAACCCAGGTCCGCGAACACCAGATCCAGCTCAAGCGCCGTCTGGAAAGCATCAAGCGTATCCATCAGGCAACCGACACGCTGGAAGACCGGATTACCGAACTCGACGGCGTCGAAAAGAACCTGCTCGAGCAAATCGAGGCGCTGGAAGAAATTGTCGGCCGTGTCCAGGATATGCTGGTGCCGGGCGAGGCGTGCGAGTTGCAGGCGGCGTGAAGCGCGCTCTCCGGCGATAAGGGAAGATGCCGGCCAACAAAAAACCCGCGAAGCTCGCGGGTTTTTTTGTTGGCCTTGCAGAAATGTCAGGCGCGCTTGTTGCCGGTCAGCTTTTCATACTTGACCCACAGCATGTCTTCGCTCTCGACATTGCCGGCATCCTTGGGGATGCAGTCAACCGGACAGACCTGGACGCACTGCGGTTCATCGTAGTGGCCGACGCACTCCGTGCACTTGTTCGGGTCGATGACGTAAATTTCCTCGCCCTGGGAGATGGCCTCGTTCGGGCACTCCGGTTCGCACACGTCGCAATTGATGCACTCGTCGGTAATAATCAGAGACATAGCTGTTGTTCCTCTCTCGGTTAAGCTGTGGTTTTCGCCCGCAGGCGCTTTTCGACACAAGGTTGCACAAATTTGCTGACATCACCGCCCAGGCGCGCAATTTCACGCACCATGGTAGCGGAGATGAACATGTACTGCTCGCCCGGCGTCAGAAACACGGTTTCGACCTCGGGGTAGACGCTGCGGTTCATTCCCGCCATCTGGAATTCGTATTCGAAGTCGGAGACGGCGCGCAGGCCGCGGACGACTACCTTGGCATTCTTTTCATGGACGAAGTCCATGAGCAGTGAATTGAAGCCGACGATTTCGACATTCTTCAGGTCGCCGAGGATTTCAGTGGCCATGGCGACGCGATCGACGAGCGGGAAGCGGGGCTGCTTGGACGGGCTTTCGGCAATGGCCAGGATCAGCTTGTCGAAGAGCGTCGAGGCGCGCCGGACGAGGTCTTCATGGCCCCGGGTGATGGGGTCGAAGGTGCCGGGGTAGATCGCTACGCGATGATTGAGTTTGCTCAAGCTGTTTTCCCGCCTGTGTCTCGCCGCAACAAGTGATAGTGGACTTCGCCCGCCCGGCCATGACGCACGGTGCGCCAATCGCCAAGCGATTCGATCGGTTGTTCTGCTTCGACATAAATCGCTGCATCTTCATTCAGTACGCCGGGAAGGAGTGGCTCCAGGCGGGCAATCCAGCCTTTCTTGAAGGGCGGATCGAGGAAGATCAGGTCAAATTTTGCGTTCGTCGAGGCCAAATATTGTAGCGCATCCGCGCGAATGATCGTCATCGCTGCTGGTTTTTGCAACATTTCGTGGTTTTCGCGCAACGCCGCCAGGACTTTTGGCGCTTGCTCGACCAGCACGACGCGGGCCGCACCGCGTGATGCCGCCTCAAAGCCGAGGGCGCCGCTGCCGGCGAAGAGGTCGAGGCAGTGCCAGCCATCGAGTTCCTGGCCGAGCCAGTTGAACAGCGTCTCGCGCACCCGGTCTGGCGTCGGGCGGAGTCCTTCGCTGTCGGGGAATTTGAGGACGCGGCGGCGATAGTCGCCGCCGATGATGCGCACCGAATTCAAGGCTCAGTCCGCCGCCACCGTGACGGTGATGATGTTTTCCGGGCGGATGCGGCGGGCGAAGGCCTGCCGGATGTCGTCGGCGGTGACCGCTTGCACCCGCGCCTGGTACTGGTCGAGGTAATCGAAGGGCAGGCCGTAGAAGCCGATATTGGCAACGTTTTCAAGAATCTTCTTGTTGCTGTCCAGGCGCAGCGGGAAGCTGCCGGTCAGGTTGGCCTTGGCGGCGGCCAGTTCATCTTCGCTCGGACCGTTCTTGAGGAAACCGGTGAGGATCTCGCGCGTTAGCTTGAGCGCATCCTTGGCCTGCGAGCGCTTGGTCTGCAGGCCGATCTGGAAGGGGCCGGTCTGCTTGAGCGGAGCAAAGTAGCTATAGATGCTGTAGGCGTAGCCGCGCTGGTCGCGGACTTCCTTCATCAGGCGCGAGACAAAGCCGCCACCGCCCAGCGTGTAGTTGCCGACGAGCAGGGGGAAGAAGTCAGGATTGCCCCGCTCGATGGCGGGCAGGCCGATGTAGATGTGGGCCTGGCTGGCCGGGTGGGGCAGTTGGGTGATCGACCATTTCGGCTTTTCCGGCGCATCGGGGAGGGTTGCCGCCTCGCCCTTGGGCAGGCCGGCGGCGATGGCTTCGGCAATCTGCTCGGCCTCGGCCCGGGAAAGGTCGCCAACCAGCGTGATGCTGGCGTTGGCGGCATTGTAGTAACGGGCGTGGAAGGCGGCCAGATCATCACGGCTAAGCGCGGCAACGGTCTCCGGTGTGGCCTGCCGGCCATAGGGGTGCTTCGGGTACATGGCGGCCCAGAAGGCCTTGCCGGCGATGCTGTCGGGGCGGGTCATCGCTTCTTTCAGGCCGGCGATGGTGCGCGCCTTTTCGCGTTCAAAAATGGCGGTGTCGAAAAGCGGGGCGTGCAGCACGCTTTTAAGGATGGTCAGGGCCGGTTCGCGCTTGTCTTTGGCCGACAGGGTACGCAGGGAGATATTGGCCCGGTCGGTGTCGGCACCGCCAGCCAGGCTGGCCCCGATGTCGGCCATCTGTTCGGCGATGGCCGTTTCATCGAACTTGCCGGTGCCGAGGTCGAGCGCACCACGGGTCAGCGCAGCGAGGCCGGATTTTCCTTCCGGGTCGAACATTGAGCCGGCGGCAAAATCAACCTGTACATCGAGCATCGGCAAGACCCGGCTTTCGACAAACTGGACGCGGGCGCCGGACGGCGAAACCCAGTGCTGGATGTTGACGCTGGCCAGTGATGTTTGCGCGATGAGCAGGGCGAAGGTGGCGGTGAGCAGTTTTTTCATGCAAAAAACTCCGTTAGGCGGGGTTGCCAGACGAGCAGCAGGGCGAGGCTGGCGAGCAGCGCGGTGGCGGCAAGGCCCCAGGCCTGATGTTGGGCGCGGCGGCGCAGCATTTCGATCTGCGCGACCAGTTGGGCGTTTTGTTCGCTGAGTGCCTGGATCAGTTCGCCAGAGGCGAGAATCTGTGTGCGTAATTTTCGCTGGGCGGCTTCCAGGCCGGTCAGTCGGCTGGCGTGATCGGCATCCGGCGGAATCAAGGCTTCGGCCTCGGCGATGCTTCCCTCGCCATTTTTGCGACCCAGTCCCTGCCAGAGCTTCCTCGCGCCGTCGGCGATGACCGGTGCCTTGCCCAGCACATCGCGCCACGGCACGTTGGTGAGGATGGTTTTCCACGGTAAGGGCATGTGCTGGCGGCCTTAGTGTCGGGTGGCAACGGCCGGACGGCGTGGCTTGCCGTCGAGCGGTTGCGGGTCGAGGACGCCAATGGTCAGCGCATCGTCGTTGAAATACTTTTTGGCCACGGCCTGAATCTCGGCTGCCGTCACTTTCTGGAGCTTGTCGAGCATGTGGTCGAGTTTTTGGTAGGGCAGGCCGGCCGATTCGATCTGGCCGATTTCCATGGCTTGGCCGAACATCGAGTCGAGCTTGTAGACCTGGCCGGCGATCAGTTGCGCCTTGGCTCGCTTGAGTTCCTGCTCGCTGACGCCCTCCTTCTGGACGCGGGCAATTTCGGCCCGGAGGGCGGCCTCGAGGTCGCTGACCGTTCGGCCTTCGGACGGTGTGCCATGCAGGTAGAGCATGCCGGGGCCGCGTGCCGTGCTGTCGTAATCGATGCCGGCCGACAGCGCCACCTTGTCCTCGCGGACCAGTTTCTTGTTGAAGCGGGCGGCGTCATGGCCATCGAGGATGGCGGCGAGCATTTCCAGAGTGTAGGGATCGCTGTCCTTGTCGATATCGCGCAGGATGGGTGCCTTGTAGCCCATGATCAGCACCGGCAGTTCGGCCGGGGCCTTGACGGTAAGCCGGCGGCTACCTTCCTGGGCCGGTTCGATCTGTTGCCGGCGCTGTGGCAGGGCGCGGCCTTCCAGTTGACCATAGTGTTTTTCGGCCAGGGCGAAGACGTCCTTGTGGTCCACGTCGCCGGTGATGATCACATAAGCGTTGTTGGGCACGTACCAGGTGTTGTACCAAGCTTTGGCATCGGCCGCCGTCATCGTTTCGAGATCGTTCATCCAGCCGATGATCGGCCGGCGATAGGGGTGGGCCTGGAAGGCGACGGCGTTCATCTGCTCGAACAGCTTGGCTTGCGGATTGTCGTCGGTGCGCATGCGGCGCTCTTCCATGACGACCTTGATCTCCTGCGCAAACTCCTTGGCGTCCACGTTGAGGTGGCGCATGCGGTCGGCTTCAAGCTGCATCATGTCGGGCAGTTTTTCCTTGGGCACCTGCTGGAAATAGGCGGTGTAGTCACGGCTGGTAAAGGCATTGTCGCGCCCGCCGGCGGCGGCAACGCGCTTGTTGAATTCGCCGGGGCCGACGCTCGGCGTGCCCTTGAACATCATGTGTTCAAGCACGTGGGCGACACCAGAGGCGCCATCGACCTCATCGGTGCTGCCGATGCGGTACCAGACCATCTGGACCGCCGTTGGTGCCCGGTGGTCTTCCTTGACGATGATGCGCAGGCCGTTCTTGAGCGTTGTTTCGTAGGGGTTGGCGAAAGCTGCGGTAGATAGCCCGGCAGCGAGCAAAACGGAGAGCAGGGATTTGAGGCGCATGGGGGTACTGGGCTTTCTGCTAGAATTCGGGGCTGATTTTGCATCGAACCGGACGGCATCTTAACGGCTTGCCGCCCGCCTGTCAGCAAGGCTTGAGACCACCATCCCCATGTTCAGTTTCCTGAAAAAATCCGGCACCGACACCAAAGCCGATCACAAGGCCGACGTCACGGCTGAAGCGGCTGCTCCCTCATGGCGCGAACGCCTCTTCAAGGGCCTGGCCAAGACCCGCGCCCAGTGGGGCGGCAAGCTCAAGACCATTTTCTCGCGCGGCAAGGTCGACGACGAACTGCTCGAAGAACTGGAGACCCTCCTGCTGACGAGCGATTGCGGCATCGAGGCGACGACCCACCTGCTCGACGAACTGAAAAAGGCCGCCAAGCGCGACAAGCTGGAAACGCCGGAGGCCATCCAGAAGGCACTTCACGACGCCCTGCTCGAAACCCTTCAGCCGCTCGAAAAGCCCCTCGATGTGTCGACCCACAAGCCTTTCGTGATCATGATTGCCGGGGTTAACGGTGCCGGCAAGACGACGTCGATCGGCAAGCTAGCCAAGTATTTCCAGAGCCAGGGCAAGAGCGTCCTGCTCGCAGCCGGCGACACTTTCCGGGCCGCTGCACGCGAACAACTGGAAACCTGGGGCGAACGCAACAATGTCACAGTGATTGCTCAGGACAAGGGTGATCCGGCTGCTGTCGTCTTCGACGCCATTTCTGCCGCCAAGGCGCGTGGCATCGACATCGTGCTGGCCGACACGGCCGGCCGTCTGCCGACGCAATTGCACCTCATGGAAGAAATCGCCAAGGTTCGCCGCGTCATCCAGAAAATCGAGCCGGAAGGCCCGCACGAAACCCTCCTCGTCCTCGATGCCAACATCGGCCAGAACGCGCTCCAGCAGGTCAAGGCTTTCGACAAGGCAATCAACGTTACCGGACTGGTCCTGACCAAGCTCGACGGTACGGCCAAGGGCGGCGTCGTCACGGCGATTGCCCGGCAATGCCCGAAGCCGATCCGTTTCATCGGTGTCGGCGAACAGATCGACGACCTGCGGCCGTTTTCCGCCCGCGACTTCGTGGATGCAATGTTCGAGCAATGATCGAGGCGAGCAATCTGACCAAGCGCTATCCCGGCGGTTTTGAGGCCGTCAAGGATGCGAGTTTCTCGATCAAGGCCGGTCAGATGGTGCTCATCGCCGGTCATTCCGGGGCCGGCAAAACAACGCTGGTGAAGCTCATTTCGACCATCGAGCGACCGACCTCGGGTAGTCTGGTGGTCAATGGTCAAAATCTTTCCGCCCTTGGGCGTAGCGCCATTCCGCATGTGCGCCGGCACTTTGGCATGGTCTTCCAGGATCAGAAGCTGCTGTTCGACCGCAATGCACTGGAGAACGTGTTGCTCCCCCTGCATATCGCCGGGATGCCGCGCCGTGAGGCGCTGCGGCGGGCGCAGGCGGCGCTCGACAAGGTTGGTCTGCTGGCCCGTGAGAAAGCCAATCCGATCGCCCTGTCCGGTGGCGAACAGCAACGTCTGGCGATAGCCCGGGCCGTGGTCAACCGGCCGACCATCCTGATCGCCGACGAGCCGACCGGCAATCTTGATGTCGAATCCGGTATGGCCATTCTCGATATCTTTGCCGAGTTTCACCGCGTCGGGGTGACGGTTGTCGTCGCCACCCATGACCAGAGCTGGATCGAGCGTTACCACCCCAATGTGCTGCGCCTGGACCACGGGAGAGTAAGCGCATGAATACCTGGCTGATCCAGCACCGGTCGGCCCTGGCGGCCGCTTTTCGCCGCCTCTGGGCGACCCCGCTCAACACCCTGCTGTCGCTCCTGGTCATCGGCATTGCGCTGACCTTGCCGGCTTTTGGCTACGTGGCCCTCGATAATCTGCGCGATCTTGGCCGTAATGTGTCCGGTGTCCAGCAGATCAGCCTGTTCATGAACCTCGAGGCCAGCAAGAAGGAAGTCGGCGAAATTGAAAGCCGGCTGCGTCTGGCGGCCAACGGCAAATGGCGTTTCGTGCCGAAAGAGGAGGCCCTGAAGCGTATGCAGTCGAGTGAAGGGATGGCCGAGATCGTCGCCAGCCTGCCGCGTAATCCGCTACCTGATGCCTTTGTCGTCGAACCGGCCAATACCGAGCCGGAAGCGCTGGAAGTTCTGCGCAAGGAAATCGCCGGCTGGCCGAAGGTGGCCCATGTCCAGCTCGATTCAGCCTGGGTCAAGCGCTTCGACGCCTTCCTGCGTCTTGGCAAGCTGGCCCTTTGGATGCTGGCCGGGCTGTTCGGGGCCGGGCTGGTGGCGGTGACCTTCAATACCATCCGTCTGCAGGTCATGGCCCAGTCAGCCGAGATTGAAGTGGCGCGCATGATCGGCGCGACGGATGCCTTCATCCGCCGGCCGTTCTACTATTTTGGCGCCTTGCAGGGGGCGTTCGGCGGCCTGCTCGCCGGGGGGCTTGTCCTTGCGGCGCTGCGCCTGCTGGCCGGCCCGGTTGGTGAGCTGGCTGCCCTGTATGGCGGCAACTTCAGCCTGCGTCCGCCCGGCATTGTTGAAACGGCAGGCCTGGCTGCGCTTGGCGCTTTCCTCGGTTGGCTGGGGGCGCAGTTGTCGGTCAGCCTGTCGCTGCGGAAGCTTGATTAGTCCCAGGCACGGTATCGATTCTGGCGACGCCGAGGCGGGGTTCAGTCGGCGCGATTTTCTTTGCACGGTGGGGGCGGCCGCCCTCGCCGGTTGTGCTCCGGCCGGAAGGCCAGCCTTGCCGCCGGGTGAATTGCTCGGGTTCAATCAGGCACTCGGCCATCGGCTGCGCGACAGTAATTTCCCCGCTCCTGGCGAGGTACGCAAGACCGGTGTGCTGATCGTCGGGGGCGGCATTTCCGGACTGTCGGCGGCATGGAGCCTGGCCAAATCGGGATTCGACGATTTTCTCGTAGTCGACATGGAAACCGAAGCTGGCGGCAATTCGCGGGCCGGACAGTCGTCGCTTGTCGCCTATCCCTGGGGCGCACACTACCTGCCGCTGCCCAGTCGCGAATCGGTGCATGTGCGCGAACTTCTGGCGGAACTCGGCGTCCTGCAGGGTGATCCGCATGCGCCACAGCCCACCTATGACGAGCGTTATCTGTGCGCCACGCCGCAGGAGCGGATATATCGCAACAGCCTGTGGGACGAGGGCCTGCTGCCGCAACGGGGACTCGATGCCGAGGAGCGGGCACAGCAGCGTCGTTTTCACGAAAGAATAGATGTACTCAAGCAGGCCCGCGGCCGTGACGGGCGTCGCCTGTTCGCCATCCCGATGGCGCTGTCCAGTCGTGACCGGGAATGGCTGGCCCTCGACCGGATTTCCTTTGCCCAATGGCTGCGCGACAACGGCTTTACGGCGCCGACGCTAAGCTGGCTGGCCAACTATGCCTGCCGTGACGATTACGGAACAGCCAGCGATCAGGTCTCGGCCTGGGCCGGATTGCATTACTTCGCCTGCCGCAACGGCGAGGCGGCCAATGCGTCCAGCGATACCGTACTCACCGCCCCTGAGGGTAATGCCTGGCTGGTGCGTGGCCTGGCCAAAAGAGCGGGCAGTCGTGTGCTGACGGGGGCGCTGGCGTGGCATGTCGAGGAGCAAAAGTCGTCGGTGATGGTTGATGTGCTGGTCGGAGAAAAAACCGTCCGCTATCAAGCCAGTCAGCTGATCTGGGCGGCCCCGGCATTTGTCCTGCCACGGGTCTGGCCGGGCATCCCCGGTGATTTGCGAAGCGCAGCACTGGCCGGCGACTACGCCCCATGGCTGACCGCCAATCTGCACCTTTCCGCCTGGCCGGAAGAACGGTATGGTGCGCCGCCGGCCTGGGACAACGTGTTCTATGACAGTCCGGGGCTGGGCTACGTCACGGCAACCCATCAGCTGATCCGGCGTCGCCCGGCCGGCACGGTGTTTACCTATTATCGTTCGCTGCATGATGTTGCACCGGCCGAGGGGCGCCGGCTACTTATGGAAACGCCACGCGAAGCCTGGGCAGAAGGGATTCTGGCTGAGTTGGAGCGGGTTCATCCCGATATCCGGCGGCTGACGACGCGCCTCGACATCTTCCGCAACGGCCATGCCATGCGCCGACCCGTGCCGGGCAGTCTGTTTTCCGGTCAGCGGGAAATCATGGCCAGCTTTCAAAGTCCGCGCATCACTCTGGCCCATGCCGATCTCTCAGGCTTTTCGTTATTCGAGGAGGCGCAGTATCGGGGCGTACTGGCGGCCGAGCGGGTGTTCGGGAAAGTCGCCCGGCGCTAAGTTGCCAGATGGCGCAGCAGCTGCATTTTCAGGTCATCCGGGTCGACCGGCTTGACGATGAAGTCGTTCATTCCGGCAGCAAGGCAGCGTTCGCGATCTTCGGCAAAGGCGTTGGCCGTCATGGCGATGATCGGCAGCAGGGCATATTGCGGGTCGGCGCGAATTTGGCGGGTGGCTTCCAGACCATCCATTTCCGGCATCTGCATGTCCATCAGGATCAGGTCGTAGCTGCGCTTCTTGAGCATGTCGAGGGCCTGCCGGCCATTTTCGGCGGTGTCGGCCGTGGTGCCGAACTCTTGGATCAGTTCCAGGGCGATCTCGCGGTTGATCGGTTCGTCCTCGACGATCAGCAGGTGGCGCCCGGCCAGGGAATCCTGGACGGCCTGAGGCGGCATGCCGGCGTAGCTCGAGGTGACGAGGGCATTGAATTCGCTGCCTGGCTTCAGGCGGGCGGTGAACCAGAACCGGCTGCCGCTGCCTAGGCGGCTGCTGACCCCGACCTGGCCGCCCATCAATTCGGCGAGGCGGCGGGTGATGGCCAGACCAAGGCCGGTACCGCCAAATTTGCGGGTGGTTGACGCGTCAGCCTGTTCGAATATCCCGAAGAGCCGGGGAATGGAGTCTTCGGCTATGCCCACCCCGGTGTCTTCGACCTCGAAGCGGAGCAGGGTTTCGTTGGCATTTTCCGAGATATTGCCCGCCCGGATGGTGATGCTGCCCTGTTCGGTAAATTTGATCGCGTTGGCGGTGTAGTTGATCAGACATTGGGTGATACGGGTCGGGTCGCCGAGCATTGTCCGCGTGAATTCGGCTGATTCAGTCTGCAAGGTCAGTCCCTTCTCGCGGGCACGTTCGCCAAGGACGGAGACGACCCGCTTGAGGATGCTGTTCACGTCGACTGTGGCCTCGTCGAGTTGCAGTTTGCCGGCTTCAATCTTCGAGATGTCGAGAATGTCGTTGATGACGGCAAGGAGGTGCTGCGATGACGCATCGATCTTGTCGAGCCGGTCGACCTGGAGCTGCGTTGGATTGTCGCGACGGATCAGGTGAACCATGCCGAGTACGGCATTGAGGGGGGTCCGAATTTCGTGGCTCATGTTGGCCAGGAAGGCGCTCTTCGAGCGGCTGGCCATCTCGGCTGCCTGACGGGCAATCTCGAGTTGTTCGGTGCGCTGTCGGACTTCAATTTCCAGATTCTGGCGGTGTTTCTCGAGTTCCTTGGCGGTGCGCTGGATTTCGCTGATGTCCGAGAAGGAGACGACAACGCCGCTGACCAGCCCATCGCGGCGGGTTGGCGTGATCGTCAGGTTGACCGGGAAAAGCTCGCCGTTCTTGCGCCAGAAAGCGTCTTGCGTCCGGCGCGTGATGCCATCGCCGGCTGTTTTGCGGACCGGGCATTCGGTCGGCGCGTAGGGGGTGCCATCAACATGATGGTGGTGGAAGAGGTTATGGAGATTGCGACCGAGTACTTCACGTTCGGTGAAGCCGAGCATGGCCAGTCCGGCCGGATTGATGAAGGTGCAGATGCCATCGGCGTCAGTGCCGAAAACCCCTTCGCCGAGGGTTTCCAGAATCATGCGCTGGCGTGCCTCGCTTTCGCGCAGTGCATGTTCGGCGCTGACCAGGTCTTTCAGGTCGACGTTGAAGCCAAAGATCATCGGGCCGCGGTCAGGGGTGTCGACGACCGTGTGGCTCGAGTACACCTCGACCGGGTGGCCGTCCTTGTGGCGCAGGGTGAGACGCCCGGCCGGAATGCCGGCCTTGTTGGCGAACATCCACTGCATGGCGTCGCGCAGCCGTTCCTGCAATGGGGTCGGGACGATCAGTTCAAGCAGTGACCTATTCAAGGCTTCGCTGGGCGGGTAGCCATACAGCGTCTGCGAGGCGTGGTTCCAGTAGGCGACGGTGCCATCGGCCAGATAGCCTTGAATGGCCAGGGCATCGACGTTCTCGAAAATGGCCCGGAAGCGGGCTTCGGTAGCAGCCAGATCGGACATCGCCAGCGCCGTCCGGGCGCGTTCTGCCTTGAGTTGCCGATTCGATCTGAACAGGGTGACGACAAAGAGCATCAAGCCACTGGCCAGGGCGATGCCAACCAGACCGATCACCCAGCCGAACTGGTTGATGATGTCCTTGATGGTGACCCTGGGGGGCGCATCGAAGGGGGGCAGGCGAAGCTGTTGCAATAATTCCCCGACCGGGCGGTAGTCGCCGGGAATGTTGAAACCGTGGATGCCGGCTGCCCGGGCAACGTCGCCGCCGTGCGGCAGGGTCAGGATGTCGGCAGCGACCTTGCGGGCAAGGTCTTCGTCGACCCATGGCATCGCCGCCACAGGCCATTCCGGATAGAGGCGTGTCGAGTGCATCTGGGGAAAGCCATCGTCACGGGGGGTGATGATGCGCAACTGCCGGATATCGAGCTTGTGCTCCTTGATCATGGCTTCGAGAATGCCCGTTCGAACAAAGGCAACATCGACCTTGCCGGCCAGCAACTGCTCGACAGCCAGGTCCTGAGGTTGCCCGGTCTCGATGACGGTGGCGTCGCTGGTCAGATCGATGCCGCGCATCAGCAGTTCATAGGCCTGGGCCTGGTAGCTGCCCAGTGATGACTTGGTGCTGGTGGCGATCCGCCTTCCGACAAGGTCGGTAAGATTCTGGATGTCTTTCTGCTCGCTGCGCACTGCGATGACCCCGCCGAGTGCAGCAAGGGGCTTGCCGTCCTGGATTTCAACCAGCGAGGCGAGAGGGGAGAGCAAGCCCTCGCGCTGGGTCAGCGTAATGTAGTGGGCCGGTTGGGTGAGTGCGAAGTCGACCTGCTTGTTGCGGATTGCTGATTCCAGTTCCGGGTAGGTCAGTATGGCGAGTTCGAGCGGCCGGTTCGGGTTGGTCTTGTTGAGGTAGTCGATCAGGGGGCGCCAGCGGGCTTCGCTTTCGGGTTTCGGGCGAATCGCCAGGACGGCAAATTTCGCTATCCTTTTGGTGCTGCCACCAAGCACGGCAGGGGAGGGAGCGATGGTCGATGCCAGCGTCGTATCGGACGTTGTTGCCGGGGCATCCTGGCTGGCACAGGCAGAGGACAGTCCGAACAGCAGGCACAGGGTCGCCACGGCCTTGCCGAGCCAATGGCTGACTGAGTCCTCGCTATATGGGCCCACACAAACTCCACTCGAATTTATTACTTCATTTTGTTTCCGAATAATATTAGCAGGTTGTTATATTTTTGGTGTTTTTTTGCAGATGGCATGATCGCCCGGCGCCGGCTTCAGTAGAGCAGGAAGGGGCGGATTTTTTCCCGCCAGGCGACTTCGTCTGCTTGTGTCAGGCAGTCCAGATCGCTGGCCAGTGCAGCGGGATCATCAACCCACTGGCGAAGCAGTGGCGAGCCGTTGATAAGGTCGATGGCCAGGCGGTCGTGTTCATATTCATAGGCGAAATCACGCCACAGCGGATATTCCGGATAAAGACGGCGGATTGCCTTGAAGGCGAGGGCCTGGATACGCCAGGGCTGGAAGG